>NZ_JNXJ01000032.1:0-136664 GCF_000716625.1 Streptomyces bikiniensis | reverse complement strand
CATCCAGTATCGGGGCGACCCTCCGCCTTGCGATCGCACGCACCGGACACCGCCGGGCCTGCCCTCCGGGCAGACGACGCTACTTTCGACACACGCCCTCGGAAAGGCGTCTCAGCGCGCGAGATGACGGACCCGGTCCCACAGGGCCGGGTCCACCTCTCCCACCCTCCGCCGGAAGTCCGCCACCGGCACGGTCCGCAGCTCGTCCGTCTCCAGGAAGCTCGGCCGCCCCCGCGCGTCGCCCACCGTCCCCGGCGGCAGCGCGATCACCCCGGGCCGCTCCTCGTGGTGCTTGCTGGTGATCTTGGCGACGAGCGCGCCGCCGCTCCGTACCGCGAGCACCAGACAGGGCCGGTCCTTCGACCCGGGCCCGTCCTCGAAGGGCACGTCCGCCCACCAGATCTCCCCGGCCTTCGGCCCCCGGCCGGTCTTCCGCGGTTCCGACGGCCGCGCGGACGGCCGGGCCGGGGGCCGGGTCCGCCCCGGGGGACGCTGTGAGGAGGGGCGCCGGGAGGAGGGGCGGCGCGGCGACCGCTTCCGCCCGTCGACGACCGCCACCACCAGCGCGAGCACCACGACCCCGACCAGCGCGGGCCACCACGACGTGTCCATACCTCATGACGGTACCGGCGCGCGGTTCCCTCCGCCGTGGCGGGCCGGCATCCATCCGAACCGGTGACAGAGCCCGTGAGTTCGCCCACAACCGGCCACCGCGAAGGAGCGACGGGCCCCGGTGCGCCTTACGCTCGACAGACCGCACAGCCTCCCCTCCCCTGCGTATTCCCGCACCCGTCCACGGAGGTTCACGCTCCATGAAGCTCACCGTCGTCGGCTGCTCCGGGTCGTTCCCGTCCGCGGACTCGGCCTGTTCGAGCTACCTCGTCGAGGCCGACGGCTTCCGGCTGCTCCTCGACATGGGCAACGGCGCCCTGGGCGAGCTGCAGCGCCACATCGGTCTGTACGACCTCGACGCGATCTTCCTCAGCCACCTGCACGCCGACCACTGCATCGACATGTGCGGGTACTTCGTCGCCCGCTACTACCGGCACGAGGGCGGGCGCTGCGGCGCGATCCCCGTCTTCGCCCCCGAGGGCGCCGAACAGCGGCTGACCACGGCGTACGCGGACACGCCGTCACCCACCGCGATGGGCGAGGTCTTCGACTTCCACACCCTGAAGTCGGGCGGCTTCGAGCTCGGCCCGTTCTCCGTGCGCACGGAGAAGGTGTGCCATCCGGTCGAGGCGTACGGCATCCGGATCGAGCACGGCGGCCGCTCGCTCGCGTACTCCGGGGACACCGGCACCTGCGAGGCGCTGCACGAGCTGGCCGAGGGCGTCGACCTCTTCCTCTGCGAGGCCTCCTTCACCCACGGCAAGGAGGACATCCCGGACCTGCACCTCAACGGCCGCGAGGCCGGCGCCCAGGCGGCCCGCGCCGGGGTGGGCCGCCTCGTCCTCACCCACATCCCGCCGTGGACGGACGCCGAGCGGAACCTGGCGGACGCGCGCGAGGTGTACGCGGGGCCGTCGGAGCTGGCGCGGTCGGGCGCGGTGTACGAGGTCTGAGGACGCGCCGTACGGGCACGGGTCCCGTACGGGCACGGGTCCGCGTACGGACACGGGGAAGGCCCCGGAACCTGGACGGTTCCGGGGCCTTCCCTCCGTACGGGCGGGACTCACGCCTTGGTGAGGTCCTCGACCTCCTCCTCGGGCTCGCGGCCCGGGGTGGGGAGGTTGAACTTGGTGATCGCGAAGCGGAAGAGCACGTAGTAGACCGCCGCGAAGACGAGACCGATCGGGATGATCATCCACGGCTTGGTCGCGAGACCCCAGTTCAGGAAGTAGTCGATCGCACCGGCCGAGAAGCTGAAGCCGTGGTGCACGCCCAGGGCCCAGGTGACGGCCATGGCGACCGCGGTCAGGACCGCGTGGATCGCGTAGAGCACCGGGGCGATGAACATGAACGCGAACTCGATCGGCTCGGTGATGCCGGTGACGAACGAGGTCAGCGCGAGGGAGACCATCATGCCGCCGACGACCTTGCGGCGCTCCGGGCGGGCGCAGTGCGTGATGGCGAGCGCGGCGGCCGGGAGGGCGAACATCATGATCGGGAAGAAGCCCGACATGAACTGACCGGCGGTCGGGTCGCCGTGGAAGAAGCGCGGCAGGTCGCCGTGCCAGACCGCACCGGCCGAGTCCTTGTAGGAGCCGATCTCCTGCCAGGCGACGGTGTTGACGAACTGGTGCATGCCGATCGGGAGCAGACCGCGGTTGACGACGCCGAAGACGCCCGCGCCGATGGCGCCCAGGCCGGTCATCCACTCGCCGAAGTCGGTGATGAGGTTGCCGATCGGCTCCCAGACCAGGCCGAAGAAGACGCCCATGACGGTGCCGACGAAGGCCATGATGATCGGGACGAGCCGGCGTCCGTTGAAGAAGCCGAGCCAGTCGACCAGCTTGGTGCGGTGGTACCGCTGCCATATGACGGCCGCCAGCAGACCCATGACGATGCCGCCGAGCACCTTGGGGTCGTTGTAGGTGGCGGCGACGTCGACGCCCTTGTTCTCGGTGGTGTTGACGACGGCCTCGGTCACGGGGAACGCGGTCAGCACGTTCTTGTAGACCAGGAAGCCGACCAGGGCGGCGAGGGCGGTCGAGCCGTCGGCCTTCTTGGCGAAGCCGATGGCGATGCCGACGCAGAACAGCAGCGGCAGGTTGGCGAAGACCGCGTCGCCCGCGGTGGCGAACACCTTCGCGACCTTGTCCCAGCCGAGACCGTCCTTGCCGAAGACGTCGTCCTGGCCGAGACGGAGCAAGATACCCGCGGCCGGCAGTACGGCGATCGGCAGCTGCAGGCTGCGACCGACCTTCTGCAGGCCCTGGAACAGGCCGGATCCGCGCTTCTTCGCGGGAGCGGCGGCCTGGGCGGTGGCCGTACTCATCAACTTCCTCCAGTAAGGCAAGGCGCCGCCAGAGGACAGTGAAAGGGGGTGACGGCGGCGTCTCGTGGAACGCGGTGGTCTGGACCGCGTGGTCTACACCAATGAGTGGTGTAGACCAGTTTTAGCACGCGCGACTTAGATAAGGAACCTGTGAATTCTCACCCGCCCGGACACGCTCCGTAGCGGGCACGGAAAGGCCCCCGGACCACGGGGTCCGGGGGCCTGGTGCGAGCCTCGCCGCGCGCGACGCGGCTACCGCGGGCTCACTTCACGTTGTCCCGCTCCATCTCCGCCTCCACCTCCTCCGGCTCGCGGCCCGGGGTGGGGAGGTCGAACTTGGTGATCGCGAACCGGAAGACCACGTAGTACACCACCGCGAAGCCCAGACCGATCGGGATGATCAGCCACGGCTTCGTCGCCAGGTTCCAGTTGATCACGTAGTCGATCAGACCGGCCGAGAAGCTGAACCCGTCCTTCACCCCGAGCGCCCACGTCACCGCCATCGACACACCGGTCAGCACCGCGTGGATCGCGTACAGGACCGGGGCGATGAAGAGGAACGAGTACTCCAGCGGCTCCGTGATGCCGGTGACGAACGAGGTCAGCGCCACCGACAGCATCAGACCGCCGACCTCCTTGCGCCGGTGCGGCTTGGCACAGTGCGTGATCGCCAGCGCCGCGGCCGGAAGCGCGAACATCATGATCGGGAAGAAGCCCGTCAGGAACTGCCCGGCGTTCGGGTCGCCCGCCAGGAACATGGGGATGTCGCCGTGCACCACCGTGCCGTCCGGCTTCGTGTACGTGCCGAACTGGAACCAGATCGGCACGTTGAGGAACTGGTGGAGACCGATGACGAGGAGCGCCCGGTTCGCCACGCCGAAGATGCCCGAACCCCACGCGCCGAGCCCCACCAGCCAGTCGCTGAAGCTCTCCAGGGCGTCGCCGATCGGCGGCCAGACCCACAGGCAGAGCGCGGCGAACGCGATCGCCACGAACGTCATGATGATCGGGACGAGCCGGCGCCCGTTGAAGAAGCCCAGCCAGTCGACCAGCTTCGTCCGGTGGAACCGCTGCCACAGGTACGCGGTGAGCAGACCCATGACGATGCCGCCGAAGACACCGGGATTCTGGTACGTGTACTCGGCGAAGGCGTCGTCCGGGCCCAGGCACCCGCCGCCGATGTCCCGCGTCCCCTCCGGGCAGTCCTTCGGGAACTGCTGGAGCACCGTGTAGTAGACGAGGAAACCGACCACCGCCGCGAGCGCCGTCGAACCGTCCGCCTTCTTCGCCATGCCGATGGCGACGCCGATGCAGAACAGCAGCGGCAGACCGAGACCGCCGTCGAGCAGCGCGCCGCCCGCGCCCGCCATCACCTTGGCGACGTTGTCCCAGCCCAGGCCGTCGGCGCCGAACACGTCCGGCTGCCCGAGTCGGTTGATGATGCCGGCGGCGGGCAGGACGGCGATGGGCAGCTGGAGGCTGCGGCCCATCTTCTGGAGCCCCTGGAAGAGACCGCTGCCCCAGGACTTCTTCGGCGCGGCCGCGGCGCTGTCGCTACTCATGGGCGTCCTCCCTGCCCGGAACAAGCCGGGTGCGCGTCTCGTTGCACGGTGGTGTAGACCAGTTGAGGTAGGCTCCGGGGGCCCGCTGGGGACAGGCCACCGGTGATCGTCATCATTCGGCAGAACGGCGGCACTCGCTCGCGAAGTTGGGCCAACCGTGGGTTACCGTGTCAAAGCGGACCGCAGGTGCGCCGAGATTCGCGTCCCCGCGAACGGAACGGACAGGGAGAAACACATGGCCACCAAGGCTGAGAAGATCGTCGCCGGGCTCGGCGGCATCGAGAACATCGAAGAGGTCGAAGGCTGCATCACCCGCCTGCGCACCGAGGTCGTGGACCCCGCCCTCGTCGACGAGGCCGCCCTGAAGGCCGCCGGCGCCCACGGCGTCGTGAAGATGGGCACCGCCATCCAGGTCGTCATCGGCACCGACGCGGACCCGATCGCCGCGGACATCGAGGACATGATGTGAGGACCTGACGCGAGCGACCGGCTCGCGTCGGCGGGGCCCGTTCCGGCAGGGGAACGGGCCCCTCGCCGTATCCCGATACGCTCCTCCCATGTCTCGCATCGACGGCCGTACCCCCGAACAGCTCCGCCCCGTCACCATCGAACGCGGATGGAGCAAGCACGCCGAGGGCTCCGTCCTCATCTCCTTCGGCGACACCAAGGTCTTCTGCACCGCCTCCGTCACCGAGGGCGTCCCGCGCTGGCGCAAGGGCAGCGGCGAGGGCTGGGTCACCGGGGAGTACTCCATGCTCCCCCGCTCCACCAACACCCGCGGCGACCGCGAGTCCGTCCGCGGCAAAATCGGCGGCCGCACCCACGAGATCTCCCGCCTCATCGGACGCTCCCTGCGCGCCGTCATCGACTACAAGGCGCTCGGCGAGAACACGATCGTCCTCGACTGCGACGTCCTCCAGGCCGACGGCGGCACCCGCACTGCCGCCATCACCGGCGCGTACGTCGCCCTCGCCGACGCCGTCGCCTGGGCCCAGTCCAGGAAACTGGTCAAGGCCGGTCGCAAGCCCCTCACCGGCACCGTCGCCGCCGTCTCCGTCGGCATCGTCGACGGCGTCCCCCTCCTCGACCTCTGCTACGAGGAGGACGTCCGCGCCGACACCGACATGAACGTCGTCTGCACCGGCGACGGACGCTTCGTCGAGGTCCAGGGCACCGCCGAGGCCGAGCCCTTCGACCGCAAGGAGCTCAACGCCCTCCTCGACCTGGCCTCCGGCGGCTGCGCCGACCTGGCGGAGATCCAGCGCGAGGCCCTCGAAGGAACCCTCTGAGGGGCCACGGCGTCCTGACGGGCAAGGGGCGCACGGACACGACCCGTGCGCCCGCCCGCCCGTCACGCCCGTCCCGCCCAGGGGGAGGACCCACCTTGAAGCGCCGCATCGCACTCGCCGTGGCCACGGCCGCCACGCTCACCGCCGTCCTGAGCGGCTGCGCGGCCCTCGACACCGCCATGGACTGCGTCAAGACTGCCGACGCCATAGCCACCTCGGTGAGCAAGCTCCAGCAGGCCGTCTCCAGCGCCTCGAACGACCCGACGCAGATCGAGGAGGCCCTGACCTCCATCTCCACCGAGCTGGGCAACCTCAAGGACACCACCGACAACGCGGACCTCTCCAAGGCCGTCGACGACCTCACCAAGGGCGTCGAGACCGTCCGCACGGCCGTGAAGAACGGCGACACCACCCCGGACATCACGCCGGTCACAGACGCGGCGAGCGAGGTCACGAAGGTCTGCACCCCGGGCTGACCGACCGGGCCGACGGGCCCGGGATAATCGACCCCATGACCCGTCTGATCCTCGCCACCCGCAACGCGGGCAAGATCACCGAACTCCACGCGATCCTCGCCGACGCGGGCCTCGACCTCGAACTCGTCGGCGCGGACGCGTACCCGGAGGTGCCCGACGTCAAGGAGACCGGCGTCACCTTCGCCGAGAACGCCCTCCTCAAGGCACACGCCCTCGCGCGGGCCACCGGCCTGCCCGCCGTCGCCGACGACTCGGGCCTCTGCGTCGACGTCCTCAACGGCGCCCCCGGCATCTTCTCCGCCCGCTGGTCCGGTACCCACGGAAACGACCGCGCCAATCTGGACCTGCTCCTGGCCCAGCTCTCCGACATCGCGGACGAACACCGCGGCGCCTATTTCGCCTGCGCCGCCGCCCTGGCCCTCCCGGACGGCACGGAACGCGTCGTGGAAGGCACCATGCCGGGCACCCTCCGCCACGCCCCCACCGGCACCAACGGCTTCGGCTACGACCCGATCCTCCAGCCGGAGGGCCACGACGTCACCTGCGCGGAACTGACCCCGGCGCAGAAGAACGCGATCAGCCACCGCGGCAAGGCGTTCCGGGCGCTGGTACCGGTGGTACGGGAGCTGTTGGGCTGAGCCCGGAACGGGAAACGGCCTGCGCGTCGGTTGCTCGACGTGCAGGCCGTTCTGGTGCGGCCGGAGGGACTCGAACCCTCACGGGATTTCTCCCACGGGCTCCTAAGGCCCGCGCGTACTGCCAATTTCGCCACGGCCGCGTACACAGCCATGGTAGCGGTCACACGGTGTCCGTCCGCGGGGTGCTTCGACGCTTCCCCCGGCACCAGGTCCCAGTCATCGAGTGGCAGTTGGGGCAAAGATAACGAAGGTTCTCCTGCCGGTTGTCGAGCCAGTCCCCATTGATGTGGTCGATCTGGAGAGTGAGGGGCTCGTCCAGCCACTCGCCGCCGTTCCCACACCTGGCACAGCGGTACGGAACGCCCACCTCGGCGAGGGCCCGGTGCAGCCGGTCCCGGTTCTCCCGTGACGACCCCTCGGGGCGGACCCGGAAGACCGTGTCCGCGATGCTTCTGGGAGCGGTGGCCCGCACCGTGCCCCACGTCCGCCGCTTGAAGTGCGAGGTGTCGAGGGCGAGCCCGGCCGCCCACCGCCTGACCCGCCGGTGGTTCTGGTCGTTCACCGTGAGCCCGAGGGTCCGCATCACGTCGGCGAAGCTGCTGGCCCCGGCCACCGCTGCCCGCAAGTCCTCCTCGGGCACATGGGCGCGCCTGTAGGTGAAGTGGGCGATGTCGACGCCCCGCTCGCGCAGCATGTGCCTGAGCGCGGCACGGGACCGGCTGTCGTCGGCCACGCCCAGCAGGCGGGCCGTCTCTCTGACGCTGCGAGCGGACGCCGCCGCCGTCCGGAGCTCGTCCGTGGTGAACGGCAGATCCGTGGTCGAGCGGTTCAGCCCCGGAAAATGGCTGACGTCAATTCCGGCCGCCGCGATACGGCGGCGGATGTGCGAGAGGGTCCCGGTCGCCGGTGGCACCCCGAGCTTCTGCACGACTTCGCGCAGCGTCGCCGAAGCGGCGACGGCTTCGGCGATGGCATCGTCCGTGTACTTGCGCCATGGACTGCGCTGCTTGAAGTGGCCGGTGTCGATGCCGTACTCGGCGACCTTCGCCTGCAGTGTCCGGCGCCGCCCGCCACTCTCGGCGACGCCGAGCCGCCGCATCAGGTCGGCCCATCCCTTCGACTCCGCCACAACAGCGCCCAGCCGTTCCCTCGTGTACGCGCTCGTCCCCACCCGGCCCCCTCCTTGTACGGCTCTCGTACGGAGTAACGAGCCGAATATCGGACGGTCACGTCATATCGCGTACGAATGTCGCGACCGGCGGGAAAGGCGAACGGCCCGCGCCGGAAGTGACCGGTGCGGGCCGTCCATGTGGAGAGCAGGGTCAGAACTTCGGTTCCGGGGCCCGGGCCATCACCATTTCCGCCGCCTCCTCGTGGGTCTCCACCGACGGGGGCGAGCCCTCCAGGGGCTGTCGGGCCGTTTCCTTCATGCAGGCGACGGCGACGACGCCGACGAGGGCCGCGCCCATCGCGTAGTACGCCGGCATCAGGTTGTTGCCGGTCGCGCCGATCAGGGCCGTGATCACGAGGGGGGTCGTGCCGCCGAAGAGGGACGTGGAGAGGTTGTAGCCCACCGACAGGGACCCGTAGCGGACGTCCGTCGGGAAGAGGGCCGGGAGCGCCGCCGACATCGTGCCGAGCATGCAG
Organism: Streptomyces bikiniensis; assembly: GCF_000716625.1. Taxonomy (NCBI): domain Bacteria; kingdom Bacillati; phylum Actinomycetota; class Actinomycetes; order Kitasatosporales; family Streptomycetaceae; genus Streptomyces; species Streptomyces bikiniensis. The sequence goes on along the minus strand of NZ_JNXJ01000032.1, from coordinate 128,111 downwards.
ACCAGCGACAGGCCGAGCATCAGCATGCCCGCCGTGATCGCCGAGATCCCGCCCCGACCGATCAGCAGGAACGCCGGCAGGGAGAGGAAGAGGAAGCCGAGCATGCCCGCCATCAGGACCGGCTTGCGGCCGAAGCGGTCGTTCAGCTTGCCGACCCGGGTGATGACCAGCATGAGCAGGACCATGACCAGGAGCAGGATCAGCAGGCCGTGCGTCTCGCTGTAGCCGAGCTCGTCCGAGAGGTACGTCGGCATGTAGGAGAGGACCATGTAGTCGGTGATGTTGTACGCGCCCACCAGCGCCACGCACAGCACCAGCATCGGCCACTGCTGCCGGAAGATCTTCGCCAGGTCGCCCTTGGTCGTGGTCTCCACCGCGTCCGCCGCCTCCGACGGGTGCGCCGCGTCGGACTCCAGGCGCTGGAAGGCCGGCGTCTCGTCCAGCCGCATCCGCAGGTAGAGGCCGACCAGGCCCAGCGGCCCCGCCACCAGGAACGGCACGCGCCAGCCCCACGCCTCCATCGTGTCGGAGCCGAGCCACGCGGTGAGCGCCGTCACCAGACCGGCCGCGCCGACGTACCCCGCCAGGGTGCCGAACTCCAGGAAGCTGCCGAAGTAGCCGCGGCGCCGGTCGGGCGCGTACTCGGCGATGAAGGTCGAGGCCCCGCCGTACTCGCCGCCCGTCGAGAAGCCCTGGAGCATCCGGAAGGTGATCAGGAGGACCGGCGCCCAGAAGCCGATGGAGGCGTACGACGGGATCAGGCCGATCGCGAAGGTGCCGACCGCCATCAGGATCATCGTCAGCGCGAGGACCTTCTTGCGGCCGATCCGGTCGCCCATCGGGCCGAAGAACATGCCGCCGAGCGGGCGGACCAGGAAGGCGACCGCGAACGTCGCGAACGACGACAGGAGCTGGACCGTGTCGTTCCCGGACGGGAAGAAGACGTGTCCGAGGGTGACGGCGAGGTAGGCGTAGATGCCGAAGTCGAACCACTCCATGGCGTTGCCGAGCGAGGCCGCCTTCACGGCCCGCCTGACCGCCGCCTCGTCCGTCACCGTGATGTCGGTCCGCCGCAGCCTGGGCTGTTTGCGCCGGCTGACCGCCCTGAAGAGCCGGGGGTGGCGTCTCAGGGCCTCGGGGTCGGCCGTGGGTGCGTTGTCGGTGGCCGGCATGACCGTCGGTCCTCTCTGTGGGAAACACACAAGAGGCTCTTCTGCGCGGTCGTGGCGTTCGCAAACGGGGATCGGCCGCAAGTGCGATCCCCGTCACACCTCAGGGGGGTGTCAGGCCTCGACGCCCAGGTCCCGGATGATCTTGGCGACGTGGCCGGTGGCCTTCACGTTGTAGAGGGCGCGTTCGACCTTGCCCTCCTCGTCGACGACCACGGTGGAGCGGATCACGCCGGTCACCGTCTTGCCGTACAGCTTCTTCTCGCCGAAGGCGCCGTACGCCTCCAGGACCTTCTTCTCCGGGTCGCCGACCAGGGTGACCTCGAGGGCCTCCTTCTCGCGGAACCTGGCCAGCTTCTCCGGCTTGTCCGGGGAGACGCCGATGACGTCGTACCCGGCGCCCGCGAGCAGTTCCAGGTTGTCGGTGAAGTCGCAGGCCTGCTTGGTGCAGCCGGGGGTGAGGGCGGCGGGGTAGAAGTAGACGATGACCTTGCGGCCCCGGTGGTCCGCGAGGGAGACCTCGTTGCCGTCCGCGTCGGGCAGGGTGAAGGCGGGGGCGGTGTCGCCGGGCTGCAGTCGCTCGCTCATGGCTCTCCTCGGGAAACGTTCGCGTACGCGTCCAGAGCCTAATGGGGGTGTGGGGCGACCCTTCGGCGGCGGAGCTGACAGACTGTCCACCAACGACCGGATCACGACGATCACGGCGATCACGACTACGGAGGCAGTGCGGTGTCGGACGCCAGGACCCCTGCGCAGATCGAGGCGGACATCGTCCGCCGGCGCGAGCAGCTCGCCGTCACTCTCGACGAGATCGGCATTCGAGTGCACCCGAAGACGATCATCGGGGACGCGAAGGCGAGGGTGGCCTCGACGGTCGACCAGACCGCCGGGCGCGCCTTCGTCGCCGTCAACCGGGTCGTCTCGGACGTGAAGGCCCGTTTCACCCACGCGGACGGCTCGCCCCGTCTGGAGCGCGTGGTGCCGGCGGCGCTCGCGGTCGTCGCGGTCGTCGGGCTGATCGCCACGGCGGGGCGCAAGGCCGGGAAGTGACGGCTCCGGGCGCGACCGTTGCGGGCGGGCCCGGCCCGTCGTGCGGCTCCCGTGCGCGGGCGACACGCCCGGCCGGGTAGGTTCACCCCGTGAGCGAGAACACCCACGACAAGCTGCCCATCCGGATGCTCCACGACCGGGTCCTGGTCCGTACCGACTCCCCGGAGGGGGAGCGGCGCTCCGGCGGCGGCATCCTGATCCCGGCGACCGCCGCCGTCGGCCGTCGCCTCGCCTGGGCCGAGGTGGTCGCGATCGGCCAGAACGTGCGTACGGTCGAGACCGGCGACCGGGTCCTGTACGACCCTGAGGACCGCGCCGAGGTCGAGGTGCGGGGCGTCGCGTACGTCCTGATGCGGGAGCGCGACCTGCACGCGGTGGCGGCGGACCGGTTCCAGGGGACGTCGGACTCGACCGGGCTCTATCTGTAGGCGTGCGAACCCTGTGAGGCCCCGGTGACCATGGTCACCGGGGCCTCCGTCCTTCTTTTGCTAGCCTGGAGGGACCCCGACGAGACGCGCCGTACCGGGCACACGACAAGACGACGCACCCCTGTTGTTCCGTCTCACGGAGGTGTCGTCATGGCCTGGGTCCTTCTCGTCGTCGCGGGTCTGCTGGAAGTCGCCTGGTCGATCGGGATGAAGTACACCGAGGGCTTCACCCGTCTGTGGCCGAGCGTGTTCACCGGTGCCGGGATCGTCGTCTCCATGCTGCTGCTTTCGCAGGCGGCCAGGACGCTGCCGATCGGTACGGCGTACGGCGTGTGGGTCGGCATCGGCGCGGCCGGTGCGGCGGTGTTCGGCATGGTGGTGCTGGGGGAGCCGGCGACCGCCGCCCGCATCTTCTTCGTCTGTCTGCTGCTGGTGGCCGTGGTGGGTCTGAAGGCGACCTCGGGTCACTGACCGTCCGGCCGGTGGGCGAGCGTGCCCCGTTCGGCGGTACGGGGGCCGGTCTCCCGTCCGGGGGCGTCCGGGCCGGTGCCGCGGCCCGGTGCCGGTGGTGGGGCCGGGGCCGCCTCCGGGCCCGCCTCCCCGGTCGTGTACTCCTCCGTGCCGTCCGGCGCCGGCGCCAGTACCGAGGTCGGTGCGGGCGTCGGTGCCGGCGTCGCGGACGACGGCTCCCCGGCCTCGGTCCCCGGCATCGGCCGGAGGTCGAACGCGCGCGGGGGCGTCCCGGCCAGGGCCTCGCGGGTGAACCGGCCCCAGATCTCGGCGGGTGCCCCGCCCCCGGCGACCCGTTCCGCGCCGAGCGCCCCGTAGAGCGGTTCCTGGTGTCCCGTCTCGGGGTCCTGGCCCATCAGGGCGACGACGGTGGCGAGTTCCGGGGTGTAGCCCGCGAACCAGGCGGCCTTGTCGTCCTCCGCCGTGCCCGTCTTGCCCGCCGCCGGGCGTCCGGCGGTCTGCGCGGCCGTTCCCGTGCCCGCCTCGACGACGCCCCTGAGGACCGAGGTGGTGGTGTCGGCGGCCTCCCGGCTCACCGCCTGGCGGGGGCGGAGGGCGGGCAGCGCCAGCTGCTCGCCGCCCCGGGTGACGCCTTCCACCAGGGTGTACGCGCCGAGTCTGCCGTGGGCGGCGAGGGTGGCGTACGCGGTGGCCATGTCGAGGACGCTGGCGGTGGCGGCGCCGAGCGCGATGGAGGGGGAGGCGGTGAGGTCGGGGGTGGAGCCGGGCAGGCCGAGGGAGATCGCGGTCCGGCGTACGCGGGCGGGGCCGACGTCGACGGCCATCTGGGCGTAGACGGCGTTCACGGACAGGTCGGTGGCGGTGCCGACGGGGATCACGCCGTAGCTCGTGTCGTCCTCGTTGGCCGGGTCGTACGGGCCGCCGTTCCAGCCCTCCACCGGGCGCCGGTTGGTCCCGTCGTACAGCGTGGAGGGGGTGATGGGGCGGCCCTGCTGGGTGCGGGCGCCGTTCTGGACGGCGGCGGTGAGGACGAAGGGCTTGAAGGTGGAGCCGACCTGGTAGTCGCGGCGGGTGGCGTTGTTGACGTACTGGCGGGTGTAGTCGATCCCGCCGTACAGCGCGAGGACCCGGCCGTTCGCCGGGTCGACGGCCGCCGCCCCGACGCGCACGAAGCGGTCGGCGGGGTTGCGGTCGGGGTCGAGGCGGGAGACGACCCGGTCCTCGACGGCCTCGGTCAGGGCCTCCTGCTTGGCGGGTTCCAGGGTGGTGGTGATGCGGAAGCCGCCGCCGGCGAGGGTCTTCTCGTCGACGATGCCGCGGCTGGTCAGGTACTCCTCGACGGCCTGGACGACGTAACCGCGCTGCCCGGACAGGGCGCTGACGGCGCGTGCGGTCTGCGGGTCGGGGAAGCGGAGGGCGGCGCGGTCGGCCCGGCTCAGCCAGCCCTCGGTGACCATGCCGTCGAGGACGTAGTGCCAGCGGGCGACGGCCTTGGCCCGGTTTCGGGGGTGGGCGGTGACGTCGTAGGCGCTGGGGGCCTTGAGGAGGGAGGCGAGGTAGGCGCCCTCGGCGGTGTCGAGGCGTTCGACGTCCTTGCCGTAGTAGGCGCGGGCGGCGGCCTGCACGCCGTAGGCGTTGCGTCCGAAGTAGCTGGTGTTGAGGTAGCCCTGGAGGATGTCCTGCTTGCTCTTCTCGCGGCCGAGCCGGATCGCGATGAAGAACTCCCTGGCCTTGCGGCTGAGGGTCTGCTCCTGGCCCAGGTAGTAGTTCTTGACGTACTGCTGGGTGATGGTGGAGCCGGACTGGCGGCCCTTGCCGGTGACGGTGTGCCAGGCGGCGCGGACCATGGCCTTGGGGTCGACGGCGCGGGAGGTGGCGAAGTCGCGTTCCTCGGCGGCGAGGACGGCGCGCTGGAGGGCGAGCGGGATCCGGTCGAGCCGGACGCTCTCGCGGTTGACCTCGCCGTCGCGGGCGAGGGGGGTGCCGTCCCGGTAGAGGTAGACGTTGGACTGGGCGGTGGCGGTGGCGTTGGCGGGCGGGATCTCCACCAGGAGGTAGCCGGCGGCGAAGGCGCCGGCGAGCAGCAGCGTGCCCAGGAGCAGGGTGCCGAGGAGGTGGCGGAGGAAGCGCCGGAAGGGGCCCCGGCGGCGGTGGCGGGGTGCGGGCGCGGTCACCCGTCCGGCCGGGGCCAGGGTGGGATCCCTCGGCTCCCAGCCCGGGCGGGACGTCCGGGGGGTGCCGTTCGGGCCGCTGGCGCCGGAGTCCGCGCCGGAGCCCGTACCGGAAGAAGGGGACGAGGAGAGGGACATGGCATCACATATTGCCCGTAATGCTTCAAAAGTCATGAAAACGACTCGAAGGGAACGGAGGCAACGCGGCGACGCGCCCCGAGCACGACGGGAAAACGGGTCGCGGCGGACCCGCTCCTCCCACTAGGGTCGTGCGCTTCGCCTCCGTCCACCCCTTCCCGGAAAGGGAGCTCCATGCTGCGGCTGTACGCGACGGTGGCCGCGGGAGGGTTCCGGCGCTACGCCACCTACCGGGTGGCCACGGCGGCGGGCGTCTTCACCAACAGCGTCTTCGGCCTCGTCCTCTCCTCCACGTACATCGCCCTCTGGGACGAACGGCCCCACCTCGGCGGCTACTCCGTGGACGACGCCCTCGCCTACGTGTGGATCGGGCAGGCCCTGCTCACCGTCTGCGGCCTGATGGGCGGCGGCTTCGAGGAGGAGCTGATCGAGCGGATCAGGACCGGGGACATCGCCGTCGACCTCTACCGGCCCGCCGACCTCCAGGCCTGGTGGTTCTCGGCCAACGCCGGCCGGGCCGCCTTCCAGCTCCTCGGCCGGGGCGTCGCCCCGATGCTGATCGGCGCGCTCGTCTTCGGCTTCACGCTGCCGTCCGGGCCCGGCGGCTGGGCGGCGTTCCTGCTCGCGGTGGCACTGGGCTCGGTGGTCGGCTTCGCGCTCTGGTACCTGGTGGCGATGAGCGCGTTCTGGCTGCTCGACGGCCAGGGGGTGATGCAGGTGGCCTGGCTGGCCGGTCTGTTCTTCTCGGGGATGCTGCTCCCGCTGAACGTCTTCCCGGGCACCCTGGGGGAGGTCGCCCGGATGCTGCCCTGGGCCTCCCTCCTCCAGGTCCCGGCCGACGTCTACCTGGGACGGTACGAGGGCCGGGAGCTCGCGGGGGCGTACGCCTTCCAGGCCTGCTGGGCCCTGGTGCTGCTCGCCGCGGGCCGGGCGGCGCAGGCGCTGGCGACGCGGAAGGTGGTGGTGCAGGGTGGCTGAGACGACGACCACGACGCCGGTCGCGGGGGACGACCCGCCCCGTCCGGACGGCCCCTCCCGTACGGACGACTCCCGTACGGACGGCTCCCGTACGGGCGACTCTCCTGCGTACGGCGTCCTCGGTGACTCCCTCCGCACCTACCGGATGGTCGCGGCCATGTGGATCCGCTCCACGATGGCGTACCGCGTCTCCTTCGCCCTGACCCTCTTCAACAGCTTCTGCGTCACCTTCTTCGACTTCGTCGTCATCCTCCTGATGTTCGGCCAGGTGAAGGGGCTCGGCGGCTTCTCCTTCGCGGAGGTCGCCTTCCTGTACGGGACGGCCGGCACCGCCTTCGGGATCGCGGACCTGACGATGGGTTCGCTCCAGCGGATGGGGAGGCGGGTCAGGGACGGCTCGCTCGACACCTTCCTGATGCGCCCGGCGCCGCTGCTCGCCCAGGTCGCGGCGGACAAGTTCGCGCTGCGCCGCTTCGGCCGGGTCGTGCAGGCGCTGCTCGTCCTGGTCTGGAGCCTGTTCCTGCTCGACGTGGACTGGACGCCGGTGAAGGCCGTGCTGCTGCCGGTGACGGTGGTCTGCGGGGCGGTGATCTTCGGCGCGGTGATGGTGACCGGTGCGTCCGCGCTCTTCTGGCTCCAGGACGCGGCCGAGGTCACGAACGCCTTCACGTACGGCGGGAACACCCTCCTCCAGTACCCGCCGACGATCTTCGCGCAGGAGCTGGTCCGGGGCGTGGTGTACGTGGTGCCGCTGGCGTTCGTGAGCTGGCTGCCCGCCCTGTACGTGCTCGGCCGGCCGGCCCCGGCGGGGGTGCCGGACTGGGCGGCGTTCGCGTCGCCCCTCGTGGCGCTCGTCTGCTGCGGGGTCGCGGGCCTCGCCTGGCGGGCGGGGATCCGCTCGTACCGATCGACGGGAAGCTGAGGACTCCGGGATGTCGTCCACCGAACCCTTCATCCACCTGGACGGGCTGGAGAAGACCTTCACGGTCCGCCGCAGGGCGGGCCTGATCCGCCGCGAGAAACGGGAGGTCCGGGCGGTCGACGGGATCTCGTTCGGGGTGGAGCGCGGCGAGATGGTCGGCTACATCGGCCCCAACGGGGCCGGGAAGTCCACCACCATCAAGATGCTGACCGGCATCCTCACCCCCAGCGGCGGCCGGCTGCGGGTCGCGGGCATCGACCCGTCCCGCGAGCGCACCCGCCTGGCCCGGCGGATAGGAGTGGTCTTCGGGCAGCGGACCACGCTCTGGTGGGACCTGCCGCTGAAGGACTCGTACCGGCTGATGCACCGCATGTACCGCATCCCGGACGCCCGCTACCGCGAGAACCTGGACCGCTACGTAAACCTCCTGGACCTGGGGGACCTCCTCGACGTGCCGGTGCGGCAGCTCTCGCTCGGCCAGCGGATGCGCGGCGACATCGCGGCGGCCCTCCTGCACGACCCGGAGGTGCTGTACCTGGACGAGCCGACGATCGGCCTGGACGTGGTCTCGAAGGCGAAGGTGCGGGAGTTCCTGAAGGACCTGAACGGGGAGCGGGGCACGACGGTCCTCCTGACCACCCACGACCTGACCGACATCGAGCAGCTCTGCTCCCGGGTGATGGTCATCGACCACGGGCGTCTGATGTACGACGGCGAACTGGCGGGCCTGCACGGGGTGGGGGAGAGCGAACGGCTCCTGGTGGTGGACCTGGAGCGCGAGCTGCCCCCGATCGAGGTGCCGGGGGCCCGCTTCGTACGGGCCGAGGGACCCCGGCAGTGGCTCGCCTTCCCGGCGGCGGATTCGGCGGCCCCGCTGGTCGCCGCGGTGGCCGCCGCGCATCCGCTGGTCGACCTCTCGGTGCGGGAACCGGACATCGAGGCGGTGATCGCGAAGATGTACGGGGGAACTCGGGAGGAGCGCCGGGAGTCCCTGAGGTAGGAGGTCGACGCATGGTGGGTTTCTCGTACACGGCCGCGGACGAGGAGAAGAGCAGGGGCGTCCGGCGCATGAAGGCGCTGGCGACGTCCCTGCTGCTCCTCGTGGCGGTGGTCTACGCGCTCGCGACGTGGGCGCGGAACTCCGGGGCGGGGGCCTGGGCCGGCTACGTCGCGGCGGCGGCGGAGGCGGGGATGGTGGGCGCGCTCGCGGACTGGTTCGCGGTGACGGCCCTCTTCCGGCACCCGCTGGGGCTGCCGATCCCGCACACGGCGATCATCCCGAAGAAGAAGGACCAGCTGGGCACGTCGCTGGGCACCTTCGTCGGCGAGAACTTCCTCTCCGCCGACGTCGTACGGGGCAGGCTGAGCGCCCTGGGCGTCGGCCGCCGCCTGGGCGCCTGGCTGGCGGAACCGGCGCACGCCGACCGGGTGGTCGCGGAGCTGTCCACGGCCCTGCGGGGCGCGCTGACGGTGCTGCGGGACTCGGACGTGCAGGCGGTGGTGGGGGAGGCGATCACCCGGCGGGCGGAGGCGGTGGAGATCGCGCCGCCCCTGGGCAAGACGCTGGAGAAGGTGGTGGACGACGGGGCGCACCGCCGGGCGGTGGACCTGATCTGCTCCCGCGCCCACGACTGGCTGGTCACCCACGGCGGGGCGGTGATGGACGCGGTCCAGGGCGGGGCGCCGGGCTGGACGCCCCGCTTCGTGGACAAGCGGATCGGCGAGCGCGTCTACAAGGAACTGCTCCGCTTCGTCACGGAGATGCGGGACATGCCGGGGCACCCGGCGCGCGGGGCGATCGACCGCTTCCTGGCGGACTTCGCGGTCGAGCTCCAGTCGGACACGGACACCCGGGTCCGCGTCGAGCGCCTGAAGTCCGACCTGCTTGCCCGCCCGGAGGTCCAGGACGTCATCGCCTCGGCCTGGTCGTCGGTCCGCTCCCTGATCATCGCGGCGGCGGAGGACGACCACAGCCAGCTCCGGCTGCGCGCCCGCGCCTCCCTGATCTCCCTGGGCCGGCGCCTCTCCTCGGACGCCCGCCTCCAGGCGAAGGTCGACGGCTGGGCGGAGGACGCGGCGGCGTACCTCGTCACCACCTACCGCGCCGAGATCACGTCCCTGATCACGGACACGGTCGCGAGCTGGGACGCCACCCAGACGTCGAGGAAGATCGAGGCGAACATCGGCCGCGACCTGCAGTTCATCCGGATCAACGGGACGGTGGTGGGAGCGTTGGCGGGCTTGCTGATCTATACGGTGAGCCACGGGTTGGGGGGCTGAGCCCCCCCGCTGTGTGGGCTCAGCCCTTGTCGCGGGTGACGGCAGGGGCGCGGGTGCCTCGGCCCTTGCCCCGGGTGCCTCAGCCCTTGTCGCGGGTGACGGCCCAGGAGGCGGCGGCGACGGCCCCGGCGACGGAGAACACGGCGGGCCAGGCGCCGATCTTCTTCGCGAGCGGGTGCGACCCGGCGAACGCGGCGACGTAGGCGGACGTCAGCCCCACGGAGGCCTTCGCCCCGCCGACCCGCTGCCACTCCCGGGCGGCCACCCCACCGGCCACGGCGAGCACGGCCCCACCGAGCGGCCGCTTCTTGGTCCACCGCGCGACGGCGTACCCGCCGACGAGCCCGGCGGCGGCGGTGAGGGGGGAGGGGATGCGGGGCATGGCGGGGCCTTTCGGGTCGACGGGTCGTCCCGTACGAGGGTACGGGGGGACGAATCCGGCCCGGTCAAGGCCCCGCCCAGGCTCCTGCCGGGGCCCCGCCAAGGGGAGCCGCGCACCCGCGGGCCTCAGCGTTCGGAGGCGTCCCGCCAGTAGTCCGCCAGCATCTCGCCCGGCCACGCCGGCTGGGTGACGGGCCCCCGGGGCAGCATCTCCTGGAACACGGCCACGAGATCGATGATCTGGGTCCCCTCGTCGGCGTCGAGGTCCGTGACGTGCAGATCGAGCCCGTCGACCCTGAGCAGCCTCGGGAAAGAGGTCGCGAGCCGGGCCGGACGCCGGTGGTTGTGGTGCACGAAGGTCCCGGTCGCCGGCCAGGCGGGGTTGTCGCGGGGGCTGCGCGCGTGGAGGGCGACGTCGTCCGGGGAGCCGAGGTTGAAGAACCAGGTGACCTGGAGGTGGGAGAACTCCTCGATGCCCCGCAGCGTCTCGGCGGGGAACTCCGGCCGCAGACGGATGATCGACTCCACCCCGCCCTTGAAGTCGTCGAGCTTCCCGGTGTGGCCCCCGACGACGTCGGCGATGACCGGTACCTCGATGAACTCTGTTGCCACGACTGGCCCTTCTTCCTTCTGGCGGCGTCAGACTACTCGCTGGAGTACGACGCGGGCCCGCGCGTCCACCTCGGAGGCGGAGGGGATGCCACGGTGGCGGAACGGGGAAAGCACCGTGCGCATGGTGACGGCCGCCTCCCGCGCCCGGCCGGACTGGACACCGTCCATGGCGTCCAAGGCGCGGGACCAAGTCCGGCAAGCGGCGTCGACGTTGCCCTGTCCGGCTTGGACCGTGCCCATGTAGCCGAGGGTGACGGCGTGGGTCCTGCTGAAGGATCCGGCCTCGCGTCGACGCACGCTGTCGCGGAAGTGGTGCAGGGCGCCGTCGAGGTCGCCCAGGGCCCACAGGGTGCGGGCCGTTTCGTGTGCCAGGGACGCCTCCTGGAAGAACCAGACCCGCTTGGGCTCGTCACCGTCGGTCGAGGCCCGGTCGAGGTCGGCCTCGGCCTGGCGGATCGCGGCGACGGCACTGCTCCGCCGGCCGTCCAGGGCCAGGGCCCGCGCTCGTACGATGCCGATCAGAGCCCTTTCGCGCGGGGCGGCGCGGGCGTACCTCTCGCGCTCGACGGAGGCGGTGGCGAGGTCCAGTGCGGCCCTGGTGTGTCCCAGGTCCATGGCCTGGTGCGCCATCGCCCGCAGGACGTGCCCGGCGAGGGGGGGCGTCGTCGGCCTCGGCGGCCAGCTTGAGGGCGAGGGTGAAGTGGCGTCGGGCGGCCTCGTGCCGGGAGGCGTCGAAGCCCATCCACCCGGCCACGTACACCGCTTCGGCGGCGGCCGAGTACAGCGAACGGCGCGCCTCCTCGCTGCTGAAGACCCCGCCGACGTACTTGGCGACGTCATCGACGATGTACTGGTGGAGCGCGGTCCGGCCGTCGACGCCTCCATGCCGCTGGTCGCGTCGGGAGAAGAACTCCGTCATCTCGCGAACGGCCCGCACCTCGGTCTCGCCGACCCTGCGGCTCGGGCCTGCCACACGGGACCGCGCCCGCTCCGGGGCTTCGTCCCACCACGGCTCCCCGGGGAGGGCGAGCCCTCCGACGGAGTAGGCGGCACCGGCGAGGAGTCGGCGGCGTTCGCGGTCCATGCTGTCTCTCCCCAGATCGACCAGAGTCGTCAGAGTGTCCGTGTCCCACTCGGAACCGGCGACCGCGTCCGGGACCTTCCCCACGAGGCCGATCTCCGCGAGTGTCACAGGGCGCTTCAGCCGTCGCGACAGGGTTTCACGCAGGATGTCGCCCGCCCGCCCCCGGGGTCGGGTGCCGGAGATCCACATGGCGATGTGCGAGCGCGTGACGGTGAGGAGTTCGTCGGCCCCGGCCTCCGCCGCCACGCGCACCACGGCGGCGGCCAACGCCGGCTGCGACCAGCCCGTCTCCGCGATCACCGCGGCCAGTCCATCGTTCCTGCGCGCCATGCTGCGCCCCTGTTCACAAGAGAACAATCTTTGACGGGTTTGACGGCGTCGAAGCCGGGACGGGGATGTCCGCCCGCCGCGAATCACGGTTCGCTGAGAGAACAAGAAACCACCGATCAGCGACGACGGGAGGGCAGTTGGCGACTTTCAGCCACGCGGGTGACGAGGAGGGGTGGAGCGTGTCAGCCCTGTCTCCGGCGGTACCGGAGGCACCGGGGCGGCGAACGGAATCCCGAGCCTCCCGATCTCCGCGCCTTCAAGCGAGCGCCGCCCCAGACCCGCGTGCGGGCGAGAGGGCGACACCTCCGGCCGAGTACCCGACGAACGAGCCCGCGGCCTCCCGCCCCACGGGGCACCCCGCCTACTCCCAGACCCTCCCGCGCGAGCCGCGGAGCGCCGCCGTCGCCCGCCGCCTGGTCCGTACGGCCCTGGCCGTCTGGGGTTTGGAGCCCTTGACCGAGGACGCCACCCTCGTCATCACGGAACTGGTCTCCAACGCGGTCGACCACGGCCGGCTCCCGTCGATTCGCGTGATCGTCTCCAGACCCTCCACGAACGTGATCCGCTTGGGTGTGGTCGACCGCTCCAAGACCGTTCCCACCCCGAGGACAGACGTCACTGCCGACCAGCCGCGAGGCCGAGGCCTACTCCTCGTCGACGCGCTCACGGAACGCTGGGGCACGGAGCTGTACCGCTGGGGCAAGCAGGTCTGGGCCGAGCTGGGGGAGGTGGCGGCATGAGCGAAGAGGGTTGCATGGTGCGTGAACCGTGGGAGCTGTCGTTCCCGGCGGAACCACGAGAGGTTGCCGCGCTCCGGCGTGTGCTGCGTCTCCACATGAAGTTCTGGGGGCTGTCGCGACAGAGCGAGGCGGTTCAACTCTGCGTGAGCGAACTCGTCTCTCTGGTGATCCGACACGTAGGGGTGGGCACCCTGACATCGCTTCGCCTGTCGATGAACGGCATTCATGTGCGGATCGAGGTGAAGTACGCCGGAGACCGAATGGCACCATCTCCCGCCGCCCCCTTGTCCGACGTTGAGACAGACATGGGTCTGGCACTGGTGGACAGGATCGCGGACCGTTGGGGCGTCCTGGTTCGACCGGATCACAATGGCATGTGGTGCGAGATCGCTACCGATCTCACGACACCTCATGGGCACAGCGGCAGCCCGCGCGTCGCACGGGCGGAATCCATGCTCTCCCTCTACGGCGTCGTCAGTCCTCCTCGGGCGGTCAACGCGAGCCGACTGGCCGCCACCATGGCGAAGGAGGCGGTGATCGAAGTGATCGCGGATCTTTTGTACTGGGTGGACGCCCACGGATACGACGCAGACGATGTCCTGGACGCGGCCCAAGCACGCTTTGACGTCGGGTTGTGAGAAGCCGGGGCGAGGTGACGAGGTAGCGGAAGCCCGTGTCCCTTACAAAGCGCCGTGATCTAGATTCCTCGCATGGGGATGCGAGATTTGCTCGGCGAAGTCGCGAGCACGTACGACCGCACGGCTGGTTCGACGCGTGAGGTAAAGGGACAGCAGATACTGCGGGGGGTCGCGAACCGCACCGACCTCACCCTCCCACCGGGCTTTAAAGCCGAGGGACACGGGGGACAGACCACTCCGGCCGCGACGCCGTGGATCGGTGTCTTCGACGAGCGGGGGATGCGGGATCCCAAGAAGGGCCTGTACCTCGCCTACATCTTCAGCGCTGACCTGAAGAACGTGACGCTGACCTTGCAACAGGGGATCACCTGGCTGGAAGAGCGCTTGGGTAGAGGTCGCACCCGAGAGGACCACCTCCGTCATCACGCGGCGCGACTTCGCCGAGCCGTGCGACGGCAAGAATGCCTTGATTGGGTGGACGAGCCGCAGCTCAGGGACAAGGCGGCTCGCCCGAAGGCGTACGAGGCGGCCAGCGTGATCGCGAAGGTGTACGACACCGCCGCGCTTCCGAGCGATGCCATGCTGTTGGGAGACCTCTACGTGGGCGTCGAAGCCCTGAGGAGGGCCGAGGAATTTGACCGCGTGTGGTGGATGAGCAATGACGTGGACGCGATCCCATGGGCCTACGAGCTCAGCGGCCACGCTCCGCGCGCCGCCGTGTCACCGGCTGACTTCGACCCGCTCGCTGACTTCCATCCGAAGGACAGCGGTGAGTACAAGGTGCAGATCAGCGCTCGGCAGCAGATCAAACAGCGAACCCACGAGGATCTCGTCAAGGACTTCGGTCTTCACGTCGTGAAGCGTGGATACGTTCCGGTCACGCTGGGGCAGCACCCCAGGGACTTGGTTCTCAGGCGGGAAGAGGCCGTGGGAGGGCGAGACCCCGAGTGGATTGTCGAAGCGAAGATCGTTCGCAATGGAAACGCGACGATAGCGGTCCGTGAAGCACTTGGGCAGCTCTACGAGTACCGCCACTTCCTCTACCAGCGGCGGCCGAGACCCTTCCTCGTAGGCCTCTTCTCAGAAGAGATCGGCGTGTACGCCCCGTACCTGGAAGAGCAGGGGATCACCTCGGTCTGGCGGGACGAGGGCGGATGGGACGGATCCCCCCAGGCGCGAGACTGGGGGCTGACGACGAAGTAGTGCCGACTCAGGTCGTGCCGCCCCCGTGACACTTCCCGTACGTCTCTCCCGACCCGCACCAGCACTCCACCCCTCGCGCCGGCGGCCAGGCCGTCGCTCGGCCTCGGGCGGCCAGGGTGGTGGCGTACTGGGGGAGGAGGTCCGCGTTCGAGGGGTGGGTGGATTCCGAGGCGGCGAAGGCCTCGTAGGAGGGGACCGTGGCGCGGACGATGCCCAGGTTGGGGGTGCCGGCGGTCGCCAGTTCGCGCAGGGACGCCTCGATGTCCGTCAGGTGTGCCTCGTACGTCGGGTACTCGGTCTCCAGCTCCGGGTACGACGTGAGGAGCTCATCCAGTTCCCGCTGCGGCCAGTGGAGGACCGCGACCGGGAAGGGGCGGGAGAGGGCCGTGCGGTAGGTGCCCAGTTCCGAGCGGAGGCGGGCGATCTCGGCCTGGAGCTCCGCCGGGTCCTCCGAGCCCAGGGACCAGAGGCGCTTCGGGTCGTGGAGCTCGTCCAGCGGGACCGACCCCGTGTGCAGCCGGTCCGCCAGGGCGTCCCAGTCGTCGTGCGGCAGCGCCAGCATGCGGCGGACCCGGTGCCGGGTCGTGATCAGGGAGCGGGTCGCGTGGGGGAGGTCGTCCGGTGAGACCAGCAGGAGTCTCGCCGCTTCCGTCAGGGTCGACTCCGCCTCCTCCAGCTCGTCGTGGGCCTCCAGCGTCTCCGCCGCGATCTCCCACGGCGCCGCGTCCGACGGCCGGGCGCCCCGGAGCCCCTCGATGATCGCCCGGGCCTCGGCCTCGTGCCCGTACTCCCACAGGTTCGCCGCTTTCAGCGCCCTGATCAGGTGCGGGTTCGCCGGCTCGGACGACAGGAGGTCGTCGTAGAGGGCCGTCGCGCCCGGGCGGTCGCCCGCCAGCTCCAGGTGGGCCGCCGCCCGGAGGCAGAGGGGCTCCCGGTCGCCCGGGTACTGCGCGGCGGTGCGCAGCAGGCGCTCGGCTTCGGTGGTGTGGGCTGCAGGCGTGTCGGGGCGCATGCGTCCCACCGTACTGCTGTACCGCCCCGGAGAGTTGGTGCGGCCGTGCTTGTCGTGTCCCGGGCGGGAAAGGGCGTGCCGCCTCCTTCCGCTTCACCTGCGGGGTCTTTCCCCTCGCCCCGCTATCCCTTCCGGGGGAGTGGTCGATCTCTCTTTCCGGGGCCCTGTCTCCTCGCCAGTACGAGCGTCAGCCCCGCCCCCGTCAAGGCCAGCGCCGCCGACGCCGTCAGGGCCGCGTCCGGGCCCGCCGTCGTCAGGGCGAGCGTCAGGGCCACTCCGGCCGAGGAGCCGATGTAGCGGGCGGTGTTGTTGGCGCCCGAGCCCATCGCCGCCCGTTCCGGCGGCACGGAGTCGACCGCGAGACGGGGGAGCGCCGCGTTCAGGAGGCCGCTGCCCGTGCCCGCCACCAGCAGGCCCGGGAGGAGGCGCCACGCGCCCGCGTGGTTCTCCAGGGCCCCCAGGAACGTCAGTACGCCCGCCGCCGACAGGACGAACCCCAGGGTCAGTTGGTGCGCGGCCGAGAGCCGGGTCGCCAGGCGGCGGGTCTGGAGGGCCGCCACGAAGGCCGTTCCCGACCAGAGGAGGAACAGCCAGGCCGTGCCCAGGGGTGACATCCCCGTGCCGGTCTGGAGCAGTGCGGGGACCACGCTGAACAGGCCGATCACCGCCAGGCCCGTGAAGAGCGCCCCCAGCGTCGACGCCAGGAACGCGGGCCGCCGCAGCAGCGCCAGGTCGACCATGGGGTTCCTCCGCCGGGTCTCCACCACCGCGAACAGGGCCGTCAGGGTGGCCGACGCCAGGAGCAGGAGGCCCACCCGGGGGCGCAGCCAGCTGTCCCTGCCCAGGGTGAGCGCCGTGAGCAGGGCCGCCAGGGCCAGGCCGAGGGTCAGTGCCCCCGCCATGTCCGGACGGGGTGTTCCGCCGACGTCCGGGCGGGGTGTTCCGGCCATGTCCGGGCCCGGCGTCCCGGTTCCGCCCCGGGCCGTCGTCGACCCCGGCAGCCACCGCGCTCCCGCCGCCGGGCCCGGCAGCCATCGCGCTCCCGCCCCCGCCGTCACCAGCGCCCCCGCCCCGAGCGCCCCGTACGCCAGCCGCCAGTCCGCCAGGCTCAGCGCGCCCGCGAGGAGGGGGCCCAGGGCGATGCCGCCGCTCACCGACGCGCCCCAGATTCCCGTCGCCCTGATCCGGTCCCGGCCCGCCGGGTACGCGTGGGCGAGTAGGCCCAGGCTGCCCGCGAGGACGGCCGCGCTCGCTGCGCCCTGGGCGATCCGGGCCGCCGTGAAGGTGGCCGTGGAGTCCGCGAGTGCGCCGAGCGCGGTGGTGAGGCCGAGGGCGAGCGTGCCGAGGAGGAAGACCCGGCGCCGCCCGTACGCGTCGGCCAGACCGCCGGCCAGGAGGAGGAGGGCGGCGAGGCCGAGCGGGGTGCCGTTGAGCAGCCAGGCCTGGGCGGAGGGCGGCGTTCCGAAGGCGGCCGCCACGGCGGGCAGGGTCGGCATCGGGGCCGTGTAGTTCATCAGCGCGACGGCGGTCGCGGTCGCCGTCACGGCGAGGACGGCCCCCGGGCGCCCCTCCCGGGACGGGGCGGGGGAGGGGGCCTGGGGCAGGGGCAAGGGTGCTCGGCGTGGCACGGGGCGTCCTCCACCCGTCGACGGCTCGGTCAGTTCAATGAACGAACTCAACCTAGCAGCTCGGTTCGTTCAATGAACCCCCTTCGGTACGATGGATCCCATGGCCCTCGGCAAGGACTACGCCCAGCAGCAGTGCTCCATCGCCCGCGCCCTCGAGGTGGTCGGCGAGCGCTGGACCCTCCTCCTCGTGCGCGACGCCTTCTACGGAGTCCGGCGCTACAGCGACTTCCTCGCCCACCTCGGCGCCCCCCGCGCCGTCCTCGCCGCCCGCCTCCAGGCCCTCGTCGAGATCGGCGTCCTCGAACGGCGGCGCTATCAGGAGTCGCCCCCGCGCGACGAGTACGTCCTCACCGAGCGCGGCCTCGCCCTCTGGCCCGTCCTGTGGTCGCTCGGCTCCTGGGCCCGGACCGAACTCCCCGGCACCCTGCCGATGCGCCACTTCCACCACGCCGACTGCGGCACCGAACTCGGCCCCGGCGGCGCGTGCCCCGCCTGCGGCCTCCCCGTCCCGCCCGCCGACGTCGAGATGCGGCCCGGCGCCGGACTCGACCCGGACCCCGCCGATCCCGTCGGCCGCGCCCTCCTGCGACCCCGGCGCCTCCTCGTACCCCTGGAGACCGCCTGGACCGACCGCCTGGATCGAGGGGCGGGGCCGCGGGAACTTTCCCCTTCCGCCGTGCGTCTTCAAGGCGGAGAGACCGGCGGTACGGAGGAGGTGACGGGATGACGGGCAGGACCCCCGCCCCGCGGCTCCTCGCGCCGCTGCTCTTCCTGCTCGCGCTCGCCGGGCTGCTCCTGTCCGACGGGGTCGGCGGGCTCGCCGGGGCCGGTGTCTCCGCCGCCGTCGCCCTCGCCGCGGCGACCCTCGTCCACGCCCTGTCCGGCGCCCGTACGGCTCCGGCCGTGCCGCCCACCGCCGTCCGCACCGCCATACGCGACCGCGAGCGGCGCACCGCCTTCCTGCCGCAGCGCGACCCCGACGCCGCGGGCCGCCGCAGACCCCGGGCTCCCGGCCGTCCCCTCCCGACGGCCGTGTAGGGAGCTCCCCACCCCCTTTTCCGGGACCCCGCGCGGATCCGTCATGCCGAGAAACACCTCTCCCCGGCACGACGAGACCCCACGGAGGGCTCCTCCATGTCCACTCTCACGTCCCTGTTCGCCGCCCTGGTCGAGCGGCTCGCCGAGCTGCTCCAGCCGCTCTTCGCCACCACCGCCACCGCCGCCGCGATCGTCCTCTTCACCGCGCTCGTACGGCTCGCCGTCCACCCGCTCTCCCGGGCCGCCGCCCGCGGCCAGAAGGCCCGCACCCGCCTCGCCCCGCAGCTCGCCGCGCTCCGGAAGAAGCACGCCAAGAACCCCGAGCGGCTCAAGAAGGCGATCCTCGACCTGCACGCCAAGGAGAAGGTCTCGCCCTTCGCCGACATCATGCCCAGCCTGCTCCAGGCCCCCGCCTTCCTCCTCATGTACCACCTGTTCGCCGGCGACCGGATGGCCGGGCACGCCCTCTTCGCCGCCCCGCTCGGCGACCGCTGGGCCGACGCCCTCTCCCACGGCGGACCGTTCGGCCCGGCCGGGCAGGTCTACCTCGTCCTGTTCGCGATCGTCGCCGCCGTCGCCGCCTTCGGCTACCGCCACGGCAAGCGGCAGCTCGCCGCCCAGCCGCTCGACCTCGGGCAGCCCACCCCCGGCGCCGGCGCGATCACCAAGGTGATGCCGCTGCTCTCCTTCGCCACCCTGATCACGGTCGCCGTCGTCCCGCTCGCCGCCGCCCTCTACGTCGTCACCAGCACCGCCTGGACCGTCGTGGAGCGGGCCTTCCTCTTCCGTACGCCGGAGGAAGGGGCGTCCGGCGGCGCCGTCGCTACTCGCGCGTAAGGGTCCACTGCGTGGGCGGGGTCTTGCAGAGCGGCCCGTTCTCTTGGAGGATCGACCAATCCTCCGATGGCCGCACTCCATCGGCCGGGGCACCCCAGGGCCCTCCCGGGCCCACCTCGACCACAGGGAGAAGACCATGAAGCTGCTGCGTGTCGGCCCGCCCGGAGCCGAGCGTCCCGCCCTCCTCGACCAGGGCGGCACCCTCCGCGACCTCTCCGCCCTCGTCGACGACGTCGACGGCGGCCTGCTCGCCGACGCCGCGGCCCTCGACCGGATCCGCGCCGCCGCCGGTGCCGGGGTGCTGCCCCCGCTCGACGCCACCGGGCTGCGCGTCGGCCCGCCCGTCGGCCGGATCGGCAAGGTCGTGTGCATCGGCCTCAACTACCACGGGCACGCCGCCGAGACCGGCCAGGCCATCCCGGCCGAGCCCGTCGTCTTCCTCAAAGCCGCCGACACCGTCGTCGGCCCGGACGACACCGTGCTCGTACCGCGCGGCTCGGTGAAGACCGACTGGGAGGTGGAGCTGGCCGTCGTCATCGGCCGCACCGCCCGCTACCTGGAGACCGACGAGCAGGCCCTCGCGCACGTCGCCGGGTACGCGGTCGCCCACGACGTCTCCGAGCGCGAGTTCCAGATCGAGCGCGGCGGCACCTGGGACAAGGGCAAGAACTGCGAGACCTTCAACCCGCTCGGGCCCTGGCTCGTCACCGCCGACGAGGTGCCCGACCCGCAGGCGCTCTCCCTCCGCCTCTGGGTCAACGGCGAGCTCAGGCAGGACGGGCACACCTCCGACCAGATCTTCCCGGTCGCGGAAGTCGTCCGGTACGTCAGCCGGTTCATGACCCTGTACCCGGGCGACGTCATCAACACCGGCACGCCCGCCGGCGTCGCCATGGGACAGCCGGACCCCAAGCCGTACCTGCGTCCCGGCGACGTGGTCGAGCTGGAGGTCGAAGGGCTCGGCCGGCAGCGGCAGGAGCTCAAGGGCGCCTGAGGCCGGGGAGGGCGGGCCGCTCCCGGCCCGCCCGCTCTCCCCGGAAGGCTGCTCCCGGCCCGCCCGCTCTCCTCGGACGGCTGCTCCCGGCCCGCCCGCTCTCCTCGGACGGCTGCTCCCGGCCCGCCCGCTCTCTCCGGACGGCTGCTCCCGGCCCGCCCGCCCGCCCTCCCCGAACGGCCGCTCCTGACCCGCCGTCAGGGGACGGGCCTGGGCCCTTCCGTTGTGAAAACGGCGACGTCCCGCGTGGGGCGTCGCCATTTCCATGCGCATTTTGCATATTGCCCGATATGGAACGAATTGTGCACGCGCAGAGGCGGGACCGGCGCCGCCTCGCCCTCATCGCCGCGTCCACCGTCGCGGCCACCGCCCTCGTCGGCACCCTGGCCGTCAGCGGTCACGCCGACCCGCTTCCGGGCGGCCTCGGGCCCTGCCTGCCGGGCAACTGCCCGGCCACGTACCCCGACCTCAACAGCGGCCCCGTCCAGTACCGCGACAACAACATCAACATCTTCGTCGGCGGTGACTTCCTCGTCCGCGAGGCGGCGGCCGAGGCCGAGGGCAAGGTCGTGGTCCTGGGCGGCTTCGACATGAACAAGCGCGTGGGCGCCTCCGCCGTCTACAACGTCGGCATCGTGGGCGGCGGGTCCCGCGTCCCGCCCGACAACGGCACCGACTTCCTCACCGTCGGCGAGGACGTGACCGTCGCCGCCGGGCAGCGCCTGCTCACCGAGGAGGGCACGGTCAGCGGCGTCACGCGGTACGGGGGCGCCCTTTCCGGCACGGTGATCCCGGCCCCGGTGCAGGACGACGACGCGGCCGCCCCGTACCTCTCGCTCCGAGACCAGCTCACCGACGCGAGCCAGTGCTACGCCTACGTCGACGGCGCCCACCGCGCCACGACCGGCACCGCCGTCAACAGCGGCTCGGAGACCCTCTTCACGGGCGACGGCGCCTCGACGCTCCAGGTCTTCGACGTCGACTTCGACATGGAGTCCACGAGCGGCGGGCAGCAGAACATCCGCTTCCAGGGCGTTCCGGCCGGGGCGACGGTCCTCGTCAACGTCTACGGCGCCGACCGCACCGTCGACACGTACATCAACCAACTGCCGGACGGTCTCCGCGAGCGGGTCCTGTGGAACTTCCCGGACGCCACGGCGGTGACGTTCGAGGGGACGGCCCAGTTCGCGGGCAGCGTCCTGATCGGCAACCAGGCCAGCACGGCGACCGTGACCATGCCGGGCACGAACGGCCGCTTCTTCACCACCGGCAACCTGACGCACGCGTCGGAGACGACCGGGGGCGGCGGGCAGGAGATGCACGCCTACCCGTTCAACGGGGACCTGCCGTCCTGCACGGACCCGACGCCCACGCCCACCCCGACCGAGCCGACGCCGACTCCCACGGACCCGACGCCGACTCCCACGGAGCCCACCCCGACCCCCACGGAGCCGACTCCCACACCCACGGAGCCCACCCCTACGCCCACGGACCCGACGCCGACTCCGACCGAGCCGACGCCGACTCCGACCGAGCCCACGCCGACCCCCACGGAGCCGACTCCCACACCCACGGACCCCACTCCCACACCCACGGAGCCCACGCCGACCCCGACGGAACCCACTCCTACGCCTACGGAGCCCACCCCGACCCCGACCGAGCCGACCCCGACCCCGACCGAGCCGACGCCGACCCCGACCGAGCCCACCCCGACTCCCACCGATCACACGGACGGCGGTTCGACGGACGGCGGTGGTGACGGTGGCTACGGTGACGACACCGGCGGTACGGGAGACTCCGGCGGCACCGGTGGGCCCGGCGGTCCCGGTGGACACGGTGACTCCGGCGGGACGGGAGGCCCCGGCGGGCACGGCGACTCCGGTGGTTCCAACGGAGCCGGTGGCCACGGAAACACCGGCGGTCACAGCAGCACCGGCGGCCACGGGAGTTCCGGCGGCACCGGTGGTTACGGCGACTCCGGCGGCGACCACGGCCCCCACGGTTCGAACGGCGAGCTCTCCGAGACCGGTGCCGGCACCGGGAAGATCGTCATGGGCGCCCTGGCGGTCGTCCTCGCCCTCGGCGGCGGCGTCCTCGTGATGATCAGCCGGCGTCGGAGCCGTACGAGCTGAGCAGTCGCTCCAGTGCCTCGACGACCAGGGCGTGATCCTCGGCCTGCGGCAGCCCCGAGACCGTGACCGAGCCGATCACTCCCGCGCCCTCGACCCCGATCGGGAACGACCCGCCATGGGCGGCGTACCGGTCGGGGTCGAGGCGCGAGGACGCCTCGAACGTCGTCCCCTTGGCCCGGAACCGGGCCCCGACCAGGAACGAGCTCTCCCCGTACCGCTCCACGACCCGCCGCTTGCGGTCGATCCAGGCGTCGTTGTCCGCGCTGGACCCCGGCAGCGCGCAGTGGAACAGCTGCTGCGCCCCGCGCCGTACGTCGATCGCCACGGGCGCCCGCCGCTCCCGGGCCAGCGAGACCAGGAGCGTGCCGAGCGTCCAGGCGTCCTCGTACGTGAAGCGGGGCAGGGTCAGCCGGGCCTCCTGGGCCTCCAGTTCCCCGACCTCGGAGCTGCTCACAGCGCCACCGTGATCCCCTCGCGGGCCGACCGCCGCGCCGCCTCCAGGACGTCGAGCGCGTCGGCGGCCTCGTGCGCGGTGACCGGGTTCGGGCCGGTGCCGCGCAGGGCGGCGGCGACGGCCGCGTAGTACGCCGGGTAGTCGCCGGGCAGCGACTCGACCGACGTCCCGCCGCCGGTCAGCGGCGACTCGCCGGCACCGAGCCGGCCCCACAGCTCCTCCGGCTCCGCGCCCCAGACCGCGCCGCCGGCCCCGGGCCGCAGCCCGTCGCGCAGGGCGGCCTCCTGGGGGTCGAGTCCGTGCTTCACGAAGCCCGCGCGCTGCCCGAGCACCCGGAACCGGGGGCCGAGCTGGGCGGTGGTGGCGCTCACGTACAGGTGGGAGCGGACCCCGTTCGCGTGGGTGAGCGCGAGGAAGGTGTCGTCGTCGGCCTCGGCGCCCGGCCGGCGCACGTCCGACTCGGCGTACACCGAGACCACCGGACCGAAGAGGACGAGGGCCTGGTCCACGACGTGGCTGCCCAGGTCGTACAGGAGACCGCCGATCTCCTCCGGCGCCCCCGACTCGCGCCAGCCGCCCTTGGGCTTCGGCCGCCACCGCTCGAAGCGGGACTCGAAGCGCTGGACCCCGCCGAGCGCGTCCTCGTCCAGGAGGCGGCGCAGGGTGCGGAAGTCGCTGTCCCAGCGGCGGTTCTGGAAGACCGAGAGCAGCAGGCCCCGCTCCTCGGCGAGGGCGGCGAGTCCGCGCGCCTCGGCGGCGGTCCCGGCGAGCGGCTTGTCCACGACGACCGGGAGGCCCGCCTCCAGGGCGGCCGTGGCGACCTCGACGTGCGTCTTGTTGGGGGAGGCGACGACGACCAGGTCCAGCTCCTCCGCGCCCGGCGCCCACAGCTCCTCGGGCTTCGCCGCCACCCGTACGCCCGGGTGGGCGGCGCGCGCCTCGGCGGCCCGTTCGGGGTTGCCGGTGGTGACGGCGGCGAGGGCGAGGTCCTCGGAGGCGGCGATCAGGGGGGCGTGGAAGACGGAGCCGGCCAGGCCGTAGCCGACGAGTCCGACGCGGAGGGGGATGCGGGGGGTGTCGGTGCCAGTCATGTTCCTCACTTAAGCAACGCTGTTGCCAAAGTGCAAGCGGCGGCGACAATGGGGGCGTGAGGAAAGACCAGGGCGGAGTGAACGTACCGGCGCTGCGCAGCCACAACACCGCGCTCGTGCTCGACCTGCTGCGCGGGGCGGGGGAGGGCGGGATCAGCCGGCTGGAGCTGGCCGAGGGGACCAGGCTCACCCCGCAGGCCGTCAGCAAGATCACCGCGCGGCTGCGCGCGGACGGCCTCGCGGCGGAGGCGGGCCACCGGGCCTCGACCGGCGGCAAGCCCCGTACGGTCCTGCGCCTGGTGCCCTCCGCCGCGCACGCCGTCGGCGTCCACCTCGACCGGGACGAGCTGACGGTCCTCCTGACCGACCTCGCGGGCACGGCCGTCGCCCTCCGCCGCCGCCCGGTGGACCTGGGCGCGGGGGCGGGGCCGGTCCTGGACGCGGTGACGGAGGAGGTACGGGGGCTGCTGGGGGAGGGTGGCGGGAGCGGGAGCCGGGGCGGAGGCGGCCGGGACGAGGATGGCGAGGGCGGCCAGGGCGGGGGTGGCGAGGGCGGCCAGGGCGAGGGCGGCGGGTACGGAGGCGGGAGCGGTCGGTACGGCGCCGGGGGCCGGGCCGTCCTCGGCGTCGGGGTCGCCATGCCCGGGCCCCTGGACCACCGGGCCGGGGTGCCCGGCCGGGTCACGGGCTTCCCCGAGTGGGCCGGCCATCCGGTCCGCGACGAGCTGGCCCGGCGCCTCGACCTCCCCGTCGTGCTCGACAAGGACACCAACGCCGCCGCCCTCGGCCTCGCCCTGCGGCCCGGCGCGCCCGGCTCCTTCGCCTACGTCCACCTCGGTACGGGCCTCGGCGCCGGCCTCGTCCTCGGCGGCGCGCCGCTGCGGGGGGACAGGACCGGGGCGGGCGAGCTGGGCCACCAGACCGTCCAGCTCGACGGGCCGCCGTGCGGCTGCGGCGGGCGCGGCTGCCTGGAGGTCCTGTGCCTGGCGGCGGTGGCGCGCGGCGAATCCGCCGGGGCCGCGCGGATTCTGGGCGCGGGCGCCGCCAATCTCGTACGGCTCCTCGACATCGACCAGGTCCTCCTGGGCGGCCGGGTGGTGCTCGCCGCGCCGGAGGTCTTCGCGGACGGGGTGCGGGCGGTCCTCGCCGGCCTCGGTCTGACGACCCCGGTGGGCGTCGTCGCGGAACGGGACGCGGTGGCGGAGGGCGCGGCGTGGCTGACCCTGGCGCCGGTCTTCGGGAAGGAGCCGGGGCGTTTTTACGGGGGCGAGCCGGTGGGGACGACCTGATCCGGTGGGCCTGATCGGCCTGATCGGCCTGGTGGGCCTGGTGGGACCGTTCGGCCTGGTGGGCCTGGTGGGCCTGGTGGGACCGTTCGGCCCGGTGGGCCCGTTCGGCCTGGTGGGCCTGGTGGGACCGTTCGGCCCGGTGGGCCCGTTCGGCCTGGTGGGCCTGGTGGGCCTGGTGGGCCTGGTGGGCCCGGTGGGGCCGTTCAAACCGGTGGGCCCGGTGGGCTCGGTGGGCCCGGTGGGACTGTTCGGCCCGGTGGGACTGTTCGGCCTGGTGGGACTGTTCGGCCTGGTGGGACTGTTCGGCCTGGTGGGCCTGGTGGGCCTGGTGGGCCTGGTGGGCCTGGTGGGACCGGTGGGCCCGTTCGGCCCGTTCGGCCCGTTCGAACCGGTCGGCCCGTCCGGTCCGATCATCGGAAAGTAGGCTGATCGGGCGGATTCCTGGCCCTCCCGGAGCAGCCCCCGGTGTCGCCGCCCGCCCCGCCCCCTCCCGCGTGGCAGCGTCGCGGCCGTCCCCCTGCCCGCGAACAGCAAAGGCACCGGCACCATGGCATCCGCACCCCTGCGACTGCGCAGCGTCCGCGCCGTGACCGTGGCGACCGCCGTGGCGGCCCCCTTCGCGCTCGCGGCCCCCTCCCCGGCGACGGAGACGGCAGCCCCCGCTCCGGCGGCGACCGCCCCGGGACCGGGAGCCCCCGCCCCCGAACCCCCCGGCGCCCCGCGTCCCCCCGGCGCGCCCGTCATCCCCGCCCCCGACCCGCCCACCCCCAGCTGTGGCACCCCGGACGACGACGCCTTCCCGCTCGACACCCGCATCCACCCCGGCCCGGCCGGCTACGCGGCGGGCGGCCCCTTCCAGGACTGGCGCCTCGACCTCACGAACACCACCGGCTCGCCCTGCTCCGGCATCCACCCGGTGCTCGTCCTCACCGACCGCGACCGGGTCCTCCGGCCGGAGCAGATCCGCTTCGAGTTCTACGACGCCGGGGCCGCGCGCTGGCACCCCGTGGCCTTCGAAGGGACCTCGGAGGCCGAGAACGTGGGCGTGTTCACCGACTTCGGCGGCTTCGCCGTCCCCGCGGGCGAGACCCTCACCGTTCCCGTACGCCTCGCCTTCCGCGCGGGGACGGCCCCCGGCGAGGTCGTGGTCAACGCGGCGATCGTCCAGCGCCGGGGCACGGACGGGGACTGGATCGGGGACTCCGGCGACCACCGCCTGACCGTCGGGCCCGCCGACCCGGACGCCCCGGTCGAGCCGCCCGGCTCCACCGCCCCGCCCGCGACCACCGCCCCGGCCGACCCCGCCGAACCGTCGAAGACCGCGAGGCCCCCGGAGCCATCGGGGCCGCCGACCTCGCAGAAGCCGCAGAAGCCCGCGGAGCCGTCGAAGTCGCCGGAGCCTTCGGGGCCGGCGGTCCCGGTCGGGCCCGCCGCCACGGCCGGATCGGCGCCTCCCGGAAAGCCGGCCGGCTCCGCCCCGCCCGCCGTGCCCGTACCCTCCGCCCCGCCCCACGTACCCACCCGACCGTCCCCACCGGAGGAGGCGCCCGCCACCTCCGTTCCCGAACTCGCCCACACCGGACGGGCGTCGGAGGCCCGGGCCCGCGCCCTGGCCCCCTTCGCCGTCGCCCTGGTCCTCCTCGGGGCCGCCCTCGTCCGCGCGGGCCGCCGCCACCGGCGGTCCTGAACCGCGCCCCCCCCGCGAAGGCCCGCCACCCCCGCGCCACCCTCCGTACACCTCCCCGTTCACCCCCGTCTGCGACCATCCCCCGGTGAACTACCAGAGCACCCCCGGCGCCCCCGTCCGCTCCGGCGTCCCCGAGCACGGGCGCGTCCCCAAGTACTACGCCGTCAAGGCGAAACTCGCCCTGATGGTCGACGCGTTGGGGGAGGGCGGACCGCTGCCCACCGAGCGCGACCTCGCCGTCCGGTACGGGGTGTCCCGCGAGACCGTCCGGCAGGCGATCCGCGAACTCCTCCTGGAGGGGCGGCTGCGCCGCCGGGGCCGGGGCACGGTCGTCGCGGGCCCCAAACTCGAACAGCCCCTCTCCCTCGCCAGCTACACGGAGGGCGTCCGCCGCCAGGGCCGCCGCCCCGGCCGCGGCCTGATCTCGCTCGACCGCTTCCCCTGCCCCGAGGCGCTCGCCCCCGAGGTCGGCGCCGAACGCGGCGAGCCCGTCTGGCACATGGAGCGGGTGCTGCTCGCCGACGACGAGCGGGTCGGCCTGGAGAGCACGTACGTCTCCGAGGCCCGCGCCCCCCGCCTGGACGCCGACTTCGACCCGGACTCCTCCTTCTACGCCTACCTCCGCGACCGGCTCGGCATCGTGTTCGGGGACGCCGACGAGCGCATCGAGACCGTTCTCGCGACCCCACGGGAGGCCCTGCTCATCGGCACGCCGCCCGCCCTCCCGATGCTGCTGCTCCACCGCGTCTCGCGGGACGCCGACGGGCGCCCGCTGGAGCGGGTCCGCACCCTCTACCGGGGCGACCGCTTCAGCTTCACCACCCACCTGGGCCGCCAGGACTGACGGGAGAGGGCCCCGTCCCAGAAGCCCGTAACATCACGGAACGATAACGGGTCTGGTCCAAGTTTGGCGGCCCGTTCACCGTCCCGTCGTCCACCGGCCCCGCCCGGGCCACCCGCCCCCGCGACCGTCGTCGGCATGAAGGTGATCGTCGTAGGAGCCGGCGTGGTGGGAACCATGCACGCCTGGCACGCAGTGGAACGCGGCCACGAGGTCGTACACGTCGAGCGCGAGGCCGAGGCGCGCGGCGCCTCCCTCCGCAACTTCGGCCAGATCTGGGTGAGCGGCCGCGCCGGCGGGGAGGAGCTGGACACCGCCCTGCGCGCCCGCGAACTCTGGGAGGGCATCGGCGCCCGCGTCCCCGGGCTCGGCTTCCGGGCCATCGGCTCCCTCACCCCCGTGCGCAACGCGCTCGAGCGCGCCGTCGCCGAGGCGGCCCTGGCCCGCCCCGACGCCGCCGCCCGCGGCTACAAGCTGCTCACGGCCGACGAGGCCCGCGCGGTCAACCCGGCCCTGCGCGGGGAGTTCGAGGCCGCGCTCTGGTGCGAGCGGGACGCCGCCGTCGAACCCCGCACCGCCCAACTCGCCCTCCGCGAAGCCCTCCTCGCCACCGGCCGCTACACCTTCCTGCCCGACCGCGAGGTCCGCGAGGTCGTCGGCGAGCACGCCGTCCGCGACGACCGCGGCGAGGTCCACGGCGGCGACGTGGTCGTCCTGTGCACCGGCGCCTGGCTCTCCGGCCTGGTCCGCGAGGTCGCCGGTGAGGTCCCGGTCCGCCGGGTCCGCCTCCAGATGATGCAGACCGACCCGCTCGGCGAACCGCTCACCACCTCCGTCGCGGACGCCGACTCCTTCCGCTACTACCCGGCCTACGCCTCCGGCGCCCTCGACGCGCTCCACGCGGGCCAGGCCCAGGACCCCACCGCCGCCGCCCACCGGATGCAGCTCCTCATGGTCCAGCGGCTCGACGGCGGACTGACCATCGGTGACACCCACGAGTACGAGCACCCCTTCGCCTTCGACACCCTCGAAGACCCCTACGAGCACCTCGCCCGCGTCGTCGAGTCCTTCCTCGGCCGTCCGCTGCCGAGGATCCGGCGCCGCTGGGCCGGGGTGTACGCGCAGTGCGTCGACACCACCCGGGTCGTGCACCGCCAGAAGGTCCGCGACGGCGTGTGGCTGGTGACCGGACCCGGCGGCCGGGGCATGACCTGCTCGCCCGCCATCGCCGAGACGACCGCGAACGAACTGGGCTGGTGAACCCCATGAACACACACAAGAAGAACACGTACGGCCTCGTCGTCCTCGACATGGCCGGCACCACCGTCGCCGACGACGGCCTGGTCGAACAGGCCTTCACCGTCGCCGCCGAACGCCTCGGGGAGGACCCGGCCGCCATGATCGGCCACGTCCGCGCCACCATGGGCGAGTCGAAGATCTCCGTCTTCCGCCACCTCCTCGGCGGCGACGAGCGGCGCGCCCGGCAGGCCAACCTCGCCTTCGAGAAGGCGTACGGGGAACTCGTCGCCGACGGCAGGATCGCCCCGGTCCCCGGCGCCGCCGAGACGATCGCCACCCTCCAGGAGCAGGGCAGGACCGTCGTCCTCACCACCGGATTCGCCCGGGTCACCCAGGACGCCATCCTCGACGCCCTCGGCTGGCGCGACCTCGTCGGCCTCACCCTCTGTCCGGCCGACACCGGCGGCCGGGGCCGCCCGTACCCCGACATGGTCCTCGGCGCGTTCCTGCGCACCGGGGCCGTGGACGACGTGCGCCGGGTCGCGGTCGCCGGCGACACCTCGTACGACATGCTCTCCGGCGTCCGCGCCGGCGCCGGGATCGTGGCGGGCGTCCTGACCGGCGCCCACGACGAGGCCGCGCTGAAGGAGCACGGCGCCACCCGCGTCCTCGCCTCCGTCGCGGAACTCCCGGAGCTGGTACGGGAGTGCGAAGCATGACCAGCGGCATCCGCTTCGACGCCGTCTCCGTCGCCTACGGCTCCACCACCGTCCTCGACTCCCTCGACCTGACCGTGGAACCCGGCGAGGTCATGGCCCTCCTCGGGCCCTCCGGCTCCGGCAAGACGACCGCGCTGCGGGCCGTCGCCGGGTTCGTCCGGCCGGTCTCCGGGCGGGTGTTCATCGGGGACCGGGACGTCACCGACCTGCCGCCGTACCGGCGCGGGATCGGCATGGTCGTCCAGCAGTACGCCCTCTTCCCCCACCTCAGGGTGGACGCCAACGTCGCCTTCGGCCTCAAGGCCCGCAAGGTCCCCAAGGCCGAGATCCCCGGGCGGGTCGCCGAGGCCCTGGAGATGACCGGCATGGCCGACTACGCCCGCCGCCACCCCCGGGAGCTCTCCGGCGGGCAGCAGCAGCGCGTCGCCATCGCCCGCGCCCTCGCCGTACGCCCCGACGTCCTCCTCCTGGACGAGCCGCTGTCGGCGCTCGACGCCCAGCTGCGCTCCGGGATGCTGGCCGAACTGGCCCGGCTCCACCGCGAACTGCCCGACGTGTCGATCCTGTACGTCACCCACGACCAGGTCGAGGCGCTGACCCTGGCCGACCGGATCGCCGTCATGGACCGGGCCAGGCTCCGGGACTGCGGCACCCCGCAGGACCTGTACCGCAGGCCCCGCACCGAGTTCACGGCCTCCTTCGTCGGCAACGCCAACCTGCTGCCGGTGACGGTGGGCACGGACGGGGTGGTCCTGGGCGGGACGGAGCTGAAGGTGGCGACCGGGGGAGCCGCCCCCGGCTCCTCGGCCACCCTCTGCGTCCGCCCCCACCTCGTCGGCCTCGGAGACGGCCCCAACGCGCTGCGGGGCCGGATCACCGAGGTCCAGTGGCGCGGCTCCACCCACCGCCTGTACGTGGAGGTGGCGGGCCACCGGGTGAAGGCGGACGTCCGCGAGCTGCGCGAGACGCCCCCGCTGGGCGCCGGGGTCGCCCTGCACTTCGCGCCCGAGGACGCGGTGCTGCTCACGGCGGGGGTGACCGGTGACTAGCGCCCTGAGCGTCTCCGCCCCGGCCGCCCCCGAGGGACGACGGCCCCGTACCGCCCCCGGGGGACGACGGCCCCGCACCGCCCCCGCCTGGGTCTGGGCCCTGCCCCCCGTCGCCGTCCTCGGCCTCGTCTTCCTCTACCCGCTCGCCCTCGTCGTCCGCGAGTCCCTGGCCCCCGGCGCGTACGCCGACGTCCTCGGCTCCGCGTCCTTCCGCGACGCCCTCGTCACCACCGTGTGGATCGCCGTCGCGGCCACCGCCGGCTGCCTGGTCCTCGGCTTCGCCCTGGCGCTCGTGATCGCCTTCGTGCCCTTCCCCGGCGCGAAGGCGGTGGCGAAGTTCATCGACGTCTTCCTCTCCTTCCCGTCCTTCCTGATCACGCTCGCCCTGCTGTTCCTCTACGGCACGGTCGGCATGGCCAACGGCATCTGGACCGACGTCACCGGCGCCGCCACCGGGCCCTTCCGGTTCCTGACCACCCCGTGGGGCGTGCTCCTCGCGGAGATCACGTACTTCACCCCGTTCGTGATGCGCCCGCTGCTCGCCGCCTTCTCGCAGATGGAGACGGCCCAGCTGGAGGTGGCGTCCTCGCTCGGCGCCCGGCCGCTGCGGATCGTCCGGCAGGTGATCCTGCCCGAGGCGCTGCCCGCGCTCGCAGCCGGCGGCAGCCTGGTCCTCGTCCTGTGCCTCAACGAGTTCGGGATCGTCCTCTTCACCGGCGCCAAGGGCGTCACGACCCTCCCGACGCTCGTCTACGGCAAGGCGATCCTCGAATCCGACTACGCCGCCGCCTGCGTCGTCGCCGTCGTCAACGTCGTGCTCTCCACCGGCCTGTACGCCCTCTACCGGGGGGTGAGCCGCCGTGCTGGTGCATAGCCGTACGGGCAGGTGGACGGCCTGGGCCCTGTTCGCCGTCCTCTTCGTGCCGCTCTTCGCCCTGCCCCTCCTCGTCGTCCTCGCCGCCTCGTTCTCCACGAACTGGTCCGGCGCCTTCCCCTCCGGCCCCACCACCGCCCACTACGCGGCGGCCGTGCGCGGCGAATCCCTCCAGGCCCTGACCACCAGCCTGGTCACGGCCGTCACCGCCAGCCTGATCGCGCTGACCGCCGGCACCTGGGCCGCGCTCGCCTCGGCGGCCCTCGGGAAGCGGGGCCGGCGGATCGTGGACGCGCTCTTCATGCTGCCGGTCGCCGTGCCGTCCGTGGTGGTCGGCCTCGCCGTCCTCGTCGCCTTCTCGCAGCCGCCGGTGCTCCTCAACGGCACCCGCTGGATCGTGGTCCTGGCCCACACCGTGCTCGTCACCGCCTTCGCCCACCAGTCGGTGTCGGCCGCGATCCGGCGCCTGGACCCGATGTACGAGCAGGCGGCGGCCGGTCTGGGCGCCCGCCCCTCGTACGTCCTGCTCCGCGTGAAGCTCCCGCTCCTGCTGCCGTCCCTGAACGCGGCGGCCGGGCTCTGCTTCGCCCTGTCCATGGGGGAGCTGAGCGCCACGATGATGCTCTACCCGCCGGACTGGACGCCGCTGCCGGTGCTCGTCTTCACCGCCACCGACCGCGGCTCCCTCTTCACCGGCTCGGCGCTCGCCGTGGTCCTCATGGCCGCGACGCTGCTCGCCCTGCTCGCCGTCTCCCGCGTCCGCACCAAGGCCTCGTACCGCTGAGCCCGTACGGCTCGAAGCCCCGCACCGCCAAAGTCCCCGCACCGCCAAAACCCCCGTACCGCCAGGAGAGAACAACGTCATGCGTCCCCTGCCCACACACGCCAAGCCGGTCGCCGCCCTCACCGGCGCCCTCGTCCTCGCCGCCTCCCTCACCGCCTGCGGCGGCTCCTCCGCCGCCTCCGACGAGAAGGTCGTCACCGTCTACAGCGCCGACGGCCTCAAGGGCGAGGCGGGCGACGGCTGGTACGACAAGGTGTTCGAGGACTTCGAGAAGCAGACCGGCATCAAGGTCAAGTACGTCGAGGGCGGCTCCGGCGAGATGGTGCAGCGCGCCCTCCGCGAGAAGAGCAACACCCAGGCCGACGTCCTCGTCACCCTGCCGCCCTTCATCCAGCAGGCCGGCTCCAAGGGGCTGCTCCAGGCGTACGCGCCGCAGGGCTCCGACCGGGTCGACGGCGCGGACAAGGCGGCCGACGGCACCTGGACCTCGATCGTCAACAACTACTTCGGCTTCGTCCACAACAAGAAGGAACTGCCCGCCGCGCCCAGGAACTGGGAGGAGCTGCTCGACGCCAAGTACAAGGACCGGCTCCAGTACTCCACCCCCGGCGTCGCGGGCGACGGCACCGCCGTCCTCATCAAGGCCATGCACGACTTCGGCGGCCAGGCCCCGGCCATGGAGTACCTGAAGAAGCTCCAGGCCAACAACGTCGGCCCGTCCTCCTCCACCTCCAAGCTCGCCCCCAAGGTGGACAAGGGCGAACTCCTCGTCGCCAACGGCGACGTCCAGATGAACTTCGCCCAGTCCAAGTCCATGCCGAACCTGGGCATCTGGTTCCCGGCCAAGGGGGGCGGGAAGCCCACCACCTTCGCCCTGCCGTACGCCGCGGGCCTGGTGAACAAGGCCCCCCACGGCGAGAACGGCAGGAAGCTCCTCGACTTCCTGCTGAGCGAGGGCGCCCAGCGCGAGGTCAGCGCCGTCGGCGGCGGCTTCCCGGCCCGCAAGGACGTCAAGCCCACCGACGCCAACGCCCTCGCCCTCGCCGAGCTCCTCGAAGGCGTCGAGGTCTTCGAGCCGGACTGGGCCGACATCGACCGGAACCTGACGGCGTACGTCGACGCGTGGAAGTCCGCCACCGGAAGCTGAGAGTTCACCGTACGGCCCTGGAAACACCTCCGCAGATCGCGGAAGGATAACGGGTACGGACCCAACGCCCCTGAGGAATCAGGGGCGTTGAGGTCGTCCGGCCCCTTCCGCCCCTTCCACGGAGGACTCCGACATGCCGCTCACCGGCATCCCCCGCCGCACCGTGCTCACCGCCGCGGGCGCCACCGCGGCCGCCGCCGTCACCGGCCTCGCCACCGCCCCCAACGCCCTGGCCGCCACGAGCGCCGCCACGGCCGCCGCCCCGACGCTCCCGAACGGCACCAGCAAGGACAAGGTGCTCGTCGTCGGCATGGACGGCCTGCGGTACGACCGGATCGACGCCGCCCAGGCCCCCGCCCTCAAGTCCCTGATGGCGAACGGCACCTTCGGCCGCTCCCTGCTCTACGCGAACCCGATGGCCGCCACCTCCTCCGGCCCCGGCTGGTCCACGATCTCCACCGGCGTCTGGCCCGACAAGCACGGCGTCAAGGACAACACCTTCACCGGCAAGAACTACGGCGCGTACCCCGGCTTCCTCGCCCGCCTCCACCAGGTCCGCCCCGGCCTCTCCCTCTTCGCCGCCGTCGACTGGCCCGAGCTGGACACCCACGGCACCGTCACCCCCGGCGCCGACGCCAAGCTCGTCTACGACAACGACTACGCCGTCAACGACAAGGTGATCACGGACATCACCGAGGACGTCCTGCGGAACCAGAACCCCGACGTCCTCTTCGTCTACTTCGGCGAGACGGACGAGATCGGCCACAACCACGGCGCCGCGCACGCCAAGTACCTCGAAGCCATCGACGTCCAGGACGCCTACCTCGGCCGGCTCCTCGCCGCGATCCGGGCCCGTCCGTCGTACGCCACGGAGCGCTGGACCGTCATCGTCACCACCGACCACGGCCACACCGACGCCGGCGGCCACGGCGGCTCCGCCGTCGAGGAGCGGCGCACCTTCGTCCTCGCCCAGGGCCCCGGCATCGCCGCCGGCGCCCGCCCCATCGACACGCGCCTGGTGGACGTCGCCGCCACCGTCTTCCACCAGCTCGGCATCGTCCCCGACCCGTCCTGGGGCCTGGACGGCAAGCCGATCCAGGAGCGCTCCACCGACCCCTTCGACACCCTGTACGGGTCGCTGACCGGCCGCGTGGACGAGACCGGCATCCCCGCCGGGGTCCTCGGCTTCACCCGCACCCCGCCCAGCGGCTGGTCGGTCATCGACAACGCGATGGGCACCGGCGGCGTGACCGAGTGGCGCGGCTGGTCCTTCGCCACCGACGAGTTCTGGTCCCGCACCCAGCGCGACCAGTCCCGCGAGCTGAACGTGCGGGCCCGGGGCGTCTTCGCCGTCGCCGACTCCGACGAGTGGGCCGACAAGACCTTCTCGGGGACGTACGACTCCACCCTGGTCACGCCCGCACACAGCGTCTCCGGCGCGTCCTCGGTGACCCTCGGCTTCACCACCCTCTACCGCCAGGAGGGCTCCCAGGCGGCCCAGGTCCTGGCGAGCTTCAACGGCGGCACCCCGACCGTCGTCAAAAGCTACACCGCCGACGTCCTCTCCAAGGCCCAGTCCCTCACGGTCCCGGTCCCCTCCGGCGCCTCCACCGTGAGCTTCCGCTTCCGCTACACCGGCAGCAACAACTGGTACTGGACGATCGACGGGGTCAAGATCACCACTTCCTGATTACGCTGGGGGCGTCGCCACAGCGCAGTCGCGGCGCCCCAGCACCCGCACGACATGCACGGCAGGAGTCCCGCACCCATGGCAGAGCGCAAGCCGATCGAATCCTGGCTCACCGACATGGACGGCGTCCTCATCCACGAGGGCGTGCCGATCCCCGGCGCCGACGCGTTCATCAAGAAGCTGCGGGAGACCGGGAAGCCCTTCCTGGTCCTCACCAACAACTCGATCTACACCGCCCGCGACCTGCACGCCCGCCTCGCCCGGATGGGACTCGAAGTCCCCGTCGAGAACATCTGGACCTCCGCCCTCGCCACCGCCAAGTTCCTGGACGACCAGCGCCCCGGCGGCACCGCGTACGTCATCGGCGAGGCCGGCCTCACCACCGCGCTGCACGACATCGGCTACGTCCTCACCGACCACGACCCGGACTACGTGGTGCTCGGCGAGACCCGTACGTACTCCTTCGAGGCGATGACCAAGGCCGTCCGGCTCATCAACGCCGGCGCCCGCTTCATCTGCACCAACCCCGACGAGACCGGCCCGTCCCTGGAGGGCCCGCTGCCCGCCACCGGCTCGGTCGCCGCGCTCATCACCAAGGCCACCGGCAAGGAGCCGTACTTCGCGGGCAAGCCGAACCCGCTGATGATGCGCACCGGGCTCAACGCGATCGGCGCCCACTCCGAGTCCAGCGCCATGATCGGCGACCGGATGGACACCGACATCCTGGCCGGTCTGGAGGCGGGCATGCAGACCTTCCTCGTCCTGACCGGTCTGACGACCACGGCGGAGGTGGACCGCTACCCGTTCCGCCCGTCCAAGATCGTCGACTCGATCGCGGATATCGTCGACCGCGTCTGACCTGCGGGAAGGGACCCGGTCCGCACGCCCGATCGGGCCCCTCCGGATGCGGGAAGCGCCGGAACGGGTGACCCTGGCAGCACCAGGAGGTCACGATGCGTTCAGGTCCCACTGCTCTCCGTGCCGCAGGAGCGGCCTTGGTCCTCGTCCTCGCGCCCGCGGCCGGCGCGCACGCCCACGACGGGGTGAGGGTCACCGTCACCCCGTCCACCGCCTCCCCGGGTGACGACGTGGACGTCCGGGTCGAGGGCTGCAAGGGCACGGTCGGTGTCGCCAGGTCCCGGGCCTTCACCGCCGAGGCGAAGCTCGTCGGCCGGGACGGCGGGAAGCACTCGATGCACGGCGACGCCACCCTCAGGTCCGGCCTCGACGCCGGTACGTACGAGGTCGGCGTCTTCTGCGACGGCCGCGAGCACCACGACGCCGGTGCCGTCCGGGTCGAGCGCCGCGAGCCGACCCACCGGCCCACCCACCACCCGACCCACGAGCGGCCGACCCACCACGCGACCCCGGTCGCCCCGGTCCGCGCGGGCGGGGGCGGCGCCGCCGCCTTCGCCGCGCCCGCCGCCCCCGGCGTCGCCCAGGCCGCCGGCGAGGACGGCCTCGGCACCCCGTACACCGTGCTCGGCCTCGGCATGGCCGCCCTCGCCGCCGTGGCGGTCGCCCTCCGCAGCTCCCGCCGCCGCACCGACGGCTCCTCCGGCACGGGTACGGGCGCGAGCACGGGTACGGAGTGACGGTGCCGTCCGGCCCCGGCCCGGCGGGCACCGGGCGACTCGTCACAGGCACGGCCTGGGCGCTGCTCTTCCTCGGCCTCTGGCTCTGGGGCGGCGGGGCGGTCGAGGGCTCCGCGGGCAGCTCGGGGCCCACCACCGGCGACATCGCCGCCGTCGGCCGCCCGCCCGGCGCGGAGCTGCCCCCGGCCCGGGCGCCCCTCGCGCCTGCCGAGCCCCGGCGGGTCGAGGTCCCCTCGCTCGGCGTCGACGCGCCCGTGGTGGCGCGCGGTCTGGACGGCACGGGCGCCGTCGACCCGCCGCCGTTCGAGACGCCGGGCACGGTGGGCTGGTTCGGCCCCGGCACCCAGCCGGGCGCGGCCGGGGCGGCGCTCTTCGTCGGCCACGTCGACACCGAGACCCGCCCGGCCGTCTTCTACGGCCTGAGCGCGGCCCGCCCCGGCGCGAAGGTCCTCGTCACCCGGGCGGACGGCTCGGTCGCCGAGTTCACGGTCGACGACGTCCAGGTCTTCCCGCGCGAGGACTTCGACGCCACGAAGGTCTACGGCCCCCGTGAACCCGGCCGCGCCGAACTCCGCCTGATCACCTGCGGCGGCACCTTCGACCGCGCGGCGGGCGCGTACACGGCGAACGTGGTGGTGTCGGCGTACCTCACGGGAGGCTGAGCGACCCGAGGAACGACCAAGGCCCCCTCACCGTCGGTGAGGGGGCCTTGACCTTGCGTGCGCCGCCAGGGACTCGAACCCCGGACCCGCTGATTAAGAGTCAGCTGCTCTAACCAACTGAGCTAGCGGCGCCTGCTGACAGAGAGAACTCTACCCGACGCGAAGGCGTGCTCCTGACCAATAACGATCGTCCCCGGCCTGTCGGACGGTCGTATCGGTCCTTCGTTCCGTCAAAATGTGATTTATCGGAACAGTTGTGACATTGAGGCCCCAAACGACGGTCGGAAGACCGTGACGAGTGTGGAGGGGAATCGCATGAGCGTGCCGGTCTTCGAGGAGTTCGAACCAGCGGCCGACTGCGCCTGCCCGGGCTGTGCCCGGCAGCGGCGTGACCTCGCCCTCGGCCTGCCGGTCCGGTCGGGCGGCCACCCGGCGGCCCACGGCGCCCGCCGCGCCCTGGTCCTGATGACGGCGGCGGGGGTGGTCCTGGGCGGCGGCGGGGCCGGCGCCGCGGCTCCCCTCTCCCGCCCGACGGGGGCGCCGACGGACACGAAGCCGTCCGACGCGCCGCCGCCGGGCGGTACGGCGACCGGGGGGACGACGGCCGGGGTGTCGGTGGACGTGACGGTCGACGTGTCGACGGAGGTGTCGACCGGTGTGTCGGCCGAGGTGGCGGTCGGCGTGTCGGGCGACGTGTTCACGGAGACGGACCCGGCGGACCCGGCGGACCCGGAGGGAACGGCCCCGGAAGAAGAAGGGACGACGCCCCCGGACCCCACCCCCGTAACCGCGCCCGAGCCCGCCGTCGGGCCCGACACGCCGCAGGGCGGGCGGGAGCCGCTGCACGGCGCACCGGGCCCCGGCCCGACCACGGGCCAGACCGCGACCGACGCGCTGCGGCCCACGACCCGCGCCGAGATCATCGACCGCGCCAAGCTGTGGGTGGCCGCGCAGGTCCCGTACTCCATGGAGAAGTACTGGACGGACGGGTACCGCCAGGACTGCTCCGGCTACATCTCCATGGCCTGGAACCTGCGCAACAACGAGTGGACCGGCAGCCTCGACCGCTTCGGCGAGAGGATCGACCGCGCCGACCTCCAGCCCGGCGACATCCTGCTCTTCCACAACCCGGCCGCTCCGAACCGGGGCTCGCACGTCACGATCTTCGGCGGCTGGACCGATCCCGCGCACACCTCCTACACCGCGTACGAGCAGACCGAGCCGCGCGCGCGGAAGAAGACGACGCCGATGGCGTACTGGGAGAACTCCGACCGGTACGTGGCCTACCGCTACAAGGGCGTGGCGAGCGGCGACGGCACCGGCGCCGGGGGCGGGGAGACGACCGCGGTGCCGCCGTTCCCCGGCGCGGCGAAGTTCGGACCGGGCAGGAACAACGCGTACGTCACCCGGCTCGGGCAGCTGCTCGTCGCGCGCGGCGGCAAGAAGTTCTACGCCGTGGGGCCCGGCCCGCGGTGGACCGAGGCGGACCGGCGGGCGACCCGGGCGTTCCAGCAGGCGCAGGGGTGGAAGGGCAAGGAGGCGGACGGCCTGCCCGGCCCCGACACGTGGGAACTGCTCGTGACCGGCAAGGGCCGGAGCATCGGCGGTTCGAGTGGTTCGGGCGGTCCGAGCGCGCATGCGGCGCCCTTTCCCGGGCGTGGCTACTTCCGTCCGGGCCGATCCAACGCATATGTGGAGAAGCTGGGCAAGCAACTGGTGAAGCGGGGCTTCGGCAAGCACTACCTGTCGGGGCCCGATCCGCGCTGGACGGAGGCGGACCGCCGCAACGTCGAGGCGTTCCAGCGGGCACAGGGCTGGCGCGGCGGAGCGGCCGACGGCTACCCGGGCCCGGAGACCTGGCGGCGCTTGTTCCGATGACCCCGAGAGCATGAGGTGGACCCCGAATGACGGCACCGACCCCGAACCCCGCGGACTCCGGCGCGGCGGCCTCGCGCGACGCGGCCCGCACGGCGAGACGCCTGACGGACGGCACCCTTCCCCGCACGTCCCCGCCCCCGACGAACCCGCCCCGCACACCACCGCCGGGGGACCGCCCGACCCCGCAGCCGGCCGACCGGACGGCCCCGCCCCAGGCCGCCCCGCCGACCCCGTCCCCGACTGGTCCACCG
Organism: Streptomyces bikiniensis; assembly: GCF_000716625.1. NCBI lineage: Bacteria > Bacillati > Actinomycetota > Actinomycetes > Kitasatosporales > Streptomycetaceae > Streptomyces > Streptomyces bikiniensis. The sequence goes on along the minus strand of NZ_JNXJ01000032.1, from coordinate 88,625 downwards.
GCTTCGACCCCGGCTGGTCCACCGGCTTCGACCCCGGCTGGTCCGCCGACCCCGTCTCCGGCTGGTCCGCCGACCCCGTCCCCGGCTGGTCCGCCGACCCCGTCTCCGGCTGGTCCGCCGACCCCGTCCCCGGCTGGTCCACCGGCTTCGTCCCCGGCCGCCCCGCCGACCTCGACCCCGGCCGGTCCGCCGGCTTCGACCACCCTGTCGGACCCGGCACCGGCCGACCGGACGGGCCCGGGGCCGACTGCTCCGGCTCCCTCGACGGTCGACGCTCCGGCGGCCCCGGCGACCGTTACTCCGGCGGGCCGGGCGGTCGACGCTCCGGCGGCTCCGGTGGCCGGTGCTCCGGCGGGCCGGCCGGTCGATGTCCCGGCGACCCCGGTGGCCGGTACCGAGTCGGGCCGCGCGGCCGGCGCTCCGGCGGCCCCGGTGGCCGTCACTCCGGCGGGCCGGGCGCCCGGTGCTCCGGCAGCCCCGGTGACCGACGCTTCGGCGGGCCGGGTGGCCCATGCCGCGGCGGCTCCGACGACCGGCACTCCGGCGGGCCGGGCACCTGATGCTCCGGCGTCCGATGCTCCGGCGGCCCCGGCGGCCGGTGCTTCGCCGGGCCGCGCGGCCGGTGCTCCGGCGGCCCCGGTGGCGGGCGCCCCCTCGGGCCCGAAGGCCGACGCCCCGGCCGCACAGGCTTCGGCGGCCCCGGCTCCGGCCCCGGCCCCGGCCTCGGCTCCGGCTCCGGCTCCGGCCTCGGCCCCGGCCGGGGTCTCCGTCCCTGTGGGCGGTTCGGGTGGTTCCGTTTCCGGTACGGAGCCGGGCACGGGCGCGGGTTCCGCGTCCGGTACGGCTCCGAGCGCGGCGGCGGGCTCCGTTTCCGTCCCGGTGGCCGGGCCCCCGGCCGCCACCGCCGTGCGGACGGCGGTCCGCACCTCCCCGCCGAAGGGGGCCGTGCCGGGCGCACCCGTCGAGAAGCCCGCCCGTACGTCCCCGCCGGGGGAGCCCACCGGGGCCCGCCCCGGGGGCGCGGCGCCGGCGGCGCGCGTCGAGGTGCCGACCCGTACCGCCCCGCAGAAGGCGCCGGCCCCGTCCGCACGGACGAAACCGGCCACCGGGACACAGGCCTCCGCCTCCCCCGCCCCGGCGAAGGCACCCGTGCCCCCCGTGTCCGCACCGCCGGCCCCCGCGGAGGACCGCCCCGCCCCCGGAGGGGACCCCGCCCCCGACTTCGGGCGGATCAGGGGCGCCCGCGTCGCCGCCGTCGCCCTGCCCGTCGCCGGGGTGGTGCGGGTGGCCCGGCGCAGGAACGTGATCGGGACCGAGACCACCGGCTCCATCCCCGTACACCTGCTCTTCCGGGACGAACCGGAGACCGCCGCCGCCCCCGGCGCGAAGGACGACGACGGCGGCCCCGACACCGTCGCCATGGCCGCGCCCGCCGCCCCGGGGAGGACCCGCGGGCCCGGCGTCCCCGGCCCGTCGAAGACCCCGGCCCCGGACCGGGCCGGCGCGGCGGCGAAGGGCAGGGCCCGGCACGCGGCCCCGCCGCCCTCCTCCCGCCCGGCCCCCACCGCCGACCCGGCCCTCGTCGAGCGCCCCGGGGCGGTGCTGCCCGGCTGGGTCGGGGCGGTCGCCGGGGCCCTGGCGCTCGCCTGGTGCGCGGCGATCGTGTGGTGGACGGGAGCGGTGCCCGCCGAGGCGGCGCGGATGCTGCGGCTGCCGGTCCGCCCGTACCACGGCGTCCACCTCGGCCAGTGGGCCCTGCTCGCCCTCGGCGTCGTGGCCGTCCTCTTCGCGTTCGGCGGCCTCGGCCGGGGCCGGGTCGGATACGCCTGGGTCCTGACGCTGTTCGGGGACTACCGCGGCACGGTCCGCCGCACCGGCCTGATCTGGGTCAGTCCGCTGCTGTTGCGCCGCCGGGTGGACGTACGGCTCCGGCACTGGCGCAGCGAGCCGCTGCCGGCCGTGGACGCGCGGGGCACGGCGCTCGACGTGGTCGTCCTGGTGGTCTGGCGGGTCCGGGACACGGTCCGCGCGTCGCTCGGGGTCGACGGCCACGAGGAGTACCTGCGGGAGCAGGTGGAGGCGGCGATGGCCCGGGTGCTCTCACAGCTCCCGGCGGACGCGTTCCACGAGGACGCCCCGACGCTCCGGGACGCGGAGGCGGTCGGCGAGGCCCTGACGCGGATGCTGTCGGCGGAGTGCGCGCCGGTCGGTCTGGACGTCTTCTCGGCGCAGCCGACGCGGATCGAGTACGCCCCCGAGGTCGCGACGGCGATGCGGCGCAGCCGGATCGCGGCGCTCGACGCGAAGCACCGGGACGCCGTCCTGACGTCGGTCGTGGACGCGGTGGACGACGTGGTCCACCGGCTGACCAGTCGTGGTCTGGTGGAGCTCGACGACTACGAGCGCAAGGCGCTGGTCAAGGACCTGACGGTGGCGTTCTACACGGGAAGGGCGTCTTCCGCCGAGGGTGCCTGAGGGGATGGACAGCGACAAGTTCCGTCCATACCTTGGTACTTGGTCCAGACCAAAACGCGTCATCGTCGTACGGCGAGGAGACGCGGAACGAAGCACGAGAAAACACCCGCACCACCCGCACCACCTGCACGCGTGCAGCACGGCCCGACAGAACCCCCCCCACGTTCTCTGGAGCGACAGCATGCGCAAGAAATCCATAGGCGCGACGGCGGTGGCGCTCGGCGTCGCCGGCGTCACCCTCCTCGGCACCGGCAGCGCCGGCAGCCACGGCTACACCGACTCGCCGATCAGCCGCCAGAAGCTCTGTGCCAACGGCACCGTGACCAACTGCGGCAACATCCAGTGGGAGCCGCAGTCGGTCGAGGGGCCCAAGGGCTTCCCGGCCGGCGGGCCCGCCGACGGGAAGATCTGCGCCGGCGGCAACGGTCCGTTCGCCCAGCTCGACGACCCGCGCGGCGGCACCTGGCCGGCGACGAGCGTCACGGCGGGACAGAGCTACACCTTCCGCTGGCAGTTCACGGCCCGCCACCGCACCACCGACTTCAAGTACTACATCACCAAGAACGGGTGGAACCCGAGCCAGCCCCTCACCCGGGCCGCCCTCGACCCCCAGCCGTTCCTGACCGTCCCCTACAACAGCCAGCAGCCGCCGGCGACCCTCTCGCACTCCGGGAACCTTCCGGCGGGCAAGTCGGGCCGCCACCTCATCCTGGCGGTGTGGACGGTCGCGGACACCGCGAACGCCTTCTACGCCTGCTCGGACGTGAAGTTGGGGCTTCTTCCGTCGGTGCGCCGCCAGGGACTCGAACCCCGGACCCGCTGATTAAGAGTCAGCTGCTCTAACCAACTGAGCTAGCGGCGCCTGCTGACAGAGAAAATACTACCTGGTCCTCCGGGGTGCTCGTGACCGCCCGCCCCGGCGGCCCCCCCGGGCCCCGCCGGGCACCCCGGGAGCGGGGTCAGAGGGCCAGCGAGAGGACCACCGGGGCGGCCCTGCGGTTGAGGGTGTCGGCCGCCGCGCGCAGCCGGTGGGCGTGCTCGATCGGCAGGGAGAGCGCCAGGCAGCCCACGGACGCGCCCGCCGTCAGCGGCACGGCCGCGCAGACCGTGCCCACCGCGTACTCCTGGAGGTCGAGCACGGGGACGGTGGCCGGCTGGCTGTCGAGCTTGGAGAAGAGGATCCGCTCGCTGGTGATGGTCCGGGAGGTCAGCCGGGCGATCTTGTGGCGGGAGAGGTGGTCGCGCCGACCGTTCTGGTCGAGCTGGGTGAGCAGGCACTTGCCGACGGCGCTGGCGTGCGCCGCCGAGCGGAAGTCCACCCACTCGTTGACCTTGGGCGTGCGCGGGCCGTCGGCGAACTGGGTGATCTTGACCTCGCCGTCGATGTACCGGCTGATGTAGACGGCCGCGCCGACGGAGTCGCGCAGCTCGGTCAGGGTCTCCTGGAGCTTGGCCTCCAGGGCCTCGCGGCGGGTCAGGCCGGAGCCGAGGAGGACCAGGGAGTCCCCGACGACGTAGGCGCCGTCGGCGACCTGCTCGACGTAGCCCTCGCGGCGGAGCATCAGGAGCAGTGAGGAGAGGTGGGCGACGGGGAGACCGGTCTCGCGGGCGATCTGGGCGTCGGTCACTCCGCCGCCGTGCCGTGAGACCGTCTCCAGGACGCGCAGGGCGTACTGGACCGAGTGGAACGGCGCGGTGGGCTCGGGCTTCAGCGCCACGGTTTCCCCCTACCAGGTTGTGACCGCAAGCTTTCGTACCACGATAACCGCCAAGGACCCTCCACGGGGCGGCTGTTGGCGAGAATGATGCGGAGGATCCGGACCCTCATCTGGGACGCGCCACTCTGGCATATGCCGATGTCACGCGTGGTCCGCAGACCCTCAGGTCAGGGGCGTGTGCCCCCGTGTTCGCGCGTCCGTTCGGACCGGTGCGGGCGGAAGATTTTCTGCGCGGAAGCGGACGCGTCCGACCCCCTCCCGGTGGCCGATAACGCACCGGAGGGGGGTGGCGGGAACCCGTCGCCGCTCCGAGGGCGCGCGAAAGGGGGGCGCGCGACGGGCGTGCGGAAGGCGTGCCGCAGGCGCGTGATGGGTGTGCGGGGGAGCGCGTGAAGGGGCGCGCGGAATAAACGGAGACCCCCTCCTGTTCTCGCCCTCAGTATTCGCACGTGTGCCGAGGAGGGTCCCGACGGTGACCGACACCATTCGAGGAGAGGCGCGGGGAACCGCGTCCGTACCGCTGTCCGTACTGGACCTGGTGACCGTCGGCAGCGGGCGGACCGCGTCCCAGGCCCTCGCCACCAGCGTCGAGCTGTCCCGGCTCGCCGAGCGGCGCGGCTTCCACCGGCACTGGGTGGCCGAGCACCATTCCATGCCCGGCGTCGCCTCCTCCTCCCCGGCGGTCATCCTCGCCCACCTCGCCGCCCACACCCGGCGCATCCGGCTCGGCTCGGGCGGCGTCATGCTGCCCAACCACGCCCCGCTCGTCGTCGCCGAGCAGTTCGGCACCCTGGAGGCCCTGGCCCCGGGCCGGGTCGACCTCGGCCTCGGGCGCGCCCCCGGCACCGACGGCGCCACGGCCGCCGCCCTGCGCCGCACCGAGGGCCTGAACGAGGGCGCATTGGGGTCTCCCCTGCTCGAGCGAAGTCGAGAGCTTGGGGAAGGCTTCCCCGAGCGGCTCGCGGAGCTGACCCGGTTCCTGGACGACGACTTCCCGGACGGGCACCCGTACGCCCGCATCCACGCCGTGCCCGGTCCGGTGCAGGGCCCGAAGGGGCGCCCGCCGATCTGGCTGCTCGGCTCCTCCGGCTTCAGCGCCCGGCTGGCCGGCGTGCTCGGGCTGCCCTTCGCCTTCGCCCACCACTTCTCGGCCCGGAACACGATCCCGGCGCTCGACCTCTACCGGGACTCCTTCCGCCCCTCGGAGGTGCTCGACGCCCCGTACGCCCTGATCGGCGTCTCGGCGCTGGCCGCCGACGAGGCGGCCCAGGCCTACCGCCAGGTCCTCTCCGGGGCCCTCGCCATGCTGCGGCTGCGCACCGGGCGGCCCGGTCTGGTGCCGACGCCGGAGGAGGCGGAGGCGTACTCCTTCAGCCCCGCCGAGCGGGAGTTCGTGGACGGTTGGCTCGCGAACGTGGTGTACGGCACCCCGGACGAGGTCCGCACGGGCCTGGACGACCTGCGCAAGCGCACGGGCGCCGACGAACTGATGCTCACGGCCAACGCGCACGGCGGGGAGGCGCGGCTGCGGAGCTACGAACTCGTCGCGGACGCGTACGACCTGCCGGAGCTCGCCGAGTAGTCCGCGCTTCCGTTCCGGGCCGGAGGCCGCCGGGTGGAACCCGGATTTCCTGGGCCGGCTGGTTCACGGTCGTACGACCCCCGGGGCCTTCCCTAAAGGAACCTTAAACCGCTCGTCACCGATGGTGGCGAGCGGTTCCGTTTTGTGCTGCACGCCTCTGACAAGGGCTTTCTCTCGCCAATTGGTCTAGTCCTCAATCTGGTTCAGACCATTGACTCACCGTTCACGCGGCGGATATCACTGCTCCAGCTCCTGTACGGCACCACCCAGTACCCCCTCCGGAGGCCGCACGTGCACCCCCGCAAGTCATTGATCGCCGCGCTCCTGAGTTCGGCCCTCGCCGCCGGCGCGCTCGCCGCGACCGCCGGACTCGGTTCCGCCCAGGCGGCCCCCACGCCGACCACCACCGCCACGGGCGACGTGCGCATCGCGTACTACGACCAGTGGAGCGTCTACGGCAACGCGTTCTACCCCAAGCACCTCGACACCCGGGGCATCGCGAGCCAGCTGGACGTCATCAACTACTCGTTCGGCAACATCCACCCCACCAACCTCACCTGTTTCATGGCCAACAAGGCCGCGGGTGACGACAACAACCCCAACGCGGGTGACGGTGCGGGCGACTCGTACGCCGACTACCAGAAGTCCTTCAGCGCGGCGGACAGCGTCGACGGCGTCGCCGACAAGTGGGACCAGCCGATCGTGGGCGTCTTCAACCAGTTCAAGGAGCTGAAGGCGAAGTACCCCCACCTGAAGATCAACATCTCGCTGGGCGGCTGGACCTACTCCAAGTACTTCCACGACGCGGCCAAGACGGACGCGAGCCGCAAGAAGCTCGTCTCCTCCTGCATCGACCAGTACCTCAAGGGCGACCTGCCGGTCGAGGGCGGCTTCGGCGGACCGGGCACGGCGGCCGGCATCTTCGACGGCATCGACATCGACTGGGAGTACCCGGGCTCCTCCGGCGGCCACCTGGGCAACCACTACGGCCCCGAGGACAAGCAGAACTTCACCCTCCTGCTCGCCGAGTTCCGCAAGCAGCTCGACGCCTACGGCGCGGCCAACGGCGGCAAGAAGTACCTCCTGACCGCGGCCCTCCCGGCCGGCCAGGACAAGATCAAGTACATCGAGACGGACAAGATCGGCGCGTACCTCGACTACGCGAACATCATGACGTACGACATGCACGGCGCCTGGGACGGCGACGGGCCGACGTACCACCAGTCCCCGCTGTACCCCTCCCCGAACGACCCGACCGACCCGATCGCGCCGGGCACCGAGAAGTACAGCATCGACACGGCCATCGACTCCTGGATCGACGGCAACCCGGCCTACGGCATCGCGGGCGGCTTCCCCGCGAACAAGCTGACCCTGGGCTACGAGTTCTACTACCGCGGCTGGAAGGGCGTCCCGGCCGGGACCACCAACGGCCTCGCGCAGCCCGCCACCGGCGGCTCCGGCGCCCGCCCGCTCAGCCAGCAGGCCGGCATCGCGCACTACAAGGAGCTCGGCGGCATCGTCGACAACGCGTCGAGCACCTTCTGGGACGACCAGTCGAAGTCCTCGTACTTCTACAAGAACGGCGAGTTCTTCACCGGCCTGAACCATAAGTCCATCCAGGCCCGCGTGGACTACGGCAAGCAGCGCGGCCTGGCCGGCGCGATGATGTACTCCCTGCTCGGCCTGGACGAGAACGCCACCCTGCTGAAGCAGATCAACACCGCGCTCGGCGGCACCACCACCCCGCCCACCACCCCGCCGACGACGCCTCCCACGACGCCGCCGACCACCCCGCCGACCACGGAGCCCCCGGCCGGCTGCGGCTCGCTCCCGGCGTACGTCGCCGGCACGGTCTACAACACCGGCAACCAGGTCTCCCACAACGGCCGCAAGTACAAGGCCAAGTGGTGGACCCAGAACGAGGCCCCCGGCACCACCGGCGAGTGGGGCGTCTGGCAGGACCTCGGCGCCTGCTGAGCGCCCGTCCCCCGCTGAGCCCCCCATGACCGCTGCCCCCGCCCGGAATGTCCCTCCGGCCGGGGGCAGTTCCATGCGCGGGGACGGCCCCGCCCGGGACGGCCGCCCGGGCGGGGCCGTCGCGCGTACGGCTCCGGGGCGCGCCGCTCAGGCCGGCAGCGGCTCCGCGCCGATCAGCTCCGCGATCCGCTCCGGGGCCACCGCCCGCGAGTACAGCCAGCCCTGCCCCGTGTCGCAGCCGATCCGCCGCAGCCGGCTGGCCTGCCCGGCGGTCTCCACGCACTCGGCGGTGACCGTGAGCCCCAGCCGGTGCGCGAGCTGCACGAGCGCCTCGACGATCAGCTCGTCGGCCGCGTTGGCGTGCTCCTCGTCCTGGAAGCCGCGCACGAACGAGCCGTCCAGCTTGAGCACGGAGACCGGGAGCCGGCTCAGATAGGCGAGGTTCGAGTAGCCGGTGCCGAAGTCGTCGATCGCGATCCGCACCCCCATGTCGCTCAGCGCCTGGAGCGCCTGGAGCGGCCGGCCCGCCGAGCCCATCACCGCCGACTCGGTCAGCTCCAGCTGGAGCAGGTGCGGGGCGAGCCCGGTCTCCGCGAGGATGCCGGCCACGTCCGCGACCAGGTCGGAGTCCCAGACCTGCCGGACGGCCACGTTGACGCTCACGAAGAGCGGGCGCTCGCGCGGGTGGTCCTTCTGCCACTGCCGGGCCTGACGGCAGGCGGTGCGCAGGATCCAGCGGCCCAGCTCCACGATGGAGCCGTCCTCCTCGGCGATCCCGATGAACCGATTCGGCGGGAGCGGGCCGAACTGCGGGTGGTGCCAGCGCACCAGCGCCTCCACCCCGCGCACGGCCCCGTCGGCCAGGTCCACGAGCGGCTGGTACTCCAGGGCGAACTCCCCGCCCTCCACGGCCGGCCGCAGGGTGGAGGAGAGGGCCTGCCGGGTCATCCGGTGGGCGTTGCGCTCGGGGTCGAAGAGGGTCCAGCGGGCCTTGCCGTCCGCCTTCGCCCAGTACAGCGTGGTGTCGGCGGCCTGCATCAGGGCGGTCGCCGTCGTCCCCCGGCCGGAGCGCTCGACCACGCCGATGGAGGCGGAGACCGAGAGCCGCTGCCCGGCCAGGTCGAAGGGCTCCTGGAGCGCGTCGAGCACCGAGCGCGCCAGGTCCGCCAGTTGCTCGGTGCCGGTGGAGTCCTCGACCAGGATCGCGAACTCGTCCCCGCCGAGCCGCGCCACCAGGTGGCCGCCGCCGCGGGTGTGGCCGTCGCCGGCCGCGCATTCGGTCAACCGCCTGGCGACGGCGGCCAGGAGCCGGTCCCCGACCCGATGGCCGAGGGTGTCGTTGATCGCCTTGAAGCCGTCGAGGTCGAGGTAGCAGAGGCCGATCCGCCCCGTTCCGCCATAGCCGTACGACTCGTACGACTCGTGTGACTCGTGCGGCTCCCGGGGTGCGGCGGCCTCCTCCAGGGCGGCCGCGAGGCGCTCGAAGAAGAGGGTCCGGTTGGGCAGCCGGGTCACCGGGTCGTGCATCTGGAGGTGGCGCAGGCGCGCCTGGAGCTCGCGCCGGTCGCTGATGTCCGCGATCGACAGCAGGACCCGCCGCCCGTCGGGCACGGGGGAGACGGTGACCTCGGCCCACAGCGAGCGCCCGTCGCCGTGCTTGAGGCGGCGGGTGCAGCGGAATCGGGAGCGGCGGCCGCGCAGCACCTCGCGGTACGCGTGCCAGGTGCGCCCGTCGGAGGCGAGGTCGACCAGGTCGGCGGCGGACTGCTCGCGCAGCGCCCCGGCCTCGGTGCCGAGGAGGGCGCCCAGGGAGTCGTTGGCCGCGACGACCACGCCGTCCCGGTCGACGAGGGCCATGGCGAGCCGGGCGGCCCGGAAGGCGGCGCGGTAGTCGCGGAGCTCGGCGTCCCGACGGTCGGCGCCTCCGCGCCCGACGTCCTCGCGCCCGACGTCCTCGTGCCCGGCGTCACGCTCCGTGAGGGCGGGCGCGGCCGTGTGTGTCTCCGCCGGCTCTGGGTGCACCGGTCCTTCGGGGGTTCCGCTCACCGCTCGCTCCCGTAGTGCAGTCGGGCCGGTCGCATCGGGACGGGACGGTCGGCCGAGGAAGAGTGAGCCGATCATAGGGCCAGGCCGGGCGGCCGTTCCAGCTCCGGGGTGCTCCCGGAGGCCGTCCGGCGCTGTGAGGATCCCCACCGGACCACCCTGCCCGATCGTTTCTGCCCGGCTCTGACACGGGTCGATGAAGGGGTGACCGATTGTGACTTTCCGTGAACCTTTTCTCGTCCGTGTCGCGTCGACGCGGCACCGCGCACTCACCCGACCGGGGCAATGGAAAAGTGCGAAATTAAGCAAATCATCACAAGGTGGGTGAGGTGTCCCGCATTCGTGATCCGGAGGTCCACGTGAGGGGTCAGCAGCCACCCGGAGGAGCGGAGCGGCGCCCGCGGCTGCGCGCCGGCGCGGCCGCCTTCACCTCGCTCGCCGCCCTGGCCGCCACCGGGCTCGTCGCGGGCCCCGCCGTCGGCGTGCCCGCCGCGAACCCCTGCGCCCTGCCCCGCACCCAGGCCCACCACTCGCTCGGGCTCGACACCTGGAACGGCTCGTACCCCCGCCCGGACCGGGACCTCGACGCGGTCATGGTCTTCCTGTCCTTCCCGGACTCCGAGCCGCTCACCACCCCGGCCGAACTCGCCGCCGACCACTTCCCCGGCACCAGCGAGTTCTTCGCGCGCGCCTCCTACGGGCGCTTCACCCTGACCCCGCACGCCCGCACGACGTGGACCCCGATGCCCCGCGAGTCGGGCGCGTACGACATACGGCGGGACTGGGCCGCCGGGAAGCGGGCCGAGTACCTGCGCGACGCGGTCGCCGCCGTCGACGCGGACGTGGACTTCTCGCAGTACGACATCGTCTACCTGGTCGCGGACCCGGACGCGCCGGGCGTGGACTCCGACGCGACCAAGGTCGTCAACCTGGACCGCCCGCTGGAGGTCGACGGCACCGAGATCCGGCGGGTCGTCACGGTCTTCGAGAGGCACCCGCCCGACCGCAACGTCCTGGCCCACGAGACCGGCCACGTCTTCGACCTGCCGGACCTCTACCACCGGCCGGAGGACGGCAAGGGCGACTGGGACACCCACGTGGGCGACTGGGACGTCATGGGCAGCCAGTTCGGACTCTCCCCGGACCTCTTCGGCTGGCACAAGTGGAAGCTCGGCTGGCTCTCCCGCGCACAGGTGACCTGCGTCCAGGGCGCGGAGCCCCGGGTGGTCGGCCTGGAGCCGACCGACGCCCCGGCCGGGGACGGCGGCGCGCTCGGCACCCGGCTCGCGGTCGTCCGCACCGGCCCCGACAGCGTCCTCGTGGTCGAGGCCAGGACCGACGCCGGGAACAACACCGAGACCTGCACCGAGGGCGTGCTCGTCTACCGGGTGCGGGGCACCACGGCCTCCGGGGACGGCCCGGTCGAGGTCGTGGACGCGCACCCGCGCACCGAGGCCTGCTGGGAGCGCTCGGTCTACCCGCCGCTCGCGGACGCCCCGCTGGAGGAGGGCGAGACCCTCACCGTGCCCGGGGGGGCTTCTTCCGTCGGTGCGCCGCCAGGGACTCGAACCCCGGACCCGCTGATTAAGAGTCAGCTGCTCTAACCAACTGAGCTAGCGGCGCCTGCTGACGTCGTAGACATTAGCACCCGGATCGGCGGGAGGAAAAATCGATACCCGCACGTCGGCGGCGGAGGTCGCCCGGACGGCCCGCACGCAGGCCCAGAGCACGACCTCGGGGCCGGGCAGCCACGGATGGAGGGTGTCGGGGGCGACCAGCCAGCGGGGCCCGGCGGAGCCGGAGGGCACGAGCGGCGGCACGGTCACCGCGTCGCCGAGTCCGTGGCAGAGCGGCCGGGGCACCTCCTCGCTCCACTCCTCCCAGTCGAGCAGGGCGGGCAGCCGCTGGGCCGTGCCGGGCGCGGCGAACAGCATCATCCGGCCCCGGTGGACCGCGACGGGCCCCGACCCCGGGCCCTCCGTCCACAGCTGGTCCAGCATCCGGCGCCCGAAGACCGGGTCCACGTTGACGACGTCGAAGACCGTCCCGCAGGGCAGCGCGGCGGGCGAGGTCGGCCGGGACTCCCAGCGGGCGAGCGCGGTCCCCCGTCCACCGGCGGCCGAAGCCAGCCAGGAGGCCCCGTCGGCGGTCACCCGGGCCGTCTGGTGCCGCCCCTCGTCGCCCTCCCGGAGGAACCGGAAGATGTCGTGCGGGGTCTCTTCGCGCAGCCACGTCGTCATGCGTCCAGGTGTACCGGGAGTGACGGAACGGTTTCCGAGGGTTCTCGAAATCCCGGACAGCAGGGGTGCCGGGGGAGTATCGTGCGCCCTCGGCATATGCCAGGGGTGGTTTTTCGGTCAGCACGCGCGCCTCCGGCCATGTGCGCCCCCGCCTCGCGCCCCCACGCCCCAGAACGACGGCTACGCGCCCCGCGCCCTCGCGAGCCCCGGTGCCGCCCCGCTCGCTCTGCGGCTCACTCCTCCGCCGACTCGCCCGCCCGGCGCCGTCCAGCTCGCCCGGCGGTGGCTCAGTCCTCCGTCGGCCGCCCGTCCGCCCGGATGAGGTCGCGGCCGAACTCGATCATCTTGCGGGCGTAGTCCTCGGTCCACCGGGCCCGTTCGGCGACGTCCGCCACCTCCAGCCGGTCGAACCGGCGCGGATCGGCCAGCTGCGCCGCCGCGATCGCCTGGAACTCGGTCGCCCGGTCCGCCGCGGCCCGGAACGCGAGCGTCAGCTCGGTCGCCCGGGACAGCAGCTCCCGGGGGTCCTCCAGGGACTCCAGGTCGAAGAAGTGCTCCGGATCGGCGGACGCCTCGGCAGGCTCGAAGATCAGCGGCGCCGGCCGAAGCCGCCGCTGCCCGCCCCGCTCCGCGGATTCCGCCATCGTCGTTCTCCTCTTCGCGCAGGTCTCGTACGGGTCTCGCACAGGCGCGCCCCCGCGCGGGCACCGCCGCGCACGGACACGGCCCGGAGTCCCGGGCCGTCCTCCATTGTCCCGCGCCCCGCAAGGGCGCGAACTCCGGGCCGCGCGCCCCCGCGCCCCGTGTCAGCCGTCGAGGCCGCGCAGCAGCCGCAGCCCGCCGAAGAACTCCTGGTCGCGGTCCACCCCGCGGGCGTCGCGCGCGGTCTCCGTCAGGCGGAGGCAGCGGTCCTCGGGCGGCGCGACGACCGCCCGACCGGAGCCGGAGCCGGGGCCGCGGTCCTCGGGCGGTGCGACGACCGCCCGACCGGAGCCGGGGCCCCGGTCCGCGCCCGGCGGATCACGGCGTCCAGACCACCCGGTGCTCCTCCAGGTGGGAGAGGACCGCGTGGTTCGCCTCCCAGCCGTCCGGGAACGACACCGCCGCCCCCAGCTGGACCGGATCCGTCGACGGGTGCTCGTCCAGGAGCTCCGCCACGCCCGCGCGGCACACCACCACGCACGCGTGCCGGTGCCGGGAGGCCAGGACGCACAGGCGGCCCGTCTCCAGGTGGAAGGCGGTCGCGTCCGGCCGGCCGGACAGCGGGTGCAGGACCACCGTCACGTCGTACTCGCGCCCCTGGAGCCGGTTCGCGGTGTCCACCGTCACCCCGGACACTCCCAGCTCCGCGAGCGCCGCCCGGACCGCCGCCGCCTGGTCGCGGTGGGCGGTGCCGACCGCGATCCGGTCCGGCGTCAGGGGCACGGGGGCCTCCGCGCGCTCCGAGACCGCCGCCCCGCCCCGGTCCAGGAGCCGCCGCACCACCAGGGCGATCGCGCCCACAGCCTCCGGGTCGGTGCGCGGGGTGTGCCGGGCCGGGAGCTCCAGCAGGCCCCAGCCCGACTCGGCCGCCTCGTCCAGGACCCGGTCCGGGCCCGAGCCGTCCGACGGCACCCCGAAGGACAGCTTCCGGTCCCCGTGCCCGGTGCCGCTGCGGAACGGCGTGTACGGGTAGAACGCGTCCGACACCAGCGGCGCCGCCGACGCGGGCAGCCGCCAGGAGACCGGAAGCCGGTGCTGCGGCAGCTCCGGGTTGTGCGCGAGCAGGGTCGAGACCGCGCTCGCCGACGGGTCGTACGCCAGCCCCGCCCACTGCTCCGCGCCCACCACCGAGAACGGGTCCAGCTGCCCCGGGTCGCCCACGAACAGCGCCCGCTCGAAGAGCCCCGCCACCGCGAGCAGCGCGTCCGACCGCATCTGGTACGCCTCGTCCACGATCGCGTGCGTCCACGGCTCGACGTTCTTCACGTGCCCCCACTTGGCGGCCGTCGAGAGCACCACCGGAAGCCCGGCCAGATCGCCCGCCTTCGCCGACTTCCGTACGTTCTCCAGGTCGTCCAGCGCCTTGTCGTACGGGTCGGAGTCGCTGGAGTGCAGCCGGCCCACCTCCAGGTCCGGCTCCTTCTCGGCGAGCCGCAGCACCAGATCGTCCACCTGCGCGTTCGTCTGCGCGACCACCATCAGGGGCCGCCCGGCCGCGGCCAGTTCGAGGGCGGCCCGCACGACGAGCGTCGACTTGCCCGCGCCCGGCGGGGAGTCCACGACCACGCCCCGCGAGGTGCCGTGCAGGGTGTCCGCCAGGATGGCGGCCGTCGCACGGCCGGCCTCGGCGGAGGGGTCGAACACGGTCACGGCACGTCCTCGGGCATCACGGGATCGAACACGGTCACAGGGGCGAGCACGGTCACAGGGGCGAACACGCTCACAGCACGTCCTCCGGGGTCACGGGGTCCGGCAGTTCCACGGCGTCCGCCCGGGGCGGGCCGCCGTGCGTCCAGGGCGTCTCCTCCGGGTCCGGCAGCTTCGGCCCGCCCCGCTGGTCGTGCTCGAAGAGCGTCCAGGCGATCCGCTCGCCCTTCTCCGGCACCGACCCCTCCGCCGGCTCCCTGGACCGGCCCATCCGGTCCAGGACCCGCAGCACCAGCGAGCCGTCCTCCTCGTACCGCACGAACTCCGCCGTCTGCGGCTTTCCTTCGAGCGAGCGGTACACCCTCACCCGCTCGGCCAGGTGCGGCCGGTCGTCCGTGCGGACCGTGAGCAGCGGCCGGGGCGCGGGCCGCTTCGACTCCGTCCACGCCATGGTCACCTCCACCACCTCCGCCGCGAACGCCTCGCCCGCGAGCCGCCGCCCCGCCAGGACCAGCGGGTCGTCCAGGGCCTCCTGCGCCTCCAGCTGGCCCTGCGCCTGCTCGCGGGCCGCGAGCTTCTGCGCCGCCGTCACCGCGTCGTCCCGGCGCGGCTGCGGCGGCTCGCCGGCCGCGACCCGGTCCCGGTGGGCGGTGAAGGACCAGCGGTCCCGGGTCCAGCGGTCCTCGACCCTGGCCCCCTCCGGCAGCTCCCGCAGCAGCCCGATCGCCCGCCACACCGCGTCCCACGTCGGCTTCAGCTGCGAGACGACGAGCCGGCGCACCTCCCGCTCGGCCGCGAGGAGTTCGCCGAGGGCCCGCTCGGCCGCCTCGGGGTCCTCGGCCGCGCCCGACGCCTGCCGGGCCCGGTCGTACCGCTCGATCGCGGGCGCGAGCAGCCGGTTGTCGAAGGCCGGGTCCGTGGCGGGCCCGGCCGGCGGGCAGAAGAGCTGCCCCCGCTCGTCCCGGCCCGCCTCGGCCCGCAGCGCCCCCTCCCGGCCCGGCACCCCGTCCGCCGGGTCGATCCAGGCGAGCAGCGCGCCCAGGTGCTGGTCCTCCAGGGAGGACTGGCCGGTCGCCCAGTGCCGGTTGAGCAGGTCCGTCGCCGCGAGCAGCAGCGAGGAGCCGGGCACCCGGGCCCGCTCCCCGAAGTGCGTCAGCCAGCGCCCGAGCAGCGGCACGCGCGGCGGCGCGGGGAACGGCGTCTCCGGGTCCTGCTCGGCCGTCCGCCGGAACCGCGTGGACCGCCCGAGGAGCCGTACGTACTCGATGCCCGCCCGGCTCGGCACGATCAACTGCGGCGCGTCCGCGCACAGTTCGACCTCGACCCGCACCTTCTTGCCGGTCTCGGCGTCCGTCTCGTTCCTTTCCACCAGCTCGACGACGTCCGTGAACGCGTCGACGTACGGCAGGACCTCCTCGGCCAGGTCCGCGAGGAACGTGAACCGCAGGTCCCGGTCGCGGGGCTGGGGCACCACCAGGAGCCGGGGCTCCTCGGGGTCGGTGCCGACGAGCGCGCCCAGCGGGGCGCCCGCCTCGCCGGCGGTGGTCAACGGCACCAGGACCAGCGGCCGTTCGGACACGCGCCGGTGCCGCACGGTGGCGAGCGGCTGCGCCCGCCCCGACTCGACGGCCTCCATCCGGGCCAGTGTGGAGATCAGCGACATGCGAGGCCCTCCCGGGGCGCGGTGCGGGAGAGGGGCGTCAGCAGGGGCATTCGACGTCCTCCCGGGGAGTGCGGGCGGGCGCCGAGGCCAGCGCCTCCTCGCGCAGCGCCCGTGCCCGCCGCAGGGCCGCCACCGCCGGGTCGTCCGGGTCGCCCGCCTCGCCGCGCGCCGCCGCCAGGACCGCGCCGACCGTCGTCAGGCCGCCCAGCTCACCCCGTACCGAACGGCCCAGGGTCTCCACCGCGCCCGCCTCCCGCGAGCGCGCCCGGCAGTGGAAGGCCAGCTCGCAGGCGGCCAGGCACTCCGGCGCGTACTGGTGGGGCACGGACTCCACCGACGCCGTCAGCTCCTCCGGAGAGCGCTCCGCCACGTCGAAGCTGACGCCCTCCGGCAGGGCGGCCGCGATCTCGTCGATCCGGGTGAGCCGGTCCAGCTGGCGCCGCGTCACCGACCGCTGCTTGCGCACGTCCACGACCGAGGCCGTCGGCACGTTCGAGAAGTCCTTCGGGCAGACCAGGAGCACCGAGTGCGCCACCCGCGCCCCCTCCGTCACCGCCGCCACCCGCTCCAGGGCCAGCACGTACACGGCGGCCTGACGGGCCGCCGCGCCGACCTTCGCCGCGTCGGCCGAACCGTCGATCGTCGGGAAGGACTTGATCTCGACCACCGTCCACCCGCCGTCCGGCCGCACCACCACCGCGTCCGGCTCCAGGTAGACCGGCGACCCCGCCACCTCCAGGGCGAGCAGCGGGTGGTCGAGCAGCGTCCACCCGCCGGCCCCGGTCGCCTCGCGCAGCGCGAGCGCCGTACGGGCCACCCGGCCCTCGGGCCCGGCCGCCGACAGGTCGGGCACGGACACCCCGGCGGGCTCCTCCACCCCGAGCAGCCGCAGCAGTTCGCGGCCGCCGTCCGCCTTCACCTTCGCCTCGAAGGAGTTGCCCCGCACGATCGCGAACTGCGACTGCCCGAACGGGGCCGGGGAGCCGAGCTTCGCGGCGAGGGCGGACTTGTCGACCCCCGCGCCGTCGAGCAGGGCGCGCCGCCGGCAGCCGGGGTTGGCGGCGAGCGCCGCGAGCGCCCGCGCGTCCAGCGGACGCGGTGGGACCCCCGGTCCGCGCAGCTCAGCGAGCAGGTGTCGACGTGTCGTCTGCGGCGGTCGCGACGGACCGCTGTCCGGGGATGTGCTCACCCGCGAAAGTCTCGCATCCCCCACTGACAACCGGAGGGGCTTCCCCCGTTCCTCTGCCTGCTCCCGCCCTCGCGCGCAGTCGGTCCACCACCCGCAGCGCGTGCGGCGCGAGCAGGAACCCGGCCCCCATCACGGCCGCCCCCGCGACCGCGTCGAGCAGGTAGTGGTTGGCCGTGCCCATCACCACCACCGTCGTGAGCAGCGGATACGCGACCCCGAGCGCCTTCGGGAGCGGAGTCCGCCCGTACCGCCACAGCATCACCCCGCACCACAGCGCCCACCCCACGTGCAGACTGGGCATCGCCGCGTACTGGTTGGTCATCCCGCCGAGCCCGCGCGGCGCGCTGGCCTCGCCGCCCCACCAGCCGTACGCGCTGAAGTGCGCCATCGTGTCGGTGAATCCGTGCGCCGCGTCGAGCAGCCGGGGCGGGCAGGTCGGAAGGAGCGTGAAGCCGACGAGCCCGAGCAGGGTGGCGGCCATCAGCCACGCGCGGGCCGCCCGGTAGTGCGCGGGCCGCCGCCGGAACAGCCACACCAGGACCGCCGGGGTGACCAGGTAGTGCAGCGAGGCGTACGCGAAGTCCGCCGGGATCCCGAGCGCGGGGACGTCCGTGAACAGCCGGTTCAGGGGGCGCTCGGCGTCGATCCCCAGCAGCCCCTCCAGGCGCAGGATCGCGAGCCCGTGGTCGACGGCCTCGGCCTCGTCGCCCCGCACGAGCAGCCGCCCCCCGGTGTAGGCCGCGTACACGACCCCGATCAGCGACAGCTCGGCCCACCAGCGTGGCTTGCGCATCGACAAGGTCCCCCTCCCGTCAGGCTTGCTCCCGTCGGGCGTACGGCCCGGGGGAGGGGACGCCGGGCGGCGCCCGGGGGTTGCCCGCGTGTCGCCCCGGATTCGGGTGGGTGATGATGGAAGGAGCACGTCCGCACCGCGAACCTCTGGAGAGCCTTCCCATGGCACCGCGCATCCTGCTCGCCCGGCACGGCCAGACCGAGTGGTCGCTCCTCGGCCGGCACACCGGCAGGACCGACATACCCCTGCTCGAAGAGGGGCGGCGCGGCGCGAAGCTGCTCGGCGAGCGCCTGCACCGCGACCCCTGGCGGGGCCTGCCCGGCACGGAGGTGCGCACCAGCCCCCTGGTCCGGGCGAGCGAGACCTGCGCCCTCGCCGGCTTCGGCGACCGGGCCGAGCCCTGGGACGCCCTGATGGAGTGGGACTACGGGGCGTACGAAGGGCTCACGCCGCCCCAGATCAAGGAGCGGCAGGCCGACTGGTTCATCTGGCGCGACGGCGTCCCGGACGGCGAGACCCTGGCCCAGTTGTCGGACCGCGCCGACGAGGTCGTGGAGTGGGCCCGCTCCGCCGACCGGGACGTCCTGGTCTTCGCCCACGGGCACATCCTGCGCTCCATCGGCGCCCGCTGGCTCGGCGAGGACGTGTCCTTCGCCGCCCGCATCCGCCTCGACCCGACCAGCCTCTCGGTCCTGGGCTGGGCGTACGGCGACCCGGCGATCGAGCGCTGGAACGACACCGGGCACCTGGAGCAGTAGCCCCTCGGTTCAGCGGAGGACCGCCAGCGCCCGGCCCGTCTCCGCGAGGAGTGCGCGGATGCGGGCCGAGGCGATGCCGTCGAGGGAGTCCACCACCCGCCGCGCCTCCGCCGCCGCCTCGTCCGGACGGCCCGCGTGCGCCAGGTCCCTGGCGAGCTGGGCGCGGTAGAGCGCGAGGTTCCGGGCGAAGTGCGGGTTCTGCAGGACCGTGGCCCGGTGGGCGTGGCGGACGGCCCGGCCCCGGTCGCCGAGCACCGACCAGCACTGGGCCTCCTGCGCCTCCCGCTCCGGCTCCCCGAAGAAGGACATCCACTCGGGGTCGTCGTCGGCCGGGCCCCGGTCGAAGAAGGCGTGGGCGCGGCCGAGGGCCTGTTCGCAGGCGGACCGGTCGCCGAGCGCCGCCCACCCGCACGCCTCCCGCAGCGAGAGCAGGGAGAGCAGCCGGGCCGAGCCCAGGGGCTCCGCGGCCCGCCGCCCGGCCTGCGCCGCCCGGACCGCCTCCCGGTACCGGCCGGTGTCCCGGGCCAGGAACGAGGTGTTGCAGAAGGCGTGCGCCTCCAGGGCCGCGTTCCCGGAGTTTCCGGCCACGCGCGCGGTGGCCAGGGCCTCGGCGTAGTGCGAGCGCGCGTCCTCGTGCCGGCCCGAGTCGTGCGCCAGCCAGCCGACGGAGAGGGAGAGTTCGCCCGCGCCCGCGTGCAGCCGGTCCTCGGTGGAGCGGCGGGCCGCCGTCCCGGCGTCGAGCAGCGCGTACGCGGTACGGAGCGGCTGGGCGGCCGCCTTGTAGAGCCCGTCGGCGCCGTGCCGGTCGTCGAGCAGCCGGATCCGCCGCACGGCGTCCTCGACGGCCCGCACCTCGGTCTCGCCGATCCGGTGGGTCCCGCGGGGGCTGGGGATCGCGACGGCGGGGCCGCCGAGTCCCAGCGAGGCGGCCGCCAGGGTGGCGGAGCCGCTCGTCATGAATGCGCGACGCAGCACGTCGCTCTCCTCATCGTTCCGGGTCGTGGAGGCGGCGGGGGACGAGGCCCCGGCCGGGACGGTCTGCCGCCGGCCGCGCACCGTCTCCCGCGCGGAGAAGCCCAGGTCGGAGAGGCCGAGTCCGGGGAACATGTGCAGGAAGACCCGCTCGTACGCGTAGTTGGGGCAGCGGATCTCGCCCGCCTCCACGCGCCCGATGTAGCGGGCGTCGCACGCGACCTGTTCGCCGATCTCCCGCGCCGCCCGGCGGACGGCCGCGGCGAACTCCGCCGGCGACTGCTGTCCGCGGAGCCTGCGGAAGGCGAGGTTGGGAACTGCCCGTGACATCGCCATGGCCGAGCCCTCTCCTGGTGCTGCCGGGTGGTCCGGCGGCAGAAACGTACCCGCTGTGACCGAATGACTACGCGGAGTTTGGCTACAAATCGGATATCTCGCCTGCGATCTGCCATGAACTGCCATCCTTTGCGGCGGGAAACCGCCGTAGCCGTTGACGCGCGCGGGCGTTGAACCGTAAGGAGAGACGGAACGTGTCTCCTCATGGAGCGAGGAGGGTTCCCATGTCGGAGATCGGTTCACAGTCGGCCGCCCGGCCCGCGCCCGCCCCGGGCGCCGACGCGGAGTCCGCCGCCGGAGCCTGGGACCTGGTCACCGTGCCCGTCCGCCAGGGCCTGGAGGCCGTCGACATCCTGCGCCGCACCGGCGCCCCCGCCGTCGGCCCGGTGGTCCACGACGGCACCTGCGACACCCTGGGCTTCCTGGTGCCGCCCGGCACCGCCGCCGCCTGGGACGTCCCGGGCAGCGCGTGTACGCGCACCTCGGGGCGGGGCCTGCGCCTCCCCGAGCTGCCGGAGCTGCCCGAGCTGCCGGAATCCGCCGGCGGCGCCCCCCGCCCGGCCGGCTGGCTGCTCCCCCCCGGCGACACCGACCCGGTCACCGACCCCGCCGTCCTGCGCCGGGCGCTCGGCGAGGCGGCCCGGCTCATCGAGGCGGCCGACGGCTGCCGCTGAGCCCCTGACACGCGGGTCGCGGTCCGATCGTCCGATAATGGACCGATGGCCAGGAACAAGCAGCGCGACCGGGCGGCAGCGGCCCCCGTCTCCGAGACCGTCGACGGCGGCCTCGCCGAACTCGTCCCCGACCGGGAGCGCCCGCGCGCCTGGACGCTGCTCCTCGACGGCGCCCCGCAGTCGCACGTCGACCTGGACGACCCGACGCACCTCTCCTTCGAGTACCAGCGGCGCCTCGGCCACGTCGCGGACCTCGCCGCCCCGCCGAACCGCCCGCTCCAGGCCGTGCACCTCGGCGGCGGCGCCCTCACCCTCGCCCGGTACGTCGCCGCGACCCGGCCCCGCTCCACCCAGCAGGTCGTGGAGCTGGACGAGGCCCTGGTGCGGTTCGTCCGCCGGGAACTGCCGCTCGACCCGGGCGCCCGGATACGGGTCCGCTCCACCGACGCCCGTGCCGGCCTCGCCAAGGTCCAGGACGGCTGGGCGGACCTGATCGTCGCGGACGTGTTCGGCGGAGCCCGTACCCCCGCCCATCTGACCAGCACCGAGTTCCTCGCCGAGGTGCGGCGGGCGCTGCGGCCCGGCGGCCTCTACGCGGCGAACCTGGCCGACGGCCCGCCGCTGGCCCATCTGCGCGGCCAGATCGCCACGGCCGCCGCCGTCTTCCCCGAACTGGCCCTGGCCGCCGACCCGACCGTGCTGCGCGGCCGCCGCTTCGGCAACGCGGTCCTGGTCGCCTCCGACCGGGAGCTCCCGGTCGCCGAGCTGACCCGCAGGGTCGCCACCGACCCGCACCCGGGCCGGGTCGAACACGGGCGCGCCCTCGCCGACTTCGCCGGGGGAGCGGCCCCGGTCACCGACGCGAGCGCCAAGCCGTCACCGGCCCCGCCCGCGTCCGTCTTCCGCTGAGCCGCCTCCGGCCGGGGCGTCAGACCGCCCGGTCCTCGATCTCCACGCGGGGCGCGGTGTCGTGCCACACGCAGAAGACCGACAGCTCGCGGCCGTCCCGGGTGAAGGTCACCCGGATCCAGGTCGTCTGCTTCCACACCTGCATCTGCCAGCCCGAGGCGGGCGTCGCGGAGACCAGTTCGGCCGAGGCCTCCCCGAGGTCGAAGGCGACCCGGCCGCCGTCCACGGCATAGCTCTTCACGTTCGAACCGGAACCGGAACCCGAGCCGGAGCCCGGCCCCGGGCCTCCGCCCGCGTCCGGGCCGGAGTCCGTCCGCGGCGGCGGGGCCGCCGGGGTCTCCGCCGTCCGGCTCGGGCGCCGCGACGGAGTGCCGGAGGGCGTTCCGGACGGGGTGGCCGAGGGCGTCGGGCCGGTGCTCGGCCCGGTCGCCGGCGCGGTGGACGCGGACGGCCCGCCGGGCCCGGGGTGGCGGGTCGAGGAGGTCAGCGGACCGGTGTCGGGGTCGTGCGTCCCGTCCGCGGCCCAGAGCGGCACGGGCAGCGCGCGCGGCGGGTCGTACACGGTTCCGGACAGCACCGTGTGCACTCCCCACCAGGACAGGGTGACCGCCGCGCCGGTGGCGAGTGACCAGGCCAGGGCGTGAACCAGTCCTCTTCGCACCGGCCCATACTGCACCACCCCCGGCTGTTCCGGATCAGGGGGTGAACATTGTCGGATGATCGGCCCGTATGGCGTACGGTGCCGCCCATGGCAAGTGTGCTCGTGGTCGAGGACGACCAGTTCGTGCGCTCCGCCCTCATCCGGCAGCTCTCCGAGGCGTCCCACACGGTACGGAGCGTCGGCACGGCACTTGAGGCGTTGCGCGAGGTCGCCCATTTCCGTTTCGACGTGGTCATCCTCGACCTCGGACTGCCCGATCTGGACGGGTCCGAGGCGCTCAAGATGCTGCGCGGCATCACCGACGTGCCGGTGATCATCGCGACCGCCCGCGACGACGAGGCCGAGATCGTACGGCTCCTCCACGCCGGGGCCGACGACTACCTCGTGAAGCCCTTCTCGGTCGACCACCTCTCGGCCCGGATGGCCGCCGTCCTGCGCCGCGCCCGGTCCGGCGCCGGCGAGGCCCCGCCCTCCCGGGTCATCCGGGTCGGCGGGCTCACCGTCGACCCGCTGCGCCGCCAGGCGGAGCTGGACGGCACGCCCCTGGACCTGACCCGGCGCGAGTTCGACCTGCTCGCCTTCCTCGCCGGGCGGCCCGGCGTGGTCGTCCCGCGCAAGGAGCTGCTCGCCGAGGTGTGGCAGCAGTCCTACGGCGACGACCAGACCATCGACGTCCACCTGTCGTGGCTGCGGCGCAAGCTGGGCGAGACGGCCGCCCGGCCCCGCTACCTGCACACCCTGCGCGGGGTGGGCGTGAAGCTGGAACCGCCCGGGGAGCCCCGGCCGTGAGATGGGCGCTCGTCAAGGTGTGCCTGGCCGTCACCGCCATGGTCGTGGTCGCCTTCGCCGTCCCCCTCGGGCTCGTCGTCAAGGAGATGGCCCGCGACCGGGCCATCTCCAACGCCGAGCGGCGGGCCGCCGGGCTCGCCCCCGTCCTCGCCATCACCACCGACCGCGACGAGCTCGGCAAGGCCGTCGCCACCACCGAGGACGGGGCCGCCGGCCGGCTCGCCGTCCACGTCCCCGCCGAGGTGCCGGGCGGCGCGCCCCTGAAGACCGGGACCAGCCGGGCGGGGGAGGAGGCCCTGACGGCCACCCGGGAGCTCGGCCGCGCCTCCCTCACCGAGGTGCCCGGCGGCTTCGCGCTGCTCCAGCCCACCGCGCTCAGCAGCGGCCGGGTCGCGGTCGTCGAACTCTTCGTCCCCGAGGGCGACGTGTCCAACGGCGTCGGCACCGCCTGGCTGGTCCTCGCCGGGGTCGGCGCCGCCCTGATCGTCGGCTCCGTCGCCGTCGCCGACCGCCTGGGCGTCCGCATGGTCCAGCCCGCCCAGCGGCTCGCGGGCGCCGCCCACGACCTGGGCGAGGGGCGGCTCGGCGCCCGGGTCCCCGAGGAGGGGCCGCCGGAACTCAAGTCCGCCGCCGTCGCCTTCAACTCGATGGCCGACCAGGTCGTCCAGCTCCTCGCCAACGAACGGGAGCTGGCCGCCGACCTCTCCCACCGGCTGCGCACCCCGCTGACCGTCCTGCGCCTCAACGCGGCCTCGCTCGGCTCGGGGCCGGCCGCCGAGCAGACCCGCGCGGCCGTCGAACAGCTGGAGCGCGAGGTCGACATCATCATCCGCACGGCCCGGGAGGCGAAGCCGCAGACCCAGGCGAACGGCCCCGGCGCGGGCTGCGACGCCGCCGAAGTGGTGCGCGAACGCATGGACTTCTGGTCGGCGCTCGCCGAGGACGAGGGGCGCCGGGTGCGGGTCGCGGGCGTCGAGCGCCCGGTCCGCATCCCGGTCGCCCGGCCCGAACTCGTCGCCGCGCTCGACGCCCTCCTCGGCAACGTCTTCCGGCACACCCCGGAGGGCACGGCCTTCTCCATCGACGTCCACAACGGCGAGGACGCCGTCATCGTCCTGGTCTCCGACGCGGGCCCCGGCATCGCCGACCCGGCCGCCGCCCTGGCCCGGGGCAACAGCGGCACCCGGGACGGCTCCACGGGCCTCGGCCTCGACATCGTCCGGCGCGTGGCGGAGGGCACCGGCGGCGACGTCCGCATCGGCCGCTCGGTCCTCGGCGGTACGGAGGTGCGCGTCTGGATCGGCCTCGGCGGCCGCGCCGGAGCGGGCGGCCCGACCGGCCCGCACGGCCGCCGGGGCCACCGCCCGGCCCGCCGCAGACGCGGGGGCACGGGGACGCGACGGGCGAAGGAGGCCTGACCTCCCGGCGGTTGTCCCTCCTCGGGGAGCGCACCCCGGGACCCGGGAAGCGCACCCCTCCGGGGAGCCCGGCAGAACCTTTCCTGGTTCCGATGGGCACCTTAAGCGGACCCTAAGGATCCCCGGCCCCGTCCCCGATCCCCCGCTTTGTCCGTTCCCCGCTCGCTAGCGTGCTGCCGCACCCCCACTTCCGCACGCAGAGGCAGGCACGCCATGGGCACCCGTTCGCACCGGCGCAGGGCGAGTACGAGGACCAAGGTCGTCGGAGCGGTCGTCACGGCGGCCGTCGTCGGCGGCGCCGCCTTCGCCTTCACCGGCACCGCCCAGGCCGCCTCCGTCGGCGCCGCCTACACCCGGACCAGCTCCTGGACCGGCGGCTACACCGGCCAGTACGTCGTCACCAACGAGACCTCCGCCGCCCAGTCCGACTGGACCCTGGAGTTCGACCTGCCGACCGGCACCACCATCGGCTCCCTCTGGAACGGCGAGCACACCGTCTCCGGCCGGCACGTCACGGTGAAGCCCGCGAGCTGGAACCGGCAGCTGGCCCCCGGCCAGTCCGTCACCGTCGGCTTCGTCACCTCCGCCGCCGGAGAGGCGGGCGACCCCGCGAACTGCCTGATCAACAAGGCGTCCTGTTCGGCCGGCGGCCCCGCCCCCACCCCCAGCGGCCGCCCCACCGACCGGCCCACGGCCACCGCCACCCCCACGGCGACGGCCAAGCCGACTCCGACCCCGACCGCGTCCGCCACCACGGCCCCCGCGCCGACGCGGACCCCGGCCCCGACGCCCACCCCCACGACCTCCACGCCGGCCCCCGCGACCGGCGCGAAGTTCGCCCCGTACGTCGACACCTCGCTCCACCCGGCGTACGACCTGCTCGCGACCGCCGACGCCACCGGCGTGAAGGAGTTCAACCTCGCCTTCATCACCTCCGGCGGCGCCTGCGCCCCGCTGTGGGGCGGGGTCACCGACCTGGCGAACGACAAGGTCGCCGCCCAGATCGGCGCCCTGCGCGCCAAGGGCGGTGACGTCCGCGTCTCCTTCGGCGGCGCCGCAGGCCACGAGCTGGCCCTGAACTGCTCCTCCGCCCCGGCGCTCGCCGCCGCGTACGGCGAGGTCGTCGACCGGTACGGGCTGACCAAGGTCGACTTCGACGTCGAGGGCGCGGCCCTGCCGGACACCGCCGCCAACACCCGCCGCTCGCAGGCGATCGCGCAGCTCCAGAAGGCCCACCCGGGCCTGGACGTCTCCTTCACCCTGCCGGTCATGCCCGAGGGCCTGACCCAGCCGGGCGTGGACCTGCTGGCCGACGCCAAGCGGAACGGGGTCCGCGTCGACGCCGTCAACATCATGGCGATGGACTACGGCCCGGCGTACAGCGCCGACATGGGTACGTACGCGATCCAGGCCGCGACCGCGACGCAGGCCCAGATCAAGGGCGTCCTCGGGCTCTCCGACGCGGCCGCCTGGAAGGCCGTCGCCGTCACCCCGATGATCGGCGTCAACGACGTCACCACCGAGGTCTTCACGGTGGACGACGCCACCCAGCTCGTCGACTTCGCGAAGTCCAAGGGCCTCGGTTGGCTCTCGATGTGGTCCTCGACCCGCGACAAGCAGTGCCCGGACGGCGCCGTGAACCGCGCCGACGCCACCTGCTCCTCGATCCTCCAGCAGCCGCTGGCCTTCACGAAGGCGTTCGCCGCCTACCGGTAGGCCCTCACGGACCACTGTGCCCCCCCACACCGCGCGCCCCGGTCGGCCCCCCTACCTCCGACCGGGGCGCGCCCCTCCTGCCTCTCGTCAGGCCCCCGAGGCCTGCCACTCCTCCGCGTACGCGTCGAAGATCGCCCGCAGGTGGTGGCCGATCTTCAGGTAGTCCAGGTCGTCCAGGTTGGCGAGCGACACCCGCACGGACCACTCCGGGCCGTCGAAGCCGCCGCCGTTGAGCAGGACCACGCCCGTCTGCTGGGCCAGCCGGAACAGCGGGTCCACCGGCTCGTAGTTCTTCTCCAGGAAGTCCGCGAACGGCTTGCCGTGCACCCGCTCGGCCTCCGCGAGCAGGTCCAGCTCGATGTAGTAGGCGGCCCGCTGCGGATCCTCCGAGATCTTCATGCGGGCGCCCTCCAGGAGCAGGTCGAGCCGACGGCCGACGATCCCGCGGATCCGCTCCTTGTACGCCCGCCCCTCCTCCAGCATGTCGAAGAGGGAGAAGAGCACCATCATCACCTGCTGCGGCAGCGAGAGCCCGGCCGTGTGGTTGAGCGCCACCTGGCGCGAGTCCGCCACCATCCGGTCGATGAACCGCATCTTCTCCGGTTCGAGCGTCAGCGTCCCGTACCGCTTGTTCAGCCGCTCCTTCTCCTCCTCCGGCAGCTCCGCCAGCATCGCGTCGATCACGTTGTCGTCGTTCAGGCCGATGACGCCGAGCCGCCAGCCCGTGGCGCCGTAGTGCTTGGAGTACGAGTACACGAGCAGCGTGTTGCGCGGCAGGTCGGCGGCGATCGAGCGGAAGCCGGGCACGAACGTCCCGTAGACGTCGTCCGTGACGATCAGCAGGTTCGGGTTCTTCGAGGCGACGATCTCCTTGATCTGGTCGGCGACCCGCCGGCTCAGCGCGAGGGACGGCGGATTGGACGGGTTCACCAGGCAGACCAGCTTGACGGAGGGGTCCTCCAGCTTGGCGACCTCCTCGGCCGGGTAGCGCCACTGGCGCACCCCGGTCTCGGTGAAGAGGCTCGCCTCGACCGTCACCACGTCGAAGTCGTAGGTGTCCAGCTCGGGGATCTCGATGTACGGGGTGAAGACCGGGACCATCAGGGCGATCCGGTCGCCCTTCTTCAGGATCCCGTTCTTCATCAGGGAGTCGAAGATGTAGCACATGGCGGCCGTGCCGCCCTCGGTCGCGAACAGCGAGGTGTTCCCGGCCGGCGGCTTCCCGTCGAACATCTCGTCGTCGAGGTAGCCGCGCACGATCCGCTCGGCGTGCGGCAGCATCCGGTCCGGCACCGGGTAGTTGTCGCCGACCGAACTGTCCGTCAGCTCGTGCAGGAACGAGTCCCGGTCGAAGCCGAAGCGCTCCACCGCGTACGCCACGCTCTTCTCCAGGAGCTCGATCCCCGGCAGGTCCGGGTGCTGCCGCACGAAGGCGTCGAAGCGCTCGCCGGACCCCTTCACCTCGGGCATGCCGCCCAGGTCGTCGGCGGTCCACACGCGGCGGGACTCCGCCAGGGAGAAGTAGCCGAGGGCGTGGAAGGCCTCGCGGGGCCCGGTGGCCACCCAGTTCGGGTTGCCGCGGCCCGCGTTGAGCATCTGCACCTGCGACTTGTCCTTCTGCCCGGGCTGGTCCTCCTGGGCCTGCTTGGCGAGCGAGATGAAGGTGTCCTTGAGCTCGAACGGCGAGAGCTGCGCGAAGGACCTGATCTCCTCGCGGGTGAACGTGGGCTTGGGCACGGCATGTCCTTCCGTACGGGAGGGTTCGCGTCAGTGGTGGAGGATGACGATCACGGCGCCCCAGACGGTCAGCAGGACGTTGCCCACCGCGTAGGGGATCGTGTAGCCGAGGGTCGGGATCTGCGACCGGGACTGTTCGTTGATCGCGCCGATCGCCGCGGTCGTCGTCTGGCCGCCGGCCAGGACGCCCATCAGGATCGGAAAGCGGATCTTCTGGACGTAGTGGCCGACGAGGAAGCCGACGAGCAGCGGGATCACGGTCGCCACCGCGCCCCAGAGCAGCAGCCCCCAGCCGGCCGAGGCCAGGCCGCCGGTGAAGCTCGGCCCGGCGTTGATGCCGACGACCGCGACGAACAGGCACAGGCCCAGGGTGTCCATGAACCACTGCGCGCCGGGCGGGACGTTGCCGTACGTCGGGTACTTGCCGCGGATCCAGCCGAAGACCAGGCCCATGATCAGCGCGCCGCCGGAGGTGGAGAGCGAGATCGGCACGCCGGACACGGTCAGGGCCGGGATGCCGACGCAGCCGCCGAGGAAGATGCCGAGGCCCACCCAGAGCATGTCGGTGGCGAAGGAGGTCGGCACGGGCTTGCCGATCGCCTTCCCCGCCGGGTCCACGAGCCGCTTCGGCCCGGTCAGGACCAGGGTGTCGCCGCGCTCCAGGGTGGTCGAGAGGCGGTACGGGTACTCGGCGCCCGCCCGGTAGACTTTGTCGACGTACACGCCCACCATGAAGGGCTCGCGGCGCAGGTCGGCGATGCTCCTGCCGAGCTGCGCCTTCTCCGAGGCGACCACGTGCAGGGTCTCCGTCCGGTACCCGAGCAGTTCGACGTCGTCCGCCTCCGGCCCGACGTGGGTCAGCGGGTCGAAGTCGACGAGCGAGCCGCGCAGCGCGCTGATCGCCACCGTGTCGCCCTCGCGGAGCACCGTCCGCTGGTCGTGGTCGAGGATCTTCCCGTCCCGCCGCACCCGGGTGAGGTAGACGCGGCGGCCGAGCGCCTTCTGCTGCTGCTCGAAGTCGTCGATGGTGCGGCCGGCGAGGTCGGGGCGCTCGACGCGGTACGCGCGGAGCACGACCTCGTAGTAGCCCTCGGACAGGTCGGGGTCGTCGCCGGGCGCGTCCAGCTCCTCGGCGAGCCGCGCCGACTCGGCGGCCAGGTCCCGCTTGTACAGCCTGGGCAGGACGTTGGCGAGGAGCAGCGCGCAGAGGATCGTGCCGAGCGGGTACGTGACGGCGTAGCCGATCGCGACCAGGTTCTCCTCGGTCTTCGTCTGCGCGGCGGAGAGCCCCGGCAGGTTGCCGATGGCGTCCTGGGCGACGCCGATGACGGCGGACTGGGTGAGCGCGCCGCCGAGGAGCCCGGCGGAGAGGCCGGGGCCGTACCCGAGCATCGCGGCGAAGCCCCAGGAGACGAGGAGGCCCGTCACGCAGACGACGACGGCGTTGACGACCTGCGGCAGGCCGTCCTTCTTCAGGCCCCGGAAGAACTGCGGGCCGACCTTGTAGCCGAGGGCGAAGAGGAACATGGTGAAGAAGAGGTTCTTCACCGTGGCGTCGATCGTCACCTCGAACTGCGCGCCGAGCAGCAGCCCGGCCACCAGGCAGCCGGTGACGGCGCCGAGCGCGAGGGTCCGGTAGCGGAGCCTCCCGAAGAGGAAGCCGAGCGCGACGGTGAGGAAGACGAGGAGTTCGGGGTGGGGCTGGAAGACGTTCCGGTTCAGGAAGTCGATCATCGCGCCGCCTCACGCCCCCAGGATGCCGACGAGCAGCGGGCCGGTCAGGGGGAGCAGGAAGTTGGAGAGGGTGTACGTGATCGTGTAGCCGAGCATCGGGACCGAGCTCTGGGCCACCTGGGTGATCGAGGTGATGGCCGGGGTCGAGCACTGCTGGCCCGCGATGGCGCCGATGAGCAGCGGCTTCTCGATCTTCAGCAGCTTGCGGCCGACGACGAGGGAGATCGTCGCGGGCACCAGGACCATCGCGATCCCCGCGAACGGCAGCAGCGCCCCGTACTCCTTGAGCAGCGGCCAGGCCTGCGGGCCCGACACCAGGCCCGTGCAGGCGATGAAGATCGCCAGGCCCATGTCCTTGAGGGTGGCGGCGGCCTGCGGCGGGAAGGCGCCGAAGGTCTGGGTGCGGGACCGGAACCAGCCGAAGAGCAGCCCGGAGATCAGACAGCCGCCGCCGGTGCCGAGCGACAGGGGGACGTCGCCGAACTCGACCACGACCTGGCCGAGCAGCGAGCCGCAGACGATGCCGAGGCCCAGGTAGATGAAGTCCGTGGCGTCGTTCCTCACGGTCGCGCCGATCCGGGACGCCAGCTTGCCCAGGCCCGAGCGGGCGCCGACCAGGGTGAGCACGTCACCGCGGTCGACGACGGTCTCCGGCGTGGCGGGCAGGTGCTGGTCGTTGCGCAGCACGTCCGTGACGTACACCCCGCCGGAGGAGAACTCCGGGTGCTCCTTGGAGAGGGTGTCGAGGGACTTGCCGGAGACGCCCTTGTCGGTCAGGGAGACCTGGGTGGTGGCGAGCGGGGTGTCCAGGCCGGGGACGGCCGGCGTCTCGGGGCCGATGACCCGGCCCGCCTCGATGATGTTGGCCCGCCGGCCGACGGCGAGCACCAGGTCGGAGAGGGTGAGCACGAAGCCGGGCGGGGGAGGGGTGAGCACCTTGCTGCCGCGTTTCACCGCCTCGACGGTGACCCGGCCGCCGAGCGAGCGCTCCAGGTCGGCGACCCCGGTCCCGTCCGCGTGCGTGACCAGGAACGTCCGGCCGACCAGGCCCGGGAGTGCCTCGCGCTCGTCGGACTCCAGGCCGCCGCCCTCGCCGCGCATCCGCTCCCAGAGCTCGCGCGAGGCGTCGCGGAGGTTGATCCGCATCAGCATCGGCATGATCTGGCTGGTGTAGATGACGATGGTGACGAGGCCGAACAGGTAGCAGACGGTGTACGCGGTGGCCACGTGGCCCTGGTACTGGGTGATCTGCTCCTGGGTCAGGTCGCTCAGCTTGGCGATGGACTCGGTGGCCGTGCCGACGACCGCCGACTCGGTGGCCGCGCCGGCGAGGATGCCCGCGGCGGTGCCGACGTCGAGGTCGAAGGCCTCCGCGATGCCGAGGGCGATGCCGACGACGCAGACGACCTCGATGAGGCAGAGGGCGAAGAAGCGCAGGCTCTTCCGGTTGAGGTTGGCGAAGAACTGCGGCCCCGCCATGTAGCCGAGCGAGAAGATGAAGAGCGCGAAGAAGATCGTCTTCACGTCGTCGGAGACGGTGGCCTTCGTCCAGGCGCCGAGGAGCAGCGAGACGATCAGGGTGCCGCAGATGCCGCCGAGGGTGATGGGGCCGACGCGCAGCTTGCCGACGAGGTAGCCGGCCGCGAGGGAGAGGAAGAGGACGAGTTCGGGATGGTCACGCAGGATTCCCATCCGCTCTCACCCCGCCCCCGGCGGCCGGAGAAAACCTGACGATATAGGACATAAAGGGAAGCTAGCAGGGGGGTCGGAGGCGGGGGTCGCCGTTTGACCCGAACGGATGAGCGGACCGGGGCGTGGCGGAAGCGCCGAGCGCGGACGCACGGAAACGACCGAGGCCCCGGTTCTCACGAACCGGGGCCTCGGTGCAGAGGGTGAGTAACGGGACTCGAACCCGCGACATCCTGGACCACAACCAGGTGCTCTACCAGCTGAGCTATACCCACCACGACCGGCGGTTTTCCCGAAGGTTTCCCCGACCGGCCGAGAAGAAGTCTACAGGGTCCGGGAGGGTGCTCGCGCCCGCGTTTCCCGGAGGGGCGTTCGAGGGCGCGAGCGGGCGGTCAGTCCCCTGTCACGCCGGGATCACTCCGCGGGAAGGACGTGGCGTGCCGCGATCCGCTTCGCGGTCTCCGAGTCGGGGCCGGGCTGCGGGACGAAGACCGCCTCGCGGTAGTAGCGCAGCTCGGCGATGGACTCGCGGATGTCGGCGAGCGCCCGGTGGTTGCCGTTCTTCTCCGGACTGTTGAAGTACGCCCTCGGGTACCAGCGGCGGGCCAGTTCCTTGACCGAGGAGACATCGACGATCCGGTAGTGCAGGTGGCCCTCCAGGGCGGGCATGTCGCGGGCGAGGAAGCCGCGGTCGGTGGAGACCGAGTTCCCGCACAGCGGCGCCTTGCCGGGCTCCTTGACGTGCTCGCGGATGTAGGCGAGGACCTGGGCCTCGGCGTCGGCGAGCGTGGTGCCGCCCGGCAGCGCGTCGAGCAGCCCCGAGGCCGTGTGCATCTGGCGCACGATCTCCGGCATGGTCTCCAGGGCCGCGTCCGGCGGACGGATCACGATGTCCACGCCGTCGCCGAGCACGTTCAGTTCCGAGTCGGTGACCAGCGCGGCCACCTCGATGAGTGCGTCGTCCGTCAGCGAGAGCCCGGTCATCTCGCAGTCGATCCACACCATGCGATCGTTCATGCGTCCACCTTAGGGGGTGCGCGGAGGATCGGATCCGGCCCGGAAGCCCGACGGGCGCCCGGGGGAGGTGTCCCCGGGCGCCCGTCGTTCCTGCGGTGCGCGGCTTGTGGCCGCGCGGGTCTCATCCGGTCACGGCGCGCTGCGCTGGCCCGGCAGGGAGGGCCGTCCGGACGCGTACGCGTCGGACTGCGGCTTCCCCGGCTCCAGCGCCGGGCCCGGCCGCCGTACACCGGCCGCGACCTGGGCGGGCACGACCGGGTCGAGCAGCGCCGTACCGGCCTCGCCCTGCGGACGCCGGGCGCGGTACGCCGCCCGGTAGGCCGCCGGCGAGGAGCCGAGCTGGCGCCGGAAGTGGCCGCGCAGCGCCACCGGGGAGCGGAAGCCGCACCGGCCCGCCACCTCGTCGACCGAGTAGTCGGAGGTTTCGAGCAGCCGCTGCGCCTGGAGCACCCGCTGGGTGATCAGCCACTGGAGCGGCGCCGAGCCCGTGAGGGAGCGGAACCTGCGGTCGAAGGTCCGCCGCGACATGTACGCGCGCGCCGCGAGCGTCTCCACGTCGAACTGCTCGTGGAGGTGTTCGAGCGCCCAGGCGACGACCTCGGCCAGCGGGTCGGCGCCGATCTCCTCGGGTAAAGACCTGTCGAGGTAGCGCTCCTGACCGCCGCTGCGCCGCGGCGGGACGACCAGGCGGCGCGCCAGGGCGCCCGCGGCCTCCGTGCCGTGGTCGGTCCGCACGATGTGCAGACACAGATCGATTCCGGCCGCGGTGCCGGCGGAGGTCAGTACGTCCCCGTCGTCGACGAAGAGCTCCCGCGGGTCCACGTGGACCGACGGATAGCGCTTGGCGAGCGTCGGCGCGTACATCCAGTGCGTGGTCGCCGGGCGGCCGTCGAGCAGTCCGGCCGCGGCCAGGACGAACGCCCCGGTGCACAGCCCGACGATCCTGGCCCCCTCCTCGTGTGCGCGGCGCAGCGCGTCGAGCGCCTCCGGCGGCGGCGGCGAGGTGATCGACCGCCAGGCCGGGACGACGACGGTGCCCGCCCGGCCGATGGCCTCTAGGCCGTACGGCGCGGTGAGTTCGAGCCCGCCGGTGGTCCGCAGCGGTCCTTCCTCGCCGGCGCAGACGAGCAGCCGGTAACGTGGCACTCCGGCGTCCTGCCGGTCGATGCCGAACACGGAGAGCGGGATGGAGCTCTCGAAGATGGGGCCGCCGCTGAACAGCAGCACCGCGACGACTTCGCGACGCCGGCGCCCGGACAGTTTCCGTCCGGCCTCCGGTGCGGTGGAGTCCTGGCTCATGACGCTAAGCCCCCCTCGGTGTTCGCGTCTCCCTGGTCGTGTCGCTCCTGCACGTTTCCCCTCGGTTTTGCACGAGACCCCAGTCTTCGGTACCCATGATCGAATCTACTGCGTCCCGTGGCGCCGGGGTGACAAGTTCTCCATCCGGTGGATTGTCGACAAGGCAACTTGGCGTGAAGCGATCGATCGCGGGGAGGCGCGCGCGGAGGCCCCCGAGGGGCGCGCCGGGGTGGTGAACGCCCCGGTACGCGGGGGGTGTGACCCCCTGGGACGGGGGTTCCGGGGGTGACGGCGCCCGGGTTGGCCAATCGTTACGCCAAGGACTCGCCGGTCACCGGAAGTTGGCTGAAAACATATGGGATCGGTTGTGCGAGCCTGTCAACTCGAAAGGGGTCGGGAGCGCCCGGGAGCCCCCTCCCCGACTAGTGCCGGCGTCCGCCGCGGGCGGTCTCCGCGCGGAGACCCCGCTCCGAGCGCCGCAGCAGCAGCCGGCAGGCCGCCGTCACCGAGACGAGGCCGAGCGCGGCGCCGGCCGCCCCGGCGAGCGAGGTGCCGTAGACGACGAGCACCACCGGGACCAGGACGCAGCAGAAGGCCGCCCAGCGGACGAGGCCGTCGGCGGCCTGCTCCCCCTTCTTCTCCACCGCCGTGCCCGGGGGAGGGGCGTCCGTACGGCGGTGGGCGGGGGGCGCGGCGAGCGTCGGGGTGGGGGCGGCGGAGGACCGGGCGGTGGCGGTCGGCGGTACGGGCACGGGCGCTCTCCCTGCGGCGGTGGGTGGACCTGTGGCAACGAGGAACGGAACGTTCCGGTCACTCTCGGCGACGTCCGTTCGGCCCCGCGCGTCCGCCCGGCGCGCTCCCCGGACGGACGCCTGTAGGACACAACCGGCATTGCCAGATCCCGAACCGCTCGTGCATGCTCCCTGGAACGCCGCGCGCGAGCGGTGTGTCCGCCGGGCTCGACGCGGTGGGCCCTGGGCAGGAGAGGAGTGCCGCCGTACCCTTGGGGGTATGGGCTTGGGAAGATGATTCCCGGACACAGCTCCGCCGCCTCCCGTTGTTCCTCTCCTCCTTCTCCCGTCCCTTCCCACGAGGACCCTCTTCGCCGAGACACCGATGGCCGGTCACGAATTCCCCGAACCCGCGGACCGCAAGCGCGTCGCCGACTCCACGGTCGACCCCCTCGCGGTCGAACAGCCACGTCATGCCTGCGACCCGGCCTTCCGGCACGGGGTGGTCGTCGGCTTCGACGGCTCCACGTCCAGTGAGCGCGCCCTCGCGTACGCCATCGGCATGGCCCGCCGCTCCGGCTCCGGCCTGATCATCGTGCACGTGGCCAACCGGCTGCCCACCACCGTCTGGGCCGGCTGCGAGCCCCCCGTCTTCGTGGACGTGCCCGACCACCGCACCGAGGTCCTCGGCCTGGAGCTGGCCTGTGCCGAGCACCTCGCCGAGGTGCCGTGGATCCTGGTCGAGCGCGGCGGCGACATCTGTCACGAGCTGGAGGAGGTCGGCCGGGAGTACTCGGCCGACGCGATCGTGGTCGGCTCCACGCACGGGATCGTCGGGCGGATCTTCGGCTCGGTGGCCGGCCGCCTCGCGCGCCGCGCCCAGCGGCCCGTGGTCGTCATCCCGTAACCCCGCACCGCCGCTCTCCCCTCGACTCCCTCAACTGCCGTCATCCGACCATGATTTCGGCCTTCCTCAGGTGAATTGTGTGCTTGTGAAGGGTAGATAAAGGCCACGGAACACAGCAGCTCACGCAGCACGACTGCGCATCTGAAGGGAGCCCGCCGTGGACAACGACGTCGCCGCGGGAAACACCAGCCCCACGCTCGGCCACCTCGCACTCGGACTGACCCTCCTGGCCTTCGGCCTGGGCGGCACGGGTGTCATCGACAACGTCGCGGCGGCGGACGCCGCGGGCCTCGCCACCTGGGTCGGCGGGGTGACGCTCTTCCTCGTCGGCCTGCTCGCCCTGCGCGCGGGCGACACCCGGGAGGGCACGGCGTACACGGCGCTCGGCGCCTTCTGGTTCACCTGGGGGACCGCCGCCGGCGGCGGAGCCTCGGCCGACGCCGTGGGGGTCTTCCTGCTCCTGTGGGCGCTCCTCGCGCTCACGCTGACCCTGGCGGCCTCGGGCGGCGGCCTCTTCGGGCAGGGCGTGTACGGGCTGCTGTTCGTCGCGCTGCTGCTCCTGGGCATCGGTGCCCTGGCCGGCAACGGCGGCCTCGGGAAGGCGGGCGGCTGGGTCGCCGCCGTCGCCGGACTGCTCGCCTGGTACGGGGCCACGGCCGCCGTCGCGGGCTGGCCGACGGCGCTGCGGCGCCGGGCGCCGGGCGAGAGCGCCCCGGCCGCGGGCTAGGGCGTGTGTCGAAAGTCCCGCCTGCCCGGCGGATCGGGGTCGGACGGGCCCTGGGCCGGGAAGCACGACGGTCCCCGTGCACGGGAGGTGTGTGCACGGGGACCGTCGCGTGTCAGGTCGGGCGCCGGGGGACAGGCCCGGCGGCGACGGGTCCGGGGGACAGGCCCGGACCGGCCGCTACTCGACCGTGACGGACTTGGCCAGGTTGCGCGGCTTGTCGATGTCGCGGCCCATGGCGAGGGCGGTGTGGTACGCGAAGAGCTGGAGCGGGATGCCCATGAGGATCGGGTCCAGCTCGTCCTCGTTCTTCGGGACCAGGATGGTGTGGTCGGCCTTCTCCTGCGGCTGGTGCGCGACCGCGAGGATGCGGCCGCTGCGGGCCTTGATCTCCTCCAGGGCGGCGCGGTTCTTCTCCAGGAGGTCGTCGTCGGGGACGATCGCGACCGTCGGCAGGGCCGGCTCGATGAGGGCGAGCGGGCCGTGCTTCAGCTCGGAGGCCGGGTAGGCCTCGGCGTGGATGTAGGAGATCTCCTTGAGCTTGAGGGAGGCCTCCAGGGCGACCGGGTAGCCGCGCACGCGCCCGATGAACATCATCGACTGGGCGCCCGCGTACACCTCGGCGAGGCGCTTGATCTCGTCCTCGCCCTTGAGGATCTCCTCGATCTGGGCGGGGAGGCGGCGCAGGCCCTCGATGATCCGCTTGCCGTCGGTGACGGACAGGTCGCGGATGCGGCCGAGGTGCAGGGCGAGCAGGGC
This sequence comes from Streptomyces bikiniensis, assembly GCF_000716625.1. NCBI lineage: Bacteria > Bacillati > Actinomycetota > Actinomycetes > Kitasatosporales > Streptomycetaceae > Streptomyces > Streptomyces bikiniensis. The sequence continues at coordinate 51,766 of NZ_JNXJ01000032.1, read as the reverse complement.
GAAGGCGGTCACCGTGTTGGTGAAGCACTTGGTGGAGACGACGCAGACCTCGGGGCCGGCGTGGACGTACACGCCGCCGTCGGCCTCGCGGGCGATGGCGGAGCCGACCACGTTGACGACGCCGAGGACGCGGGCGCCCTTCCGCTTGAGCTCCTGGACGGCGGCGAGCACGTCGTAGGTCTCGCCGGACTGGGAGACGGCGATGTAGAGGGTGTCGGGGTCCACGACCGGGTTGCGGTAGCGGAACTCCGAGGCCGGCTCGGCGTCGGCGGGGATGCGGGCCATGGACTCGATGAGCCCGGCGCCGATGAGGCCGGCGTGGTACGAGGTGCCGCAGCCGAGGATCTTGATGCGGCGGATGGTGCGGGCCTCGCGCGGGTCCAGGTTCAGGCCGCCCAGGTGCACGGTGGAGAAGCGGTCGTCGATCCGGCCGCGCAGGACGCGGTCGACCGCGTCGGGCTGCTCGGAGATCTCCTTGTGCATGAAGGTGTCGTGGCCGCCCATGTCGTAGGAGGCGGCCTCCCACTCGACGGTCTCGGGGGTGGCGGTGGTGGTGGCGCCGGAGACCGTGTAGGTGCGGAAGTCGTCGGCCTTGAGGGTGGCCATCTCGCCGTCGTCGAGGGTGACGACCTGGCGGGTGTGGGCGATCAGGGCGGCGACGTCGGAGGCGACGAGCATCTCCTTCTCGCCGATGCCGAGGATGACCGGGGAGCCGTTGCGGGCGACGACGATGCGGTCGTTGAAGTCGGCGTGCATCACGGCGATGCCGTAGGTGCCCTCGATGACCTTCAGGGCCTCGCGGACCTTCTCCTCCAGGGTCTCGGCCTGGGAGCGCGCGACGAGGTGGGTGATGACCTCGGTGTCCGTCTCGGAGGCGAAGACGACGCCGTCGGCCTCCAGCTTGGCGCGCAGCTCGGCGGCGTTGTCCACGATGCCGTTGTGGACGACGGCGACCTTGTTCTCGGGGTCCAGGTGCGGGTGCGAGTTGACGTCGCTCGGCGCGCCGTGGGTGGCCCAGCGGGTGTGGGCGATGCCGGTGGTGCCGGTGAACCGCTTGGGGACGCGGGCCTCCAGGTCGCGGACCCGGCCCTTGGCCTTCACCATCTTCAGGCCGGAGGCCTTCGGGCTGGTGACGACCATGCCGGCGGAGTCGTATCCGCGGTACTCCAGGCGCTGCAGGCCTTCGAGCAGCAGCGGTGCCACGTCGCGCTTACCGATGTAACCGACAATTCCGCACATAAAGGTGAAACCCCTCCAGGTCAGTGGATGTACTCGGCCGTTCGGGCCGTCCTTCGGGAGCCGGGGAGGCTCAGCCGTACACGATCCGGCGCAGCTGCCGGAGCGAGAGCTCCGGCGGTGCCACGGCCCGGTGCGGCAGCTCCGCCGCGATCCGTTCGAAGATCTCGGCGTTCACGGCCCCGCCGGACTGCAGCTCGCGGTGGCGGCGGCGGACGAACTCCTCGGTCGTCTCGTCGAAGTACGCCAGCACGTCGAGCACCACCCGGGCGGCCTCACCGCGCTGGAGCGCGGTGCTGCGGACCAGATGGTCGATGAGGTCGTCGTGCGACGGACGGCGTTCGAGCACCCGTGAATACTGAGGGGTGCTCCCGGCCCTTCGCAAGAATCCTGCCCGAAATCGGGCAGGGGGCGCCGGTTCAGGCCCTTGAAACGGGTGATTGGCCTAGACCTGGGCCGCCGACGGCGGCAGCGGTACACAGGGGCACGGTTCGGATATAGAAAACGACAGACGCGTCGACCACCCGAAGGGGAGCCCGCCCGTGAGACAGCGCCGAAGGATTCCGCGCCTGATCGGATCCCTGCTCCTGGTCGCGGCCGCCGGCGTCGGCTGCGGCGAGGCCGCCGCCGGTGCCGGTGCCGGTGCCGGTGCCGACGGCAAGGCGCCCGGCCCCCGGGCCGCCGCCGAACCCGAGGTCCGGCCGCTCGGCCGCATCGTCCCCGTACCCGCCTCCGTCGTCCCCGGGGGCCGGCCCTACGCCCTCACCTCCGCCACCCGCATCGGGGTGAGCGCCGGCTCCCCCGAGGCCAGGGAGGTCGGCGACTACCTCGCCGGACTGCTCAGGCCCGCCACCGGCTTCCCGCTGCCCGTCGTGGACGAGCAGGCGGCCCGCGGCGGCATCCTGCTCCGGCTCGGCGCCACCGACACCGCCCTCGGCGACGAGGGCTACCGGCTCCGCTCCGGACCGGACGGCATCACCCTCACGGCCCACCGCCCCGCCGGGCTCTTCCGCGGCGTCCAGACCCTGCGCCAGCAGCTCCCCTCCGCCGTCGAGCGCAAGAGCGTCCAGAAGGGCCCCTGGAAGGTCGCGGGCGGCACGATCACCGACACCCCGCGCTACGCCTACCGGGGCGCCATGCTCGACGTCGCCCGCCACTTCTTCACCGTGGACGAGGTGAAGCGGTACATCGACCAGCTCGCCCTCTACAAGGTGAACACCCTCCACCTGCACCTCTCCGACGACCAGGGCTGGCGCATCGCCGTCGACTCCTGGCCCCGGCTCACCACCCACGGCGGCTCCACCGAGGTCGGCGGCGGCCCCGGCGGCTTCTACACCAAGGAGGAGTACGAGGAGATCGTCCGGTACGCCGCCTCCCGCCACCAGGAGGTGATCCCGGAGATCGACGTGCCGGGCCACACCAACGCGGCCCTCGCCTCCTACCCCGAGCTCAACTGCGACGGCGTCGCCCCGCCCCTCTACACCGGCACCAAGGTCGGCTTCAGCTCCCTGTGCGTGCCCAAGGACGTCACGTACGACTTCGTGGACGACGTGATCCGCGAGATCGCCGCCCTCACCCCCGGCCGCTACCTCCACATCGGCGGCGACGAGGCCCACTCCACCAGCCACGCCGACTACGTGGCCTTCATGGACCGGGTGCAGCCGGTCGTCGCCAAGTACGGCAAGAAGGTCGTCGGCTGGCACCAGCTCACCGGCACCGCCCCCGCGCCCGGCGCCCTCGTCCAGTACTGGGGCCTCGACCGCACCCCCGCCGAGGAGAAGGAGCGGGTCGCCGCCGCCGCGCGGAACGGCACCGGCCTGATCCTCTCGCCCGCCGACCGCACCTACCTCGACATGAAGTACACGAAGGACACCCCGCTCGGCCTGGCCTGGGCCGGGTACGTCGAGGTGCGGCGGTCGTACGACTGGGACCCGGCGGCCTACCTCCCCGGCGCGCCCGCGAGCGCGGTCAGGGGCGTCGAAGCCCCCCTGTGGACCGAGACCCTGGCCACGACCGCCGACCTCGACGTCATGGCCTTCCCGCGCCTGCCGGGCGTCGCCGAACTCGGCTGGTCCCCGGCCGCGACCCACGACTGGGACGCGTACAAGGTCCGCCTCGCCGAACAGGCCCCTCGCTTCGAGGCCCTGGGCATCGACTGGTACCGCTCGCCGGAGGTGCCCTGGCCGGCGGAGTAGCCGGCGTTCGAACGGGAACGCCCGGCCGGGGTCTCCCGGCCGGGCGTTCCCGTGTGCGCGGAAGCCGCATCGCCCGGACGGAAACGGGGAGACGGACGGCGACCACGACGAGGCCGGAGGCGCTGGACGATGGTGGACTTATCGGTACTGCCGGGCTACATCGCGGTGATCCTGCTCTTCCTCGGTCCGCCCGGACCCGACATGGCCTACATGCTCGCGGTGGGCCTGGAGGGCGGCCGCCGGGCCGCGCTGAAGGCGATCCTGGGCATCGGGACGGGCATGAGCGTCTACGCCACCGCCGTCGTCGCCGGGCTGGGGGAGATCGCCCGCTCCCACCCGTCGCTGCTGGACGCGGTGAGGATCGCGGGCGCGGCGTACCTGCTGTGGCTCGCGTACACGACCCTGCGGAGCGCGCGGCGCGCGATCGGAGAGCACGGTGACGTCGGGGCGGGCCGGTGGTACCTGCGCGGTCTGCTGATCAGTCTGACGAACCCGAAGATCATCCTCTTCTACCTCGCGGTCCTCCCGCAGTTCCTGGGGAACGCGGAGGCCCCCGGACCGCAGATGGCCCTCCTCGGCGCGATCAACGTCCTGATGGAGGTGGTCCTCTACGGGAGCATCGGAGTGCTGTCGGGCTTCTTCCGCACACGCCTCACCGGCTCGTCGAAGGCGACGGCCGTACTCCATTACGGCGCGTGCGCCGTTTATGTCGTGCTGGCGGCGACGATCTCCGTCGAGGTCCTGCTGGCGTAGGACCGTCCCCTTCGGCTTCGTCGCCGCACGGACGACCCCTCAGCCGGTGCCGAACCCGCCGTCCCGGACGCAGGCCACGAAGGCGGCGAAGGCGGGGGCGGGGAGGTCGAGAACGGGGCCGGCGAACTGCTTGGAGTCCCGGACGGGGACGGTGCCGTGGGTGGGGGCGAGGTTGGTGGCCACCTCGACGCAGTTGCCGCCGTTATTGCTGTACGAGGACGTGAACCAGCGGGGGGTGTCGGTCGTCACGAGGTGCCCTTTCGCGCTTCTTGGATCGCGGCCACGGATTCCGCCTGAGAGAGCGAAGCGGCCTGAAGCTGATGGTAGGCCGTCAACATGGGCACTACAGATGTCATTTGCCGGTCGAAGTGTCCCTGCGCCTGCGACTCGGTGTAGCCCGCTACAGACCGGTCGGCGAGGGTGAGCAGGTTGACCGGTAGGTCGAAGGTGCGGCGTTCTCCCATGGAGTACGGGGCGATCTGGAGCAGGGCATTGGGGCGGTCCGTGAACTCGACGAGTCGTTCCAATTGGGCGTCCATCACCTCGGCACCGCCGATGGGGCGGCGGATGCAGCTCTCGTCCATCACCACGAAGACCATGGGCGGCTGCTCCCGCTCCAGCGTCGCCTGGCGTGCCGCCAGGAACGCGACCCGCTCGTCGGCCTGCTCCGGGGTGATGGCCCCGCGCTTCACGGCGCTGTTCGCCAGTACGCGCGCGTACTCCGGGGTCTGCAGCAGGCCCGGGACGATCCCGATCTCGAAGAGGCGGATCTCCACCGCCCGTCCCTCGTATCCCACGTACTCCGGAAAGCCCTCCAACAGGACGCCGTGCCGCATGTCCCGCCACTCGCGCTCGAACGACTCCTTGGATCCAGTGAGACCGAAGACCTGATCGGCTCTGCGCGAGAACGGCAGGGTTGGCGATTTGCGACCGGTTTCGAGCGCCGAGATGTGCTGGCTGGAGCAGCCCATGGGCTCGGCCAGGTCTTCCTGGGTCCAGCTTCGTTCTTCCCGCATCCTGCGGAGATGCGCCCCATAGGCCGCCTGGGGGCTGGATTCCGGCCGTAACTCCTTGCGGTTGACCATGACTTGCCCTTAGCATCGGACTAGTTGAAGAGAAGCCGACTCTAGTTCACGCTGGGCACCCCTGGTAGTGAATCCACTACAGAGAGGAGCGGCTGTGCCCGTGTGCGACAACCCCTCGTCCCTCCCCGCCGCCGGCGTCTTCGTCGCCGACACCGGCGGAGGGACGGTCCGGCTCGGTCAGGTCTCCCGTACGCAGAGCGGGAGCGTGTACGTACGGCCGCCGGGCGGCGGGGCCGAGTGGGCCGCCGCGCCCGGGGACCTGCGGGCGCCGACCGAGGAGGAGTGGAGACGCATCCGGGTCCTCACCACCCCCGTGCTCGTCCTCTCCGCCGACCACGGACTCCGAGCCCGGCCCGAGCCGGTCCCCGACTGCACGCCGTGCGCGCACCTGGCGCGGTGGTTCGACCACTACATGCGCCGAGGGCCGCAGCACGACGAATCCGCCGCCGTGGACTGCGCGGTGGAGATCCGCAACCACCCGCACGACCCGCCGAAGATGACCCTGAAGAGGGACGCCCCGCCGCAAGAGCGGCTCTGACCTGCGCAAACGGGCCCGGTTGAGGTTCTCCGCCCTCCCGGGTGAACCCCCATGACTCCGCTCCCTCGTTCCAGAGGCGGCGGTCGCGTCCCGCCCCCGGTGATGTCCGGCAAGACCGTCCGGGGGCGGGACCCAGTCCCCATCGAAGACATCGAAGACATCGAAGACATCGAAGACAGAGACAGGAGAACCACGGTAATGAGTGATCTGTACGAGCGGGAGGTGTCCGGCGACTTCGCCGCGCTCTGCGGCGGCGGGACGGACAACGACGGGAACATGGAGAGCTGCATCACGCTCGCCGAACTGCACGGCGGCGGATACGCGCTCGGGGACAGCAAGCCCGAGGGAGCCGGCCGGGAGCTGCGGATGAGCGCGGAGGAGATCACGGTCTTCGCCCGTGGCTGGATCGCCAGGGCCGACGCGAACACCTGACCCGGGGCGGGGCCCGTGCCGCGTGCGGGGGCCCCGCACGTCCTCTCCCTCTTCTGCACATACCGTAAGGAGTCAGCCATGCCGCTGGCCGATCTCGTGGACGACGTCCCGGGAATCCTGACGAAGTGGCCCACCGGGCCGACGCTCTTCCGCCGCGACCCCGCCGACCTGGCCCACCTGTGGTCCCTCGCCGAATGCGACGCCCTGGTGGACGCCGAGTGCCTTCCCGCCCGCAACGTCGTCCTGCTCAAGGAAGGGAAGGTCCTGGAACGGCACGCCTACATCGACGGCGACATGCCCCGGCCCGGTGCCGTCCGGGCGCACCTCGACGGCGGGGGTACGGTCTCCGTCCGGCAGCTCCAGACCGTCAAACCGTCCCTGAGCGTGCTGCGCCGCGAGATCCAGGACGAGACCGGCTGCCTGGTGCACGTGAACGCGTACCTCACCCCGCCGGGCGCGCAGGGACTGAAGTACCACTACGACCCGTACGTCACGCTGATCGTCCAGCTCTCCGGGCGGAAGGCGTGGCCGCTGCACCCGCCCTTCGTGGAGAACCCGACCACGGAGCACGGGAACTTCCTGGAAAGGGGTTTCACTCCCGAGGAACGGCTCCATCTCGCCCGTACGGCTCCCGTCCAGTCGTTCGCCCTGGAGCCCGGCGACGTCTTCTGGCTGCCGCGCGGCTACGTCCACTCGCCGTACACCGTGGGCGGGGAGCCCTCGCTGCACCTGACGTTCGCGCTCAAGGAGCGCACGTTCCACTGGCTGGCGTCCGAGATGACGCGCGAGGTCCTGTCCCAGGCCCTGGTGGACCCCGCGCTGCGGGCGGAGATTCCCCCGGCCTCCCTGCTGGCCGCACCCGACGCGGCCATCCGGTGGACCCGCGAGTACCTGATCGGCGCGCTCCTGCTCCTGGAAGCCGGGCACGTGGCCGAGGCCGCGCGGAAGGCCGCCGCCCGTGCAGGGGGATAGGGAGGGCCCACGACAGCACTGGCACGCGTACGCGTACACCGGGCGGTCCTATCCCGACTCGGCGATCAGGCGCGGTGAGGTTCCCGCCGACCATCCGCCGATCGAGATCAAGGACTGGCTGCGGCGGTCCGCCGCGCAGGTGGCGGCCACGTACACCGGCGTGGAGGAGGCCGTCTCCTGGATCGAGGGGGAGCTGACCCAGAACCCTCCCGTGGACCAGGAGCACTTCCCCGTCTGGGACCGGCTGCAGCGCGTCCGGGAGACGCTGCGGCTGGCGGCCGGGAACGACGTGGTCCTCGGCTACTACTCGAAGGCGCAGCAGTACGTGTCGCGCGCGCTCATCGCCTGCCCGCGCGAGGACGGGGTCTCCTGCCCCTACGGAGGGGCGTGACCGTCGGCAGGGAAGGAAAAGGCGCGGGCCCCGGCGGAGTGACCGTGACTCCGTCGGGGCCCGCACCGGTTCCGGGGTCAGGCGAAGCGGGCGATCGGGTTCGGGAGGTCGCCGACGAGCTGGAGGGCCGCCGACGGGTCCGAGAGGTCGACCATCTGCTTGTTGTTGCGGAGCTGGAGGCGGTTGAGGGCCGACAGGGCGAAGGTCTCCGCGAACATGTCGTACCGCTCGAAGCGGGCCGCGAACTCCGGGTGCTCCTCCTGGTAGCCGCGCACGCACTCCGCGACCGTGCGCCAGAAGCCGTCCTCGTCGAGGACGCCCTCCGCCGCGAGCGTCGCCGCCAGGAAGCGGAAGAAGCAGTCGAAGACGTCGGTGAAGACCGAGAGGAGCTTCATGTCCTCCGGGACCTCCGCGCGGACCCGCTCCACCGCCGGCGGCAGGACCGCGTCCGGGTCCATGACGACGATCTCCTCCGCGATGTCCTTGAAGATCGCCCGCACGACCCCGCCGCGCTCGTCCAGGACCAGGATCACGTTCTCGCCGTGCGGCATGAACGCCAGGTCGTAGGCGTAGAAGCTGTGCAGGACCGGGAGGAGGTAGGCGTCCAGGTACCGGCGGAGCCAGACGGCCGGCTCCTCGCCCGACTCCGCGATCAGCGCGCCCGCGAAGGACGCGCCCGCGTGGTCCACGTGCAGCAGCGAGGCCATCGTCGCCAGCCGCTCGCCCTCCGCCAGGGACGGCACCGGCGACTCGCGCCAGAGCGCGGCCAGCATCTTGCGGTAGGGGGAGTAGCGGTCGGTGGCGGCCTCGTACTCCAGGTGCCGGTAACCGACCGCCGCCCGCTCCCGGATGATCGAGAAGCGCGCCGCCTTGAAGACGGAGTCGTTCTCGATCAGGTCGTGCAGCCAGTCGTTGATCGCCGGGGTCGCCTCCATGTACGCGGCCGAAAGACCCCGCATGAAGCCCATGTTGAGGACCGACAGGGCCGTCTTCACGTAGTGCTTGGCCGGGTCCGAGGTGTTGAAGAACGTGCGGATCGACTGCTGCGCCAGATACGTGTCGTCGCCCTCGCCCAGGTACACCAGGCGCTCCTGCGCCACCTCGGCGGCGAAGGTGACGGACAGCTTGTTCCACCACTGCCAGGGGTGCGCCGGCATGAGGAGGTAGTCGGCGAGGTCCAGGCCGCGGGCGGCCAGGGTCGCCGCGAAGCCGTCCACCGCCGCGTCGCCCAGCTCGGAGCGGACGAAGGCCTCGTAGTCGATGCCCGCCCCGGCGGTGAAGGCGGCCCGGTCGCGGCGGGCGGCCAGCCAGATCAGGCGGATGCCGCTCGCGGCCTCGGGGGCGTACGCGCGGAACTCGTCCACGCCGAAGCCGAGGCGCCCGTTGTTGGCGACGAAGCAGGGGTGGCCCTCGGTCATCCCGGTCTCGATCGCCTGGAAGCCGGCGCGGGCCAGGTCGGCGGAGGCCACCTGCGGCTTGGTCGCCTTGTAGGCGGTGCCCGCCAGGGTGGAGGAGATCTCCTCCAGGTACACCGGCAGGATCTCGTCGCTCAGCCCCAGGGCGCCGCGCAGCTCGGTGACGAAGAGCAGCGCGTCCAGGGGGAGTTCGTCGTCGCCCCGGTGGCGGGTGATCGAGGCCGGGTCGACCTGCCAGTGGTCGAGGGCGTACCGGTCGGCGGCGAAGCGGTACGCGGTCGCGCCGTCGTCGGACAGGACCTCGTACCGGCCGTCGCCCAGCGCGCGCGGGTCGAGCAGCCGCTCGTGGGCGAACTCGGCCAGGCCCTTGCGGATCAGCGCGCGGTTGGCGTCGGCCCAGCGCCCGGGGGTGAGGTGGGCGACGGGGTCGGCGGTCTGCGGAACGGTGCTCATGCGGCGGCTCCCACGGCGGCCTCGAACTGCGCCCGGGTGCAGAAGCTCAGCAGCGCCTTCTTCTCCGGCTTCTGGATCTCGCGCTCGGGCACGAAGCCCACGGCCGCGTTGAGCGCGTGGACGGCCTTGTTGGCGACGTCCGGCTCGACCACCACGCGGGCGGTCGCCGGGTCGGCGAACAGCTCCGCCATCACGGCGGTGATCACCCTGCGGGTGAAGCCGTGCACGGGGGTGTCGGTCGGCGCGACCAGGAAGTGCATGCCGACGTCACCCGGCTGCGGCTCGTAGAGGCCGACCAGCTCCAGGTGGGCCGGGTCGTAGCGCTCCATGAGGATCGCGGGGACCCCGTCGACCAGGCCGATGAACGCCTCGTGGTGCGGGTTCGCGGCGAAGGCCGAGTACTCGCGCACCACGTCCTCCAGGCTCGCGTCCTGCATCATCCAGAAGGCGGCCTTGGGGTGGGTGACCCAGCCGTGGAGCAGCTCCGCGTCCTGGACGGGGTCGAGCGGGCGGAAGCGGACGGTCATACGGAGAACTCCTGGAAGGCGATGGTCTTCTCGACGGGGTAGTACTCGCGGCCCAGCATCGCGGCGATGATGCGGGCGTTGCGGTACGCGCCCATGCCCAGGTCGGGCGAGGTGATCGAGTGGGTGTGGACGCCGGCGTTCTGGAGGTAGACGCCGCGGCCCGTCGTGTCGATCGCGTAGTCGCGCGCCACGTCGAAGCGGCCCTGTCCGTCCCAGCGGAGGCGGTCGCGGACCGGCTCCAGGAAGGCGGGGACGCTGTACTTGTAGCCGGTGGCCAGGATCAGGCCGTCGGTCTCCAGGGCGAAGTCCTTCTCCTGCTCCTCCTGGCGGAAGCCGAGCGCGTACGTGCCGCTCTCCTCGTCGTACGCGGCGGTGTGCAGCGCCGAGTTGGTGAGGAGCCGGGTGGGCACGGGACCGTTCAGGTTCTTCTGGTAGAGCAGGTCGAAGATGGCGTTGATGAGTTCGCCGTCGATGCCCTTGAAGAGGCCCTTCTGCTCGGTCTCCAGGCGGTAGCGGGTCCGCTCGGGGAGCGCGTGGAAGTAGTCCACGTACTCCGGGGACGTCATCTCCAGGGTGAGCTTGGTGTACTCCAGCGGGAAGAAGCGCGGGGAGCGGGTCACCCAGTTGAGCCGGTAGCCGTGGACGTCGATCTCGCTCAGGAGGTCGTAGTAGATCTCGGCGGCGCTCTGGCCGCTGCCGACCAGGGTGATGGTCTTCTTCTTCTGGAGCTCCGCCTTGTTCGGCAGGTAGCGCGAGTTGTGGATCAGGTCGCCGCCCAGGTCCCGGCAGGTCTCGGGGACGTGCGGCGGGGTGCCGGTGCCGAGGACGATCCGGCGGGCGCGGTACGTCGCGCCGCCCTCGGTGGCCACCTCGTACACCTCGGCGGCCCCGTCGAAGGTGACGGCGGTGACCGTGGTCGAGAAGCGGACCGAGGTGAGCCGGTCGGCGGCCCAGCGGCAGTAGTCGTTGTACTCGGTCCGCAGCGGGTAGAAGTTCTCCCGGATGTAGAACGAGTACAGGCGGCCCTTCTCCTTCAGGTAGTTGAGGAAGGAGTACGGCGAGGTCGGGTCCGCGAGGGTGACCAGGTCCGACATGAACGGGGTCTGGAGGTGGGCGCCCTCCAGGAACATCCCGGAGTGCCACTCGAAGCCGGGCTTGGACTCCAGGAAGAGGCCGTCCAGCTCCTCGATCGGCTCGGTCAGGCAGGCGAGTCCGAGGTTGAACGGACCGAGGCCGATGCCGATGAAGTCGTGGATCCGAGCCGTGTCGTGTGCGGTCGTCTCGGGCGCGGGCGTCGTGGACGCCGCCGTCTCGGACAGGGCCTTCTCAGGCGTGGACAAGGTTCTCTCTCAGGTACTGCTCGGCGTGGCCGGCTATCAGATCGAGGACGGCCGCGATGTCGGCGGCGGTGGTCTCGGGGTTGAGCAGGGTGAACTTGAGGTACTGGCGGCCGTCGACCCTGGTCCCGGCGACGACGGCCTCGCCGGAGGCGAACAGGGCCTTGCGGGCGTGCAGGTTGGCCCGGTCGACGGCCTCGGGGTCGGCGTCGCCGGCGGGGACGTAGCGGTAGACGAGCGTGGAGAGGCTCGGCTCGACCACGACCTCGTAGCGGGAGTCGGCGGCGAGCAGCGCGTGACCCTGTCGGGCCAGGTCGCAGACCTCGTCGAAGAGGCCGCCGACGCCGTCGGCGCCCATCACCCGCAGGGTCATCCAGAGCTTGAGCGCGTCGAAGCGGCGGGTGGTCTGGAGGGACTTGTCGACCTGGTTCGGGATCTTCTCGGCGACCGTGCGGAGCGGGTTGAGGTAGTCCGCGTGGTAGGTCGCGTGGCGCAGGGTGGCGCCGTCGCGGACCAGGAGCGCGGAGGAACTCACCGGCTGGAAGAAGGACTTGTGGAAGTCGACGGTGACCGAGTCGGCCCGCTCGACGCCGTCGAGCAGGTGGCGGCGGGTGGGGGAGGCGAGCAGTCCGCAGCCGTAGGCGGCGTCGACGTGCATCCAGGTGCCGTACTCGTCGGCCAGGTCGGCGATCTCGGGCAGCGGGTCGATGGAGCCGAAGTCGGTGGTGCCGGCGGTGGCCACGACCGCCATCGGGACCAGTCCCTCGGCGCGGCAGGCGGCCAGCTCGGCGGCGAGGGCGGTGGCCCGCATCCGCTTCTCCGCGTCGACCGGGACGGAGACGACGGCCCCGGCGCCGAGGCCGAGGAGGCCGGCCGACTTCTGGACGCTGAAGTGGCTGCACTCGGAGGAGAAGATCCGGAGCTTCGACGGGTCGTCCGTCTTGGCCTCCTGGCGGGCGAGGAGCAGCGCCTGGAGGTTGGACTGCGAACCGCCGCTGGTGAACACGCCGTCGGCGGCGGGCCCGAAGCCGGCCCGGCCGGCGGTCCAGTCGATCAGCCTCCGCTCGATGAGGGTGCCGCCGGCGCTCTGGTCCCAGGTGTCCAGGGAGGAGTTGACCGCCGAGAGGACGGCCTCGCCGACGACGGCGGGGATGACGACCGGGCAGTTCAGGTGGCCCAGGTAGCGGGGGTGGTGGAAGTAGACGGCGTCGCGGAGATAGACGTCCTCCAGCTCGTCGAGGGCGGCGGAGACGTCCCCGAGCGGCCGGTCGAGGTCGACGGCGTCGATGACGGGGGCCAGCTCGGCGGGGGTCGTGCCGGTGAACGGCCCTCGCACCGAGGCGAGTTTGTCCGCCACCCGCTCGACGCCTTCGGTGACGGAGCGACGATAGCTCTCCGCCGTGGTGCCGTTGAGCAGGTGGGAGCGCATGCGGGGACCCTTTCGGGAGGAAACGCTGAGGGGGCATGGGGGGATCGCCGGGGACGCGATCAGTGGAATGTAGGTGAGCCTAACCTAATTTTTTCGCGGTGAGCACCCCCAAACCTCCCCGGGCGGGGCCGGTTTGAGTGAGATGGATTACGCGGCGGGCGGAGGAGCGGGGATCGCGGCGGGCCTACGCCCCGTCGCGCGCCTCGTCCTCCCGCGTCTCGTCCGGCACCTCGCGCAGGGCGTCCTCGGACAGTCCCCTGCGCCAGTACCCGACGAACGTCACCCGGCGCCGGTCGAGCCCGCGCTCGCGCACGAAGTGGCGGCGCAGCGCCTTCACCGACCCCGATTCGCCCGCGATCCAGACGTACGGGGACGCTCCGGGCAGTTCGGCGCCGCGCACCGCGTCCACGGCGGACGGCGCCCCCTCCTCCCGGACGAGCCAGGTGACCTCGGCGTCGGCGGCGGTCGGGAGTTCGGTCCGGTCGCCGGCGTACGGGACCTCCAGGAAGACCCGGGCGCGGGTCCCGGCCGGCAGCCACTCCAGGATCGCCGAGGCCGCCGGGAGGGCCGTCTCGTCCGCCCAGATCACGACGGAGTCGGCGTCCTCGGGCGGCCGGAAGCGGACGGCCGTGTTGTCGGCCACGGCGGGGCCGAGGACGACCACCCGGTCGCCGGGCCCGGCGCTCGCGGCCCAGCGGCAGGCCGGCCCGCCGTCCTCATGGAGCGCGAAGTCGATGTCGAGCTCGTCCGGCCCGGTGCGCTGCTCGCGGGCGGTGTACGAGCGCATCACGGCCCGCTCCTCGTGGGGCATCGCCCGCCAGGCGCCGAGGACCGCGTACATGTCCTGCCCGTCCAGGGGAGGCAGGACGGGGGCCTCCTGGCCGGGGTGCGGCAGGAAGAGGGAGAGCGACTGGTCGCGGCCGCCGGCGGCGAAGCCCTTCAGGTCCTCCCCGGTGAACGTGACCCGGACCAGGGACGGGCCGAGCCGCCGCGTCCGGTCGACCCGGAGCGAGAAGAACCGGAAGGGGGCGGTCTCGGCGTGCGTCATGGGGCGGGCACCTTTTCGGTACGGGGTCTCCCGGGCGGGCGGGGCCGCCTCGATCGACGGCGAATGTAGGTTAGCCTAACCTCATATTCTCCGATCGGGCGGGGTGCCCGGCCCGGACACGAGGGGGCCTGCCGCCCCTCCCGGACATGACGGGGCCCGCCGCCCCTCCCGGGGGCGACGGGCCGGTGCGGTCGTGCGGACTCAGGCCGACAGGCCCAACTCCCGGGCGATCAGCATCCGCTGGACCTCGCTCGTGCCCTCGCCGATCTCCAGGATCTTGGAGTCGCGCCACATGCGGGCCACCGGGTACTCGTTCATGAAGCCGTAGCCGCCGTGGATCTGGGTGGCCTCGCGGGCGTTGTCCACGGCCACCGTGGAGGAGTACAGCTTCGCGATGGCCGCCTCCTTCTTGAAGGGCTCGCCCAGGACCAGGCGCGAGGCCGCGTCCCGCCAGCCGATGCGGGCCATGTGCGCCCGGGTCTCCATGTCCGCGATCTTGAACTGGATGGCCTGGTTGTCCCCGATCGGGCGTCCGAAGGCGTGACGTTCCTTCGCGTACTTCACGGACTCGTCCACGCAACCCTGCGCGAGGCCCGTGGCCAGGGCGGCGATGGCGACCCGGCCCTCGTCCAGGATGCGGAGGAACTGCGCGTACCCCCGGCCCTCCTCACCGAGCAGGTTCCCGACCGGGACCCGGACGTCGTCGAAGGACAGCTCGCGGGTGTCCGAGGCGTTCCAGCCGACCTTCGAGTACGGGGCCGCGACCGTGAAGCCCGGGGTGCCGGAGGGGACGATGATCGAGGAGATCAGCGGGCGCCCGTCCGGCTTGCGGCCGGTGACCGCCGTGACCGTCACCAGACCGGTGATGTCCGTGCCGGAGTTGGTGATGAAGCACTTCGAGCCGTTGATCACCCACTCGTCGCCGTCGCGGACGGCCGTCGTGCGGGTGCCGCCCGCGTCCGAGCCGGCACCCGGCTCGGTCAGGCCGAACGCGCCCAGGACCTCGCCCGCGCACAGCCTCGGCAGCCACTCCCGCTTCTGCTCCTCGGTGCCGAACAGGTGCAGCGGCATCGCGCCGAGCGAGACGCCCGCCTCCAGGGTGATGGCCACCGAGGAGTCGACCCGGGCCAGCTCCTCCAGGGCGATCCCGAGGGCCAGGTAGTCGCCGCCCATGCCGCCGTACTCCTCGGGGAACGGCAGCCCGAACAGGCCCATGCGGCCCATCTCGCGGACGATCTCGTACGGGAACTCGTGCCGCTCGTAGTAGTCCCCGATCTTCGGGGCCACCACGTCGTGGGCGAACGCCTCGACGGTGCGGCGGAGTTCCTGGTGTTCGGCGGAGAGCCGGTGGTCGAGGGACATGGGTTCCTTCACTCCTTGTGGGAGAGGGCGCGGACGGTGCGGGACGGGCTGGGCCGGCCCAGTTGTTCGGCCATCCACACGCTCGTGGCGGTGAGGGCGGCCAGATCGACCCCGGTCTCGATGCCGAGGCCGTCGAGCATCCACACGAGGTCCTCGGTGGCGAGGTTGCCGGTCGCGCTCTTCGCGTACGGGCAGCCGCCGAGGCCGCCGGCGGAGGCGTCGACCGTGGTCACCCCGTGCCGCAGCGCGGCCAGGGTGTTGGACAGGGCCTGTCCGTAGGTGTCGTGGAAGTGCACGGCGATGCGGGAGGTGGGGACGCCCGCCTCGTTCAGCGCGGTCAGCAGGGCCTCGACGTGGCCCGGGGTCGCCACGCCGATCGTGTCGCCCAGACTCAGCTCGTCGCAGCCCATGTCGGCCAGGGCCCGGGCGACCCGGACGACCTGCTCGACCGGGACCGGGCCCTCCCACGGGTCCCCGAAGCACATGGACAGGTAGCCGCGGACCTTCAGGCCGGCCTCCACGGCCCGGACGACGGTCGGCGCGAAGAGCGCGAGGGACTCGTCCACGGTCCGGTTCAGATTGGCCTTGGCGAAGGACTCGGTGGCCGAGGCGAAGACGGCGATCTCCCGGGCGCCGAGCGCGAGCGCCCGGTCGAGCCCGCGCTCGTTCGGCACCAGGACCGGCAGGCGGACCGGGAGGTCGCGGACCAGCGGGAACAGGGCCTCGGCGTCGGCCAGCTGGGGCACCCACTCGGGGCGCACGAAGCTGGTCGCCTCGACGGTGGACAGACCGGCCGCGGCGAGACGGCGGACGAACTCCGCCTTCACCTCGGTCGGGACGGCCGCCTTCTCGTTCTGGAGGCCGTCGCGGGCCCCCACCTCGTGGATCCGGACCCGGGCGGGGAGCCCGGCGCCGGGGACGGTCATGGGCAGTCCGGTGGTCACGCTTCCTCCCCGGAGGTCCCGTGCGGGGTGACGACGGCCAGGACCTGGTCCATCGCGACGGCGGTGCCGGGCGTGACGTCCAGCTCGGTGACGGTCCCGGCGTGCGGGGCGGAGATGACGTGCTCCATCTTCATCGCCTCCACGACGAGCAGGCTCTGCCCGGCCTCCACCTCGTCCCCGACGGACACCTTCACCACGGTCACGGTGCCGGGCATCGGCGCGGCCAGCGTGTCCGCCCCGCCGCGCCCGGCCCCGCCGAGCGCCGCCTCGACCGGGTCGTGGTCGAGGACGTGCCAGGAGTCGCCGTCGCGGCCCAGCCAGGCACCGGCCCGGTGGAACGTGTGGGTGACCCCGTCCACGACGACCGTCACCGAGGAGCCCGTCACCCGGGCGCCGGGCGGCGCCTCCGCCGTCACCGGTTCGAGGCCCGGTACGCGTACGGGGAAGACGGGCGGGTTCGGAGTGCCGCCCAGGCGCCAGCCGTTCGGCACGGAGAAGGGGTCCGTCCAGCCGTCCCGGGGTGCCGGGGCCAGCTCCGCGAGCCGTACGGCCGCCGCCGCCGCGTACACCTCGGCCGGGACGTCCTTGGGGACGAGGCCTTCCGCCTCGCGCTCCACCAGACCGGTGTCGAGGTCGCCGGAGACCACGTCCGGGTGGGCCAGCAGCCTCCGCAGGAAGCCTGCGTTCGTCGGGACGCCCAGGGTGACCGTGTCCGCGAGGGCCGCGCGCAGGCGGCGCAGGGCCGTGGGGCGGTCCGGGGCGTGCACGATGACCTTCGAGAGCATCGGGTCGTACAGGCTGCCGACCTCCGTGCCCTCGCTCAGGCCCGAGTCCGTCCGCGCGCCGTTGCCCTGCGGCTCGTGCAGCGCCAGGACCGTGCCGCCCGACGGCAGGAAGCCGCGGGAGGGGTCCTCGGCGCAGATCCGGGCCTCGATGGCCCAGCCGTCCAGCCGGACGTCCTCCTGGGCGAAGGGCAGCGGCTCGCCGGAGGCGACCCGCAGCTGCCACTCCACCAGGTCGATGCCGGTGATCAGCTCGGTCACCGGGTGCTCGACCTGGAGCCGGGTGTTCATCTCCATGAAGCAGTACGAGGTGGGGTCGCCGCCCGGAACGATGAACTCGACCGTGCCCGCGCCCACGTAGCCGCAGGACCGGGCCGCCTCGACCGCCGCCGCGCCCATCGCGGCCCGGAGCTCCGGGGTCAGGAGGACGGACGGGGCCTCCTCGATGATCTTCTGGTGGCGGCGCTGGAGCGAGCACTCGCGCTCCCCGAGGTGGATCACGTTGCCGTGGGCGTCGGCGAGGACCTGGATCTCGATGTGCCGGGGCCCGTCGATCCACCGCTCCACGAGGAGGGTGTCGTCGCCGAAGGAGGCGCGCGCCTCGCGCCGGGCCGCCGCGATCTCCTCGTCCAGGACCGCCAGGTCCCGCACGAGCCGCATGCCCTTGCCGCCGCCGCCCGCGCTGGGCTTGAGCAGCACGGGCGCGCCCAGCTCGCGGGCGGCCTCGGCCAGTTCGGGGTCGGCGGCGCCGGGGACGACGGGCACGCCCGCCGCCTTCACGGTCTCCTTGGCCCGGATCTTGTCGCCCATCAGGGAGATCGCCTCGGCGGACGGGCCGATGAAGACCAGCCCGGCCTCGGCGCAGGCCCGCGCGAAGCCGGCGTTCTCCGCGAGGAAGCCGTAGCCGGGGTGGACGGCCTGCGCGCCGGTGCGGCGGGCCGCGTCGAGCAGGGCGGGGACCGACAGGTACGACTCGGCGGCCGGCGGCGGGCCGATCCGCACCGCCGTGTCCGCCTCCCGCACGTGCCGGGCGTCGGCGTCCGCGTCGCTGTACACGGCCACCGAGCGGACGCCCAGCTCCCGCAGGGTGCGGACGACCCGGACCGCGATCTCGCCCCGGTTGGCCACAAGAACGGTGTCGAACATGTTCCGAGAACCCCTCACATCCGGAAGACGCCGAACTGGGGGTCTCCCAGGGGCGCGTTGGCACAGGCGGTCAGGGCGAGGCCGAGGACCTGCCGGGTCTCCAGGGGGTCGATGACCCCGTCGTCCCAGAGCCGGGCGGTCGCGTAGTAGGCGCTGCCCTGGGTCTCGTACTGCTCGCGGATCGGGGCCTTGAAGGCCTCTTCCTCCTCCGCGCTCCAGTCGTCGCCGAGCTGGTCGCGCTTGACGGTCGCGAGGACGGAGGCGGCCTGCTCGCCGCCCATGACGGAGATCTTGGCGTTGGGCCACATCCACAGGAAGCGGGGGGAGTACGCCCGGCCGCACATCGAGTAGTTGCCCGCGCCGTACGAGCCGCCGACGACCACGGTCAGCTTCGGGACCCGGGTGGTGGCGACGGCCGTGACCATCTTGGCGCCGTGCTTGGCGATGCCGCCGTGCTCGTACGCCTTGCCGACCATGAAGCCGGTGATGTTCTGGAGGAACACCAGCGGGATGCCGCGCTGGTCGCACAGTTCGATGAAGTGCGCGCCCTTCTGGGCGGACTCGGCGAACAGGATGCCGTTGTTGGCGACGATGCCGACCGGGTGCCCGTGGATGCGGGCGAAGCCGGTGACCAGGGTCTGCCCGTACTCAGCCTTGAACTCCTGGAAGCGGGAGCCGTCCACGACCCGGGCGACGACCTCGCGCACGTCGTACGGGGTGCGGGAGTCGACGGGCACGGCCCCGTACAGGCCGTACGGGTCGACCTTCGGCTCCTCGGCGGGCTCGACCGACCAGGGGAGCGGGCCGCGCTCGGGGAGCGTGGCGACGATGTTGCGGACGATCCGCAGGGCGTGGGCGTCGTCCTCGGCGAGGTGGTCGGTGACGCCGGAGATCCGGGAGTGGACCTCGCCGCCGCCCAGCTCCTCGGCGGTGACGACCTCGCCGGTCGCGGCCTTCACCAGGGGCGGGCCGCCGAGGAAGATCGTGCCCTGGTTCCGCACGATCACGGCCTCGTCGCTCATCGCGGGGACGTACGCGCCGCCGGCCGTGCAGGAGCCGAGGACGGCCGCGATCTGCGGGACGCCCGCGCCGGACATCCGGGCCTGGTTGTAGAAGATGCGGCCGAAGTGCTCCCGGTCGGGGAAGACCTCGTCCTGCATCGGCAGGAAGGCGCCACCGGAGTCGACCAGGTAGAGGCAGGGGAGACGGTTCTCCAGGGCCACCTCCTGGGCCCGCAGGTGCTTCTTCACCGTCATCGGGTAGTACGTGCCGCCCTTGACGGTGGCGTCGTTCGCGACGATCACGCACTCGCGGCCCGAGACCCGCCCGATGCCCGCGACGACGCCGGCGGCCGGGGCCTGGTCGCCGTACATGCCGTTCGCCGCGAGCGGGGCCAGCTCCAGGAACGGCGAGCCCGGGTCGAGGAGCGTGTCCACCCGGTCCCGGGGGAGCAGCTTGCCGCGCGCGGTGTGCCGCGCCCGGGCCTTCTCGCCCCCGCCCAGCGCGGCCGCCGCGAGCTTGGCGCGCAGGGTGGCGGCCAGCTCGTGGTGGGCGGCCTCGTTCGCCTGCCAGGCCGGCGAGGCGGGGTCCGCCGCACTCGACAGCACGGGTGCCTGCTGCATCGACCGATCTCCCTTGTCCGGTTAATGAGCGTTAACGTATGGCGGACAGGTTAACGACCGCTAACGGGGTTGTCTAGGATGAAGGCATGGCCACGACTACCACCGCCGGCGGCAGGATCGACGCCCCCACGCGCCGCGAGCAGATCCTCAAGGAGGCCGCCCGCCTCTTCGCCGAGCGCGGTTTCCACGGCGTGGGCGTGGACGAGATAGGGGCCGCGGTCGGCATCAGCGGCCCCGGTCTCTACCGGCACTTCCCCGGCAAGGACGCGATGCTCGCCGAACTGCTCGTCGGCATCAGCGAGCGGCTGCTCGCCGGCGGCCGGCTGCGGGCGGGGGAGGCGGGCGGCGACGCCCGGGCCCTGCTCGGCGCCCTCATCGACGGGCACATCGACTTCGCCCTCGACGACCGGCCGCTGATCACCCTCCACGACCGGGAGCTGGACCGGCTCAAGGACGAGGACCGCAAGCGGGTCCGCAAGCTCCAGCGGCAGTACGTCGAGCTGTGGGTGGCGACGGTCCGCGAGCTGTACCCGGACGCCCCCGAGAGCGAGGCCCGCACCGCCGTCCACGCGGTCTTCGGCCTGCTCAACTCCACCCCCCACCTGGCCGCCCTCGGCCGCCGCCCCATGGAGGAACTGCTGCGACGCCTCGCCCACGGGGCCTTCGGGGCGCTGGCGACCGGCTGAGCCCGCCCGGCCCGCCGCCGGGGGCCTCCGGGACGCCGACCGGCTCGCCGCCGGGGGCCCGGGGCGTCCAGGAGGCGGAATCCGGGCCCCGGTGGCCCCGGGGCTCGGACAGAATGAGTGCCATGCCGATACTCAGCCGCCCCGCCCTCGTCGAGCACCTCGTCCGCACCCGGATCGCGGGAGACGTCGCCACGCCGCGCGACAACAACCTCTCCCACTACCGGAGACTCGCCAACGGCGACCGGCACTACTGGCTCGGGCTCGAACTCGGGGACCGCTGGGCCGACGAGCAGGACGTGCTCGCCGTGATGGCCGAGCGGTGCGGCGTCGTCGACGACCCGGCCCACCGGACCGGCCAGGACACCATCGACCCCGAGCTGACCGTGGACGCCCTGGACCGGATGGCCGCCCGGCTCCGCAAGGCCGCCGAGGGGCGGGAGCGGGTCCTCTTCGCGACCGGCCATCCCGGCTCCCTCATCGACGTCCACAGCCGCGTCGCGGCCGCGCTGCGCGCCCGGGGCTGCGACGTCGTCCGCATCCCCGGCGGCCTGATCGCCGACGAGGGGTACGTCGTGCAGTTCGCCGACGTCGCCGTCTTCGAGCGGGGCGCCAGCCTCTGGCACACCCACTCCCCGGAGCCCATGAACGCGATCCTGGACGGCCTGGAGGTCCTGGGCGAGCCCGCGCCCGACCTGGTGGTCGCGGACCACGGCTGGGCCGGGCGCGCGGGCCAGCGCGGCATCGACTCCATCGGGTACGCGGACTGCAACGACCCCGCCCTCTTCCTGGGCGAGGCCGAGGGCACCATGCAGGTCACGGTCCCGCTCGACGACCACGTCCTGGACCCCCGTTACTACGAGCCGATGACGGCGTACCTGCTCGACGCGGCCGGTCTGGGCTGAGCCGCCGGTTCAGTCCCGCCCCCGCCCCCGTCGCCCTCCGCCCGGCGTCGGGTCCAGGTACACCCGGCGGACCGCCGGCACGCGCGCGCGGAGCCGGTCCTCGGCCTCCTCGCAGGCCCGTTCGACCTCCTCGGCCGGGACCCCGTCCCGGAAGTCGACCTTCGCGGCGACCAGGGCCTCGCCCGGCCCCTGGATCAGGGTCGTGAGGTCGAGGACCGCCTCCACCTGCGGGACGGCGAGCAGCTCCGCGCGCACGGCCTCCCGCATCTCCTCCGGCAGCGGGCGGCCGACCAGCAGCTCGGCGTTGGAACGGCCCAGCACCCAGGCCACGTACACGAGGAGCGCGCCGATGAGGACCGAGGCGACGCCGTCCCAGACGCCGGAGCCGGTCAGCTGCCCGCCGAGCAGGCCGCCCGCCGCGAGCAGCAGGCCGACCAGGGCGGCCGAGTCCTCCAGGACGACCGCCTTGACGGTGGTGTCGGGGGTGCGCCGCAGATAGGTCGCGAACGGGGTCTTCCGCCGCCGCGCCTCGCCCCCGACTTGCCGGAGCCCGGTCCGCAGCGAGAAGCCCTCCAGGACGAAGGCGACGGCGAGGACGACGTACGAGACGAGCGGGTCGCCCGGCTCCTCGCCGTGGGTGAGGGTGTGGATCCCGTCGTACACGGAGAAGACCGCGCCGCCGACGAAGGTCGCGACGGCCGCCAGCATCGCCCAGACGTACCGCTCGCCCGCGTACCCGACCGGATGGTCCTCGTCGGCCGGCTTCCCGCTCCGCCGGAGCGCGGTGAGCAGCATGATCTCGGTGACCGTGTCCGCGAGGGAGTGGGCCGCCTCCGACATCATCGCGCTCGACCCGCTGACCAGGCCCGCGACGGCCTTGGCGGCGGCGATCCCGAGGTTCGCCGCCGCCGCCACGATCACGGTGAAGGTGCTCTCGCCGTTCCCGTCGCCCGTGTCGCTCTCTACCTCTCGTCCCATGATCGGAACGTATGCCCGGTCACGGGCGCGGCACGCGAACGACACCCTCCTGGATGACCGAGATGGCCAGCTTCCCGTCCCGCGTCCAGATCCTGGCCTGCCCGAGGCCGCGCCCGCCGGCGGAGGACGGCGACTCCTGGTCGTACAGCAGCCACTCGTCGGCCCGGAAGGGCCGGTGGAACCACATCGCGTGGTCGAGGGAGGCCCCCACCACGTCCCCGACGGCCCAGCCGCCCCGCCCGTGCGCGAGCAGGACGGAGTCGAGCAGCGTCATGTCGGAGACGTACGTCGCCAGGCAGACGTGCAGGAGGGGGTCGTCGGCCAGTTTGCCGTTGGTGCGGAACCACACCTGCGAGCGCGGTTCGCGCGGCTCTCCGACCGAGCCCCACGGCGGGGTGTCCACGTACCGCAGGTCCACGGCCGCCCGTGCCTCCAGAAGGCGCTCCGCGACCTCCGCCGGCAGGTGCCGGGGCAGCGTCTCGGCGGCCGTCGGCAGCGACTCCGGGTCCGGCGCGGCCGGCACGTCCGCCTGGTGGTCGAGCCCGTCCTCGTACGCCTGGAAGGAGGCGGAGAGGTGGAAGATCGGCTGCCCGTGCTGGACGGCGACGACCCGGCGGGTGGTGAAGGAGCGCCCGTCCCTGATGCGGTCGACCGCGTACACGATCGGCGCGCCGGGGTCGCCGGGGCGCAGGAAGTACGCGTGCAGGGAGTGCGCGAGGCGATCCTCGGGCACGGTCCGGCCCGCCGCCACGAGCGCCTGGGCGGCCACCTGGCCGCCGAAGACGCGGGGGACGAGCGCGGACCGGGACTGCCCCCGGAAGATGTCCCGCTCGATCCGCTCCAGGTCGAGCAGATCGAGCAGGGCGTCCAGGGCGCCGTGCGCTTCGGTCACCGGGACCTACAGGCCCATCGACTTCGCGATGATCGACTTCATGATCTCGCTGGTGCCGCCGTAGATGCGGTTGACGCGGTTGTCGGCGTACAGGCGGGCGATCGGGTACTCGTTCATGTAGCCGTAGCCGCCGTGCAGCTGGAGGCAGCGGTCGATGACGCGGTGGGCGACCTCGGTGCAGAACAGCTTGGCGCTCGCGGCCTCGGCCGGGGTCAGCTCGCCCGCGTCCAGGGCCTCCAGGGCGCGGTCCGCGACGGCCTCGGCGGCGTCGACCTCGGCCTGGCAGGCGGCCAGCTCGAACTTGGTGTTCTGGAAGTGCGCGACCGGCTTGCCGAAGACCGTGCGCTCCTGCACGTACTGCTGCGCGAAGCGGACGGCGGCCTTGGCCTGCGCGTAGGCGCCGAAGGCGATGCCCCAGCGCTCGGAGGCGAGGTTGTGGCCCAGGTAGGAGAAGCCCTTGCCCTCCTCGCCGAGCAGGTCCTCGACGGGGACCTTGACGTCGACGAACGCCAGCTCGGCGGTGTCGGAGGTCTTCAGGCCGAGCTTGTCGAGCTTGCGGCCGATCGAGTAGCCCTCGGACTTGGTGTCCACGGCGAAGAGCGAGATGCCGAAGCGGCGGTCCTCGGCCGACGGGGCGGAGGTGCGGGCGCAGACGATCACGCGGTCGGCGTGGACGCCGCCGGTGATGAAGGTCTTGGCGCCGTTGAGGACGTAGTGGGTGCCGTCCTCGGAGAGCTTGGCGGTGGTCTTCATGCCCGCGACGTCGGAGCCGGTGCCCGGCTCGGTCATGGCGAGCGCCCACATCTCCTCGCCGGAGACGAACTTCGGCAGGTAGCGCTTCTTCTGGTCCCCGGTGGCCAGCATCTTGATGTACGGCAGGGCCAGGAGGACGTGGACGCCGGAGCCGCCGAACTGGACGCCCGCGCGCGAGGTCTCCTCGTACAGGACGGCCTCGAACTTGTGGGTGTCCAGGCCCGCGCCGCCGAACTCCTCGGGGACGTTGATGCCGAAGATGCCCAGCTCGCCGAGCTTGTAGTAGAAGTCGCGGGGCGCCTGGCCGGCCGCGAACCACTCGTCGTAGACGGGGACGACCTCGGCCTCGATGAAGGCCCGGATGGTCTCCCGGAACGCCTCGTGGTCCTCGTTGAATACGGTACGGCGCACGAGCCGCCTCCTTCGGTTCCTGTCCTGGTCCGGCCGGTCGCTCCGACGCCCGGGCATCTGCCTAAGCGCTTGCTCAGCCTTTACCGGACGAAGTTACCCACCGGTCACCCGCTCTGTCCAGACTCCGCGTCTGTGATCCAGCGCCCTTCGGCGGTGTCGTACGCGTACGTCGGCCTTCCCGTGCTCCCACTCGTGATCCCGCTCGTACGGAAGGGCTTCCCGCCGTCCGTGATCCTTACCGTTCCCGACCGGTCCCCGCTGCTCCATTCGAGCTCCAGGTACCAGCGGCAGTCGCAGCCCGCCGTCCGCGCGGAGACCAGCAGCTCCTCGGGGTCGGAGGCGGTGACCTTGTACGGGAAGGAGACGGCCGGGATCGTCCGGACCTCGGCGCCGGAGGCGTCGCGGCCGTCGACGGGCCGGGCGAGCGGGCGCGGCCGGTCGAGGTCCACGGCGAAGTGGCGCGGGGTGACGGCGCCGCCGCAGCCGTCGCCCATCCGGTACGCGTTCCACGGCGGCGGCGCGGCCCGGCCGACCACGCGGACGTGCAGGGCGTGGAGGACGACGGCGGTGGACGGCGACCGGCCCTGGACCGTGACCCGCACCAGCGTCTCCCCGCCGTGCACGGCCCCGTGCGCCCCCGCCCACGCCCTGGCGTCGGCCGTGACCGGCGGCGGGGCGACCGCGCGCGGGGCCCGGTCCACGAGGTACGTGTGCCCGCAGTCGCCCTGCCAGAGCTGGGAGCCGACGAACCAGGTGAAGGGGAGGGGCTGCTCCTTTCGGGGGGCGGGGACGGAGGTGGGTGCGGCGGCGGGGGCGGAAGGCGTGCGGGAGGGGCGGCCGAGCAGGGCGGCGGCGAGGGCGAGCACGACGAGGACGACGGCCCCGGCGACGAGGAGGGGGGCGGGGAGGGAGCGGGGACGGGGTGCTTCCGGCGCGGTCGGGTCCGGGGAGGGAGCGGGGCTCGGG
This sequence comes from Streptomyces bikiniensis, assembly GCF_000716625.1. Lineage (NCBI taxonomy): Bacteria > Bacillati > Actinomycetota > Actinomycetes > Kitasatosporales > Streptomycetaceae > Streptomyces > Streptomyces bikiniensis. The sequence continues at coordinate 26,511 of NZ_JNXJ01000032.1, read as the reverse complement.
TCCGGGCCGGGGCCCGCTTCCGGCGCGGACGGTTCCGCTTCCGGCGCGGACGGTTCCGGTTCTGGTTCCGGGCTCGGTTCCGGCGCGGACGGCACGGGCGCGGTCGGGGACGCGGGCGAGGGCACGGGCGCGGGCGAGGGTGCGGGCGAGGGCACGGGCGGGGGCGTGCGGCGGCGGGCGCGGTCCGCCTCCGTCCAGGCCGCCTCCAGGTCCCGCCGCTCCTCCCCGTCCGCCCCGCACAGCAGGGCGAGGCGGTCGACCACGGCGAACTCCTCCGGGACGGTCGCGCCGGAGCAGTAGCGGTGGAGGGTGGACGCGCTGACGCTCAGGCGCCGGCCCAGCGCCTCGTAACTCCTCCCGTCCCGCGCCTTCAGCTCGCGCACGAGCCGCGCGAACTCCTCGACGGCGGCGTCCTTCGGCATTCCATCCCCCTTGACCCTGCGTCCCACCCTTTACGTCCTTGCACGTCAGCGGGGGTGGAATGGTTCCGGGACGGAGGGCGGGCGCGTCACCGTTGCGGGCGGCGGGTGTCGCCCCCGACGCTGGTGGAGCACTGACCGAACGACCCGACGGGGGAACCACCACCATGAACAAGCTCCGCACCGCGTTCGCCGCGACCGCCGCTGCCGCCCTGGGCCTCGCGGCCCTCGCCACGGCCCCGGCGCAGGCGGCCGCCCAGCCCGCCTTCCTGGCCGCCTCCCAGATGCCGCCGTCGTCGACGCCGTGGACCGCCACCCCGGTCTTCGCCGGCGTCCCGGAGAACGGCGGCGTCCTCTGCGCCTCGTACAAGATCCCGGCGCAGAACAGCCGCTACCGCGAGTTCAACACCGAGCTGGACACCAACGGCGTCCAGGTCACCACCGTCGCCCGCACCGAGGCCGACGCGGTGAAGCTGGTCGACACCCTCCGCAAGTCCCTCGCCGGCTGCGGGCCCCTCCTGGAGCAGCAGAACCCGGGCCTGGACGCCGTCAGCGCCTACCACGGCAAGATCGACGTCGAGGAGGGCGCCTGGGTCTACAGCCTGGACACCGCCGACCCGCAGATCGGCAACTCCGACGTCCACCTCTTCTCGGTCGGCCGCGACGGCCGCACCGTCACCCTCGTCCGCTGGGGCCAGATGGGCGACCTGAAGGACGCCCCGCTGAAGGCCTTCCGGACGACGACGAAGACCGCCGTGAACAAGCTCCACTGATCCGGGGGTCCTCCCGAGGGCCCACCACAGCTCCGCAGCGGCGCGACCCGAACCTGGGCGCGCCGCTGTCGTGCCCACCTACTACGCTGGCGGCGGAGAGGGGCCGGCATGCTGCTGAGATTCCGCACGGCCAATGTGCGGTCACTGCGCGACGAACAGGAACTGACCTTCGTCGTACCCGAGGACGCGCCGAGCGCCGCCGCCCGACGCGTCGAGCTGCCCGGCGGCGCGGTGGGCGTGCTCCCTCTGATCGGCGTCTTCGGCGCCAACGCCTCGGGCAAGTCGAACGTCCTCGCCGCGATGACGGACATGAGCGGCGCGGTGCAGAACTCCTACGCGCGCTGGGCCTCGTACGACGGCACGGACCGCGTCCCCTTCGCCCTGGACGCCAAGGGGACCGAGGAGTCGAGCTTCTACGAGGTGGACCTCGTCCTCGACGGGATCCGCTGGACGTACGGTTTCGAGCTGGGCTCCGAGCGGGTCGAGGCCGAGTGGCTGCACAGCTACCCCCGCGGTCACCGACAGGTGTGGCTGGACCGCGACGCCTCCCGCCCCAAGGTCTACGACTGGCCGGGTGCCCGGGTGAAGGACCGCGCCGGCCTGGAGCGGCGCACCCGGCCGAACGCCCTGGTGCTCTCCACGGCGGGCACGGACAACCACCCGCAGCTCACCCCCTTGTTCCACTGGTTCCGCCGGAACCTCTGGCTGATCGACCCCGAGGTCGAGCGCCAGGAACGGGAGACGTTCACGACGCGCCAGCTGTCGGGCGCCCGGGCACGCCGCATCAACGAGCTGCTGCGGGTCGCGGACCTCGGCATCACCGGAGCGGAGACGGTCGACGGGGGCAAGGGGCGCCCGGAGGTGCGCCTCACGCACCGGTCCGCCGCGGGGGACGTCTCCCTCGACTGGCGCCACGAGTCGTACGGCACCCGCTCGTGGTTCGCCCTGCTCGGCCCGCTGCTGCTGGCCCTGGACGAAGGCGCCGTCCTGCTCGTCGACGAGCTCGACGCCAGCCTGCACCCGCGCTTCGCGGCCGAGGTCGTCAGGCTCTTCCACGACCCCCAGGCCAATCCCAAGGGCGCGCAGCTCGTCTTCACCTCGCACGACCCGTCCGTCCTCACCACACCGAGCGGGGGCCGTCTCCTTGAGCCCGCGCAGGTGTGGCTCACCGAGAAGGACGACGACGGGGCGACCCAGCTCTATCCGCTGACCGCCGCCTCCCCCGGGGAGGAAGAGGACCTGATGAAGTCCTACCTGGCCGGGGCGTTCGGAGCCGTTCCCGCCTTGCTGGAGGGGCAGATCGCGCGGCGGCTGCTGGCGGCGAACGAGCGGGAACGTGAGTACGAGGCGGAGCGGAGCGGCAGCTGATGGCGCGTACGAGGGGGAAGGACTCGCTGGGGCCCGCGAGCAGGGGGCAGCGGCGGAACAAGATCGTCCACGTCTTCACCGAGGGCCGGGTGACCGAGCCCCAGTACATCGAGATCGTGCGAGACCGGGCCGGTGCGAACGGCATCGAGGTCCGGATTGCCAACGCGACCGCACCCGGTTCGCAGCGCAAGCCCATCACCTTGGTCGACGTGGCGGCACGGCTGATGCGTGACGAGACACGGGCCGCGAAGAAGGCGAAGCTGGCGGAGAAGTTCTGGCCCGAGGTCTGGTGCCTCTTCGACAGGGACCAGCACGAGCAGATCCCGGACGCCTTCAAGCTGGCGAAGGAGGCGGGTGTGCGGATCGCCTTCTCGCACCCCTGCTTCGAGCTCTGGCGACTGCTCCACCACAAGCCGGTCCAGAGCACCTTCGGCGGTGTCTGCGGGGAAGCGGTGAAGCTCCTCCCCTTCGCGAACGACGCCGAGAACATCAAGAGCGTCCTGCCCGAGCAGATCCCGAAGGGCAGTTTCGCCCTGGCGAAGAAGCGGGCCCAGGAGATCAACGCCCAGCACCCCGCCCACAAGGCCAAGGACCTGCGGGACCCTTACACGGACGTGTACGAGTTCGTCGAGGAGGGGCTCGGCATCACCGCGTACTGACGGAGGGTGACGGCTCAGGCCCGGGTTATCACCCCGGCCCCGAATCGCCGTAGGGTTCCCTGGTCGTATCGGCTCGTAGGGAAGACGGTGACGTGGCCAAGCTCACGCTCGCGCAGTTGGAGCGGCATCTCTTCGCCGCCGCGGACATCCTCCGCGGCACGATGGACGCCTCCGAGTACAAGGACTACATCTTCGGCCTGCTGTTCCTGAAGCGGGCCAACGACGAGTTCGAGGCGGCGCGCGAGCGGATCAAGGAGAACGCTCCGAAGGGCCTGACCGGGGAGCATCTGGAGGGCTGGCTGGAGAAGCCGACCCCCTACAACACCAACGGGGTCCTCTTCGTCCCGGAGAAGGCCCGCTGGGCCCTGATCTCGTCGGCCACCCACAACATCAACGAGGACTTCCTGCGGCCCGCGCTCCAGGCCCTCGAAGGACAGAACGCCAAGCTCAAGGGCCTCTTCGACCAGCTCGACTTCAACCGCATCGGCGGCTCGGGCGCCACGGCCGGCGCGGCGAAGCTCGCCGACCAGCGGCTGAGGCTGCTGATCGCCCACTTCGGCCGGGTGCGTCTGCGGACGGACGACTTCGAGTTCCCGGACCTGATCGGTGCCGCGTACGAGTACCTGATCAAGGAGTTCGCGGACTCCGCCGGCCGCAAGGGCGGCGAGTTCTACACCCCGCGCGCCGTGGTCCGGATGATGGTCGAGCTGCTCGCCCCCGAGGACGGCACGCGCATCTACGACCCCTGCGTCGGCTCGGGCGGCATGCTCATCCACGCCAAGGAGTACGTGGAGGAGCACGGCGGCGACACCACGAACATGTTCTTCGCGGGCCAGGACGCCAACAGCGGCTCCTGGATCATGTCCACCATGAACATGGTGCTGCACGGCGTCAGCACCCGCTTCGACCTGCGGACCGGCGACACCCTGTCGGAACCGGCACACGTCCCGACGTCGGACGACCAGCGTTACGACGGCGTACTGAGCAATCCGCCGTTCTCCATGGACTACTCGTACGAGAGCTACCCGCACAAGGCGGAGCGGGCGAAGTACGGCGCGACGAGTGAGCGCGGCAAGGCTGACCTGATGTTCCTCCAGCACATGCTCTGGATGACCAAGCGGGAGGGGCCCGGCGGCATGGTCATCACGGTCATGCCGCACGGCGTGCTCTTCCGGGGCGGCGGCGAGCGGGACATCCGCGCGGAGCTGATCGAGAAGGACGCGATCGAGGCGGTCATCGGCCTCGCCCCGAACCTCTTCTACGGCACGGGCATCCCCGCCTGCATCCTGGTCCTCCGCCCCCCGGGCAAGAAGGACCGCGACCGGGAGGGCCGGATCCTCTTCATCAACGCGGACCGCGAGTACCACGCGGAGCGGGCGCAGAACGTCCTCCTTCCCGAACACGCGGAGAAGATCGTCACCACGTTCCGCGCGCGGGAGGACGTGCCCGGTTTCGCCCGGTGGGTCGACCGCGAGGAACTGCGGGAGAACGACTACAACCTCAACATCCGCCGGTACGTCGACAACACGCCCCCGCCGGAGCCGCAGGACGTGCGGGCCCACCTGACGGGCGGGATGCCGCGCGCCGAGATCGAGGCCAAGCAGGAGCTGCTCGACGCGTACGGGATCCGGCTTGAGGACCTGTTCGCGGAGCGGGACCCGGTGGACCCGGCGTACGTCGACTTCCTCCCGGAGGACGAGCGCCCGGACGCGGCCCGGCTGGCGGAGCTGGCACGCCCCCGCGAGGAGGCGCTGCGGACGGTCTTCGCCAAGTGGTGGGACGAGGAGGCCCGCCACCTGGAGGCCGTCGCCGCCACGGACGAGCGCCTGGCCGGCCTGACGGCCTCGGAGCGCAAGGCGGCGCTGATGGCCGTACGGGGTTCGCTGATCGAGTCGTTCGTGAAGCGGCTCGGCGGCATCGGCCTGCTCGACCGGTACGCGCTCGCGGGCGCGGTGGCCGGCTGGTGGTACGAGGCCAAGTACGACCTGCTGGCCCTGTCGGAGAACGGGTTCGCGGGGGTCCTCGACGGCTGGGTCGAGAACGTCGAGACGATGCTCGCGCCCGAACAGGACCCGAGGACGAGGAAGCTGCGCAAGCGCACGGCGGCGGAACGGCGCCAGGCGTACGGCCACAAGGTGGTCGCGGCGATCGTCCCCGAGTTCCTGACGGAGCTGGCGGAGGCGGACGCCCGCAAGGCGGAGCTGGACGCGCGCTGGAAGGAACTCAACGCGGAGCCGTCGGAGTCGGGGGAGGACGGCGAGACCGAGGGTGACGAGGACGCTGTCACACGGGAGCGGGTCGAGTTGAGCGTGGAGCAGCTGGCGGAGCTGGCGCACGTGAAGAAGGAGCGGACGAAGGCGGCGGCGCGGGTCAAGAAGCTGGAGGCGGAGTTCTGGTTCACTCCGTGGCCGGACCCCGACAAGCTGATGCAGGACCCGCCGAGGCTGACTGCGGCGCGGCAGCGGCTGGCGGAGGACCCGGAGGGGGAGCGCCGGGTTGTGCTTGAGCTGCTGCGGGACGATCTGGCGGGGAAGCTGGAGGGGCATGTGGTGCGGCGTCGGCGGGAGTTGATCGACGCGTACAGGGTGTGGACGGACAAGTACGCGGTCTCGCTGACCGAGATCCGTGCGGAGCGCGAGCGGGCGGCGGCGACGTTGGACGGGTTCCTGGAGGAGCTGGGCTATGTCGACTGATGCCGAGATCCGGTGGGTTCCGGTGCGGGAAGTCGGCGAGGTCCGCATGGGAAAGCAGCTCTCGCCGAGTAGCAGGGAAGCTGCTGGGCAATTCCCGTACCTGCGCGTCGCGAACGTGCTTCAGGGGCGCATCGACTACTCCGACGTGAACTCCATGGGATTCAGCTCAGGTGAGCGAAAAATCTATGGGCTCAAGCCGGGCGATATTTTGCTGAACGAGGGACAGAGTCTGGAACTTGTTGGGCGCAGTGCGATCTATCAGGGCTCTTCAGGCGCTTACTGCTTCCAGAACACACTTGTCCGGTTTCGCCCTGGCAGCGAAGTGCTTCCCGCGTATGCGCAGATCATTTTTGAGCGGTGGCTGGCTACCGGTGTTTTTGCCGCCATTGCGAAGCAGACGACGAGCATCGCCCATCTCGGTGGAGAACGTTTCGGTGCCCTGCTGTTTCCGCTGAGGTCCATGGCCGAGCAGCGGCGAATCGTCGAGGTGATTGAAGCGGTGTCGGCGCAGGAGCGTGCCATCGATGCCTCAATCGCGAAGCAGGAGACGAATCGACACGCTGTCTTGAGTTCTGTGATTAGTCAATCGTGGGGGGAAGGTGAGGAACGGTCCGTTCAACTTGGCTCGTTTATCGAGCGGGTTGAAGCGGGGTGGAGTCCGTCTTGCGATGCCTCACCCCCAGGGGTTAACGAATGGGGTGTTATCCGTGTTAGTGCCGTGTCGGGAGGGCGGTTCCTCCCTCATGAATCCAAGCGCCTTCCGGCAGGATTGACTCCACGGCCGGACCTCGAAATCCGCCCCGGCGATCTACTCATGGCTCGCGCGAACGGAGTGCGCAGCTTGGTTGGAACGGTTTGTCTGGTCGAGGCAACGCATGGAAAGCTGATGCTTAGCGATAAGACGCTGCGATTGGTTCCTGACGAAGTGCTAGCCTGCGCTGAATTCCTAGAGATTGCGCTTAAGATGCCACCAGTGCGGGGTCAGATCGATACCTTTCTCAGCGGTAGTACTGGCCAGGCGAACATTTCCCAAGCCGCAGTTCGACAGCTTGCTGTTCCGAACGTGCCTCTTTGGCGTCAGTGGAAGATTGTTGAAATTGCGCACGCGCTGGATAAATCGATCCATGTTGGGTTCTCTGAACTTGAGAAGCTGCGTCTCTTGAAGGTGAGCCTCCTTGACGACCTGTTGTCAGTCTAAGTGGGCTTTCCTTGACCGTGGGGCGGGTTGTTATCCTTTAGTGCAGCTATGAAGGCTGACCAGCCAGCGGTTGTAAAGATGGGCGCCGGGCCGTGGGATACCTTGGAGTCACGGACCGGAACACCTGACGGGTAGCCGTCCAGGACCTCGACGCAACTTCCGGACTCGTTCCCGCTGTACGACGACTTGCGCCAGCCGCTCAGCGCGGAGGCGTCCGGGATGGTGTGTTCATTCATGGTCTTCGTGTTCCTTCGCGATCGCCCGCATCAGGGCCAGTGACTCTTGCGAGGGCAGTGCGTCGCCCAGCGCCAGATCGTAGACGCCTTGTAGGCGCTGGACCACGGACGGGGAGTCGTGCAGCTTGCCGACTGAGACGCCTTCGCTGTACGCGGTCGGTGGCTGGTCCTCGAACCACATCAGCGTCAGCATGCCCTGCATGAGCGGATGGACGCCGAGGCTCACGGGGAGGATGTGCACGCGTACACGCCGGCTCTCCACCAACTGGATGATGTGCGCGATCTGTTCAGCCATGACCTCTCGGCCACCGACCGGACGTCGTAGGACCGTTTCGTCCAGCAGCGCCCACACTACGGGCGTCACCGGATCTGCCAGGACCTTGGACCGTTCCATCCGTGTGACAACGTGCCTGTCACGTTCTTCGTCACTCCTGGGAGGGAAGGTCGTGCCCAGAACCGCGCGCGCGTACCTCTTTGTCTGGAGGATGCCGGGTACAAAGGCGGAGGCGAACTCCCTGATCATCGTTGCCTGCTGTTCGAGTTGGCGCGCAGGCTCGAAGTAATCGGCGATCGTGTCGTCATCTTTCGGCAGGAAGCTCTGCAACACATCCCCCGTCCCCAGCGCCCTGTCCAACCTCCGCGCATCCTCCGTCGACGGGATCCGGCGGCCCGCCTCGATGTGTGCGATGTGCGAGCGCGTCATGATCGCGATGTCGGCCAGCTCCTGCTGCGTGAGGCCGGCCGCCCCGCGCTGCGCCTTCAGCCACTCGCCGTACACGTTGGTCATCGTCAACTCCCTTGTGACAAAAACGGCGTCACGCCGAACCCCCTGTTCAGGGTAGCCATGCCGGTCTCACGCTGTGAGGGAATCGCTACAGAGTGCAGTTCCGGCGGGCGGACGAGCCCGGCGGAGCCGCACGCGCGAGACCCCCGCGACCGACGCGAACGGTCCGGGGGCGTGGCCCTCAACTACATCGGAGTTGACGACGTGTTGCACGCTATCGCCCGGATGCTCGACCCGCTGCTGCGGCTCCTGTGGCCTCCGCCACCCGGACGCCGCCGCCCGCCGCGCGCCCACACCCTCCCCGTACGCCCCCTGCCTGAATCCGGACCCAGGCCCGTTCCCATCCCCGAGTCGTATCTCCGGGGAGAGGACAGCCCCCTCGTCCGGCCCTACTTCCTCGCCCACGAGCGCCGCCAGGCCGAGGCCGAGGCCCGGCGGCAGCGAGGCCGACGCCGGGCGCTCTGGTTCGCCGTGCACGGCATCGACCTCGGCCCCCGTGTCATCCACGGAAGGGAGGTCGCGGCATGATCCGGCACACCGCGCAGGCCGCCCGGCTGCTCCCCTGGACCGGTGACGAGGGGAAGCCCTGTTATCTCCTCGGTGACGGCGAGGGGTACGTCTCCCGTGTCGCCGACAACATCGAGAGCGTGCAGCTCGGCATGGCCGCCGACCTCCTCGGGCACGTCGAGGACCTGCTGAGCGACCGGTCGGCGACGCCCGAGCAGCTCCGCTACGTCGTCGCCCGTCTGTCGGAGTCCCTGCGCGAGGTCCACCGCGTCGCCCGGAGCCGGGGAGCCCGTCTGGTCGGGGAAGCGGTTCGCGCCGATCATCCCGAATAGTCGGGACCGCCCGGTGACCTGAACTCTCGCCCGTCCCCAGCCCGTCACGCAGAATGGATCGCCTGCACGGGTGTGATAGGCGGGCGAGAGGCGTGGGGGAATGGCGACGATGCAGTCCGAGCGGGACGAGGTGGAGCGGCCGACCGTCGCGCAGCTGCGGGCGATGGGCTGGACGCACCTCCCCGGCAAGGACGTCGGCACGCTCGACGTCGACGCGCCGTTCCTCGGGGACCAGCTCACCGAGGCGCTGCGCCGCATCAACGTCCGCGCTGACGACGACCGGCCGTGGATGGACCTGACAGACATCAGGCGGTCGATCTCCGAACTCGCCGCGGTCTCCCTCGGCCAGGGTGTCGACAAGGCCAACTTCGCCGCCACCGACCTTCTCCTCAGCGGTCTACTGCTCCCCGGACCGTCCTCCGCGCACGGCGGACCGTCCGCCACCGTCCAGTACGTCGAGTGGCACGAGGAGCGCGCTGACCGGAACGAGTTCACCGTCGTCGACCAGCTCCGCGTACGGAACCGGTCCGGTGACGTCTCGGTCCTCGACGTCGTCCTCTTCGTGAACGGCATCCCGCTCGTCGCCGTCGAGTGCAAGAGCCCCGACCTCGCCGACCCGATCCGCAGCGCGGTCCTCGATCTGCGGCGCTACGCCGGATCGCCCCTCCCCGACGACGAGCGGGACCCCGCCGGGCTGCTGCCCGCGGGGGTCCCTGAACTCTTCCGTACGGTGCAGCTGCTCGTGGCCGCGACGGCGGAGACCGCCTACCTCGGCACGATCACCTCCACCCCGGAGCACTTCCACCCGTGGCGGAGCGTCGAGCCGGAGGACCCGGCCGCGCTCATCGCCGAGCTTCCCGACGGCGTCGACCAGCTCAACGAGCGCCACAAGCTGGTGGGCGTCGTCCTGCGCCCGGCGGCGCTGCTCAGGATCGTCCGGCACTACGTCATCCCGATGACCGTCCCGACCGAGGCGGGCGGCGCCCGCACGGTCAAGGCCGTCGCCCGGCACCAGCAGTACCGGGCCGCCGAGAAGGCGGTCCGCAAGCTGCTCACGGGCAAGGCGCGCGGCGGGCCGGTGCCCGACGACGAGCGCGGGGGCCTCATCTGGCACACCCAGGGCTCCGGTAAGAGCCTCACCATGACGTTCCTCGTGCGCCGGATGCACCTGCACCACCGGCTCAGCGAGTTCATGGTGGTCGTCGTCACCGACCGGACGCAGTTGCAGGAACAGCTCGCCGCCACGCTGCGGCTGAGCGAGTCCGAGGTGGAGACCGCCAGGAACGCGGCCCAGATGGAGGGGTTGCTGCGGGACGGCGGCCGGCGCGTCGTGTTCGCGATGATCCAGAAGTACGGGGCCGGCGGCTTCACCTTCGCCGCCGAGGCGGAGGAGGACGGCGACGAACGGGACTTCGCCGCCGAGTACGCCGAGGCGGAGAAGGCACGGCGGGAGCGGCGCGCGGCGAAGCTGCCGCCGGTGCCGAACTTCCCCGAGTGCAACACCTCGCCCGACATCCTCGTCCTCGTCGACGAGGCGCACCGGTCCCACACCAGCCTGCTCCACGCCGCCCTGCGCAAGGCGATCCCCAACGCGGCGAAGATCGGTTTCACCGGCACCCCCATCATGACCGGCAAGGCCGAGGACACCCGTCGGATCTTCAGCGGCGGCCCCGACCGGGGGTTCCTGGACGAATACCGCATGGCGGACGCCGAGCACGACGGCGTGGTCGTCCGCATCCGCTACGAGGGCCGCACCGGCGAGGGCACGGTTCTCGACCAGGACGGCCTGGACCGGCGCTTCGAGGACCTCGTCAAGGACCGCAGCGAGGAGGAGCGGCGCGAGCTCCTCAACCGTTGGCCCACGGAGAGGGACGTCGCCGAGTCGACGCCGATGATCCGCGCCAAGGCCGAGGACATGCTGGAGCACTGGGTGACCACGGTGCTGTCGGGCGGCGGCTTCAAGGCGCAGGTCGCGGCGGTGAGCCGGAAGGCGGCCGTCGAGTACCACCACGCGCTACGGGCGGCGCGGGACGCCCTGCTGGCGGAGCTGGCCGAGTTCCGTCCGGAGACGTTCGCCGGGACGCCGATCGAGGAGATGGACCGGCGGACCCGGTACCTCTTCCAGGCGTATCCGTTCCGTTCGCTGCTGCGGCGGATCGACTTCGTGCCGGTCGTCTCGCCCGGCGACGAGCGCAAGCGGCGCGAGTGGCTGCACTGGACGGACTCGGTGCGCCAGGCCGCGTACATCGAGCGGTTCCACAAGGCCTTCCCCGTGCTGCCGCCGGAACCCGACTGGGTCGTCACCACGCCCTTCCACGCGCCGGCGGACGAGAGCCAGGGCCCGGTGGAGACCGGCGGCAACCCTTGGTCGCAGGAGAACACGGACAGGGCCGGGAAGCCGGCCGTCGAGCCCGACCCCGTGCACCCCGAGAGCCCCATCGCCTTCCTGATCGTCAAGTCCATGCTCCTCACGGGCTTCGACGCCCCGCGCGAGCAGGCGCTCTACCTGGACCGGCCGATCCGGGACGCCGAACTGCTCCAGGCCGTGGCCCGGGTGAACCGGCCCATGCGGGGCAAGGAGATCGGGTACGTCGTCGACTACTACGGGGTCTTCGAGCACCTGACCGAGGCACTCGCCGACTACAAGGCGGCCGACGTCGCCGACACGATGCGCAGCATGTCCGTGGAGGTCGAAGCCCTGGAACCGGCGGCGGAGAAGGTGCGCCGGTACCTCCGCGACCACGCCGGCGTCATCGACGCCGACCTCGTCGACTTCGCCGCCGTGCGGTCCGCCGCCCTGGCCTTCGACGACGAGACCGTCCGCCAGGACTTCGACCAGGTCCTGCACGAGTTCCTCGCCACGCTGGAGCGGGTCCTCCCGCACGAGCGCGGCCTGGACTACGTGGGCGAGGCCCGCCGCTGGGGGCTGTTGCAGAAGCGGATCCGTACCCTCCATCGCGACGCGGCGGGCGGCGCCTTCACGATGCGCAGGTACGGGCGCAAGGTGCGCGCGCTGGTCGCCGAGCACCTGGAAGGCCCGGAGATCGACCAGGTGATCGCCCCCGTGTCGCTGGCGTCGCCGCTGTTCGACGAGCGGGTGCGCGCCATGCCCGCGCGCGAGGCGGCGGCCGAGATGGGCCATGCCCTGCGCTTCCACCTGGAGGAGCGGGTGAAGCGGGAGGACCCGGAGAAGTACGTGAGGCTCTCGCAGCGGCTGGAGGAGATCCTGCGCGAGATGCCCGGCCGGTTCGAGGACCAGATCCAGGAGTTCGGGCCGCTCTTCGAGCAGGTGCGCCGGGAAGCCGAGGAGGATCCGAGGCTGGCGGGACTCACCCGGCTGGAGCAGGTGGTGTACCGCCTTCTGGACAGGGACGCGGTGGAGAACCCGGACATCGACACGAGCAAGGTGGCGGACCTGCGGGACGCAGCCCGAGCGGTGTGCGAGACGGCGGCCCGGACCATGGGCAAGAAGTCCTACCAGGGGCAGGACCAGGACATCACCCTTCTCGCCGGTGAGATCGAGACCGCGCTTCTCGACCACGGGATGCTGCCGGGCGGTTCGGGATGGGATCCGTTCAACGCGCTCGCGCAGGGGCTCGCGGCGCACGCCAACGCCAACCAGGAGTCGTTCCGGGCGAGGCTGAGGGGAGAATAGGCGGAGTGACCGCCTTGACCGTCGACTCCGCCTCACCGGTCGCCCTCGCCGAGGGCGACCGGCTCGCCGTCGACGGTCTGGTGCTGGCCGTACGCGTCAGTCCCCGGCGCAAGCGTTTCGCGCTCACCGTGGAGCTGGACGCCGGGGTCACCCTGCACGCACCGCAAGGGCGTCCCGCGGCCGACGCGGCGGACTTCGTCCGGGCGCACCGGTCCTGGCTGGTGGGCAAGCAGGCGCTGCGCGAGCGCACGCGCCCGTTGACCCCGTCCAAGCGGCTCGCCGAGGGGGAGGTTTTCCGGTATCTGGGACGCACCTACCGGCTGACCGTCGACGCCGACCGGCCGGACGACGGCACCGTGCGTCTCGTCGCCGGCCGCCTGGTCCTCAGTGCCGCGCAGGCCGGCGACCCGGCCCGAGGCCGGTCGGCGCTCGTCCGCTGGTACCGCCGTGTCGGCCGCGAGTGGGCCGGTGGTCGCATCCAGCCGTGGGCGGCGCGGATGGGGGTCGCCGAGCCGATGCTGGACGTGGCGGACCTCGGTGGCCGCTGGGGCAGCTACCTTCCGCCGGGAGGCGAGGACGGAGTCGGTCGCATGCGTCTGGGGTGGCCGCTGTTCCAGCTGCCCATGCACCTCGTCGACTACGTGATCGCCCACGAGCTCGCCCATGTGCGGGTGGCCGGACACGGGCCGGACTTCTGGCGTCTCCTCGGACGGGCCCTGCCCGAGTACGAGGAGAGGCGGGCCGAGCTGGACGAACTCGGGCGGCGCATGTGGATGGGCGACATCGCGTGACCGGAGACCGTGTGCCGGGTCGGGTCACGGGGCACGCAGCGCGAACCACAGCTCCATCCGTACGTCCGGGTCGTCCAGGTCCCGGTCCAGGAGGGTCGCGCAGCGGGTGATGCGCTGGCGGACGGTGTTGCGGTGGACGTCCAGGGCCACCGCCGTCCGGTCCCAACTGCCGTGCAGGGAGAGCCAGGCGCGCAGGGTCTCCCTGAGCGGTTCGTTCAGGGGGGCGAGGAGGGCCCGGGCGTGGGCGGCGGCCTCGTCCGGGTCCACGAGGGACGCGAGGCCGCCCGGGCGGTGGCGCACGAGCGCCGACCGGGTCGCCTCCGCGCGGCGCAGCGCCCGGGCCGCCTGCCGGTCGGCGGCGGGGAGGTCCCCGGCCCCGGCCGGGGCGGAGACGCCGAGGAACCAGCCGGGTCGCGCGGTGACGGGGGAAGAAGCGGGCAGAAGGAGTCGTACGGAGGCGGGGGCCGCCCCGGAGACACGGGCCGCTCCTGCCTCCCCAAGGGCTTCCCCGAGGCCTTCCCCAAGGGCTTCTTTGAGGGCCTTTCCGAGGGCCTTCCCCGGGGCCGGGGACGGTTCCGGCTCCACCAGCGCCGTTCCCAGCGACGCCGCCAGGTCCGCCGTCGCGAACGGGGTGCCGTCGCCGCCCCGCGCGTGGACCACCGTCCACGGGCCCGGGTCCAGGGCCGCCGCCGCCTCCGCCGGGGAGGCGCCCAGGAGCAGCCGGACCAGGGCCCCGTCCCGTACCGCCGCGTCCGCGCCCCGGTGCGGGGCCGTCAGGAGGGAGAGCAGGACCACCGCGACGCCCGCGATCGTGTGGTCGCCGGGGTCCCGCCGGTCCGTCGCCACCCCCAGGGCCGGTCCGTCGCCGCTCCCCAGGGCGTACGCCGCCAGGCGCAGGTCCCCGCTCTCCCCGCTCGCCGACGCCGGGGCGCCGGGGCGCGGGCCCAGGACCCCCGCCAGTTCCCGCAGCGCCCGGGACGCCTCCGGCGGGACCTCCCGGCCGGCCGCCGCCGACTCCGTGCCGTCCGGGGCGAGGAGGACCGCCCGGCCGCCGAGCCGGGCGGCGAGCGCGCCGAGGACCGCCGGGACCGGGGCCGGCCGCGCCGCCGCCGTCGCCAGGGACTGCTGGGCCTCCGTCACCCGGCGCAGCTCGTGCAGCCGGGCCTCCGCCATCAGCCGCCACACCGCCCGCGCCACCGCCGTGAACGGGGTCCGCGGCGGCACTTCGAGGAGCGGGAGCCCCCGGCGCGCGCAGGCCTCGACCAGCTCCGCCGGGACCGTGTCGTACACCGGCGTCACCCCGAACGCGAGCGCCGCCGCCCCCGCCTCCACCACCCGCTCCACGTACCGCGCCGGGTCGGTGAGCTGCACGCCCGCCGTCATCAGGAGTTCCCCGCCGAGCAGGTACGGGTACGGGTCGGCCATCTCCGAGGTGTGCACCCAGTGCAGCGGCACGTCCCCGGGCCCGGCGAGCAGCCGCAGCCCCAGGTCCCGGCGGGCCAGCAGCGCGGCGAGCGGGACCGGCGGGGCCGGGGGAGTGGAGGCGGGGGGCGCGGGGCTCGTCGTCATGGACCCTTCGTACATCATCGGCTCGTGGAGTGGAGGGAACGTACACTTCTGTGGTGCTTTTCCGGCGTTTACCGTCGTGGTGTCCGGCGCGCCGGAGCCCCACCCCACCTTGCAGGAGGACCCGACCATGAGCAGCGACCAGAACGCCTTCCGCGGCCCGATCGACTCGTCCCGCGTCCCGCGGTACGCCGGTCCCGCGACGTTCGCCCGGCTGCCGCGGCTCGACGAGGTCGGCACCGCCGACGTCGCCGTGGTCGGCGTCCCCTTCGACAGCGGCGTCTCCTACCGGCCCGGCGCCCGCTTCGGCGGCAACGCCATCCGCGAGGCCTCCCGCCTGCTCCGCCCCTACAACCCGGCGCAGGACGCCTCCCCGTTCGCCCTCGCGCAGGTCGCGGACGCCGGTGACATCGCCGCCAACCCGTTTAACATCAACGAGGCCGTCGAGACCGTCGAGGCCGCCGCCGACGAGCTCCTCGGCACCGGCGCCCGCATGATGACCCTCGGCGGCGACCACACCATCGCGCTGCCGCTGCTCCGCTCGGTCGCCAAGAAGCACGGCCCGGTCGCCCTGCTCCACTTCGACGCGCACCTCGACACCTGGGACACGTACTTCGGCGCCGAGTACACCCACGGCACCCCGTTCCGCCGGGCCGTCGAGGAGGGCATCCTCGACACCGAGGCGCTGTCGCACGTCGGCACCCGCGGCCCGCTGTACGGCAAGCAGGACCTGACCGACGACGAGAAGATGGGCTTCGGCATCGTCACCTCCGCCGACGTCTACCGGCGCGGCGCCGACGAGGTCGCCGACCAGCTGCGCCAGCGCATCGGCAACCGCCCGCTGTACATCTCCATCGACATCGACTGCCTCGACCCGGCCCACGCGCCCGGCACCGGCACCCCCGAGGCGGGCGGCATGACCTCCCGCGAGCTCCTGGAGATCCTGCGGGGCCTGTCCTCCTGCAACCTGGTCTCCGCCGACGTCGTCGAGGTCGCCCCGGCCTACGACCACGCCGAGATCACCGCCGTCGCCGCCTCCCACACGGCGTACGAGCTGACGACGATCATGTCCCGCCAGATCGCGGCCGGCCGCGCGGCGAAGTAGCCGGCGGGGCGGGGACCTCCCGCTCCGCGCGACACTGGTGACCGTCGGGCGCGGCCGCCCCCGGCCGCACCCGACCCGACCCGCCACCGCCCCGAGGGACCCGCCATGACCCACGACCACGACCTGGTCCTGCGCCCCACGCCCGCCCAGATCGAGGCGGCCCTGAACCCGCCCCCGGGGCGGACCGGCGGGGACCTCGTCGTCGAGACCCTGTCCGGGCTCGGCGCGACCACCGTCTTCGGGCTCCCCGGGCAGCACGCGCTCGGCATGTTCGACGCGCTGCGCCGCTCCCCGCTGCGGTACGTCGGCCTGCGGGCCGAGAACAACGCGGGCTTCGCCGCCGACGCGTACGGCCGGATCACCGGCGAGGCGGCCCCGCTGCTGCTCTCCACCGGGCCCGGCGCGCTCCTGTCGCTCGCCGCGCTCCAGGAGGCGGCCGCCGCCTCGGCGCCGGTCGTCGCGATCGCCAGCCAGGTCCCGGCGGCCGGGCTCGGCGGCGGCCGGCGCGGCTACCTGCACGAGCTGCGCGACCAGCAGGCCTCCTTCCGGGACGTCGTGAAGTCCGTCCACACGGCCCGTACGCCCTCCCAGATCCCCTCCGCGATCGCCGCCGCCTGGGAGTCGGCGCTCACCGCCCCGCACGGCCCCGTCTGGGTGGAGATCCCGCAGGACGTGCTCACGGCGGAGACGACGCTGCCGGTGGTCACCGCGATGGACGCCACCCCCGAGGACGTCGTGCCGCGCCCCGAGCTGACGGCGGTGGCCGCGCACCTGCTCGCGCACGCCGAGCGGCCGGTGATCGTCGCGGGCGGCGGGGTCGTCCGCTCCGACGCGTCGGGGAAGCTGCGGGCCCTGGCCGAGCGGATCGACGCGCCCGTGGTCACCACCTTCGGCGGCAAGGGCGCCTTCCCCTGGAAGCACCCGCTGTCCCTCCAGTCCTGGCTGGAGGACCGGCACACCACCGACTTCCTGGAGGACGCCGACGTCCTCCTCGTCGTCGGATCGGGGCTCGGCGAGCTGTCCTCGAACTACCACACCTTCGCCCCGCGCGGCCGGGTGATCCAGATCGAGGCGGACGCGGGGAAGCTGGAGTCCAACCACCCGGCGCTCGGCATCCACGCCGACGCCCGGCTCGCGCTCCAGGCGATCCTGGAGACGGTCGGGGAGCGCACCGACCCGACCGCCCCCGAGCGGGTCGCGGCCGTCCTCGGCCGGGTCCGGGACCGGCTCGCCGCGCAGGACCTCGACCTGGAGCAGCGGGTCGTCGCCGCGGTGCGCGAGGCGCTTCCGGCGCGGGCGCCGAGCTTCTGGGACATGACGATCCTCGCGTACTGGGCGTGGTCGGCCTTCGACGCCCGGCACCCGAACACCATGCACTCCGCGCAGGGCGCCGGCGGCCTCGGCTACGCCTTCCCCGCCGCCCTCGGCGCGGCCGTCGCGGACCCCTCCCGGCCGGTCCTGGCGGTCTCCGGCGACGGCGGCGCGATGTACTCGCTCGCGGAGCTGGCCACGGCGAGGCAGTACGGGCTCGACGTGACGTGGCTGATCGTGGACGACGGGGGCTACGGCATCCTGCGCGAGTACATGACGGACGCGTACGGCGAGGCCACCGGCACCGAGCTGACCCGCCCGGACTTCGTCGCCCTCGCCGAGTCCTTCGGCGTCCCCGGCGTCCTCACCACCCCCGGCACCCTGGCCGCCGACCTCGCGAAGTCCCTCGCGACCCCGGGCCCCTCGGTGGTCGTCCTCCCGGCCCTGCTGCGGATGTTCGAGCCGACGCACCTGTGAGTGAACGGCGTTTGCCGTGCCGTTTCCATGGCGCATATGCTCCTTGTGTCATCGGTATAGGGAGGATGTGCCATGTCGAATCTGTACGTGGAGGTCGACGACGAGGCCCTGGCCGAGGCCGCCGAAATACTGGGCACGAAGACGAAGAAGGACACGGTCAACGCAGCCCTGCTGGAGGTCGCGCAGCGGCACAAACGGCTGCGCGCGCTGGAGCAGCTGACGGCGATGGCGGAGCGCGGGGACTTCGACATCCTCATGGACAAGAGGAACTACCGTCGGTGAGCCCGGTCACCCACCTCGTGGACACGTCCGCCGCCGTCAGGATCCTGGCCAAGAAGCAGGTCCAGGAAGAGTGGGTCAAGTACCTGACGGAAGGCACCGTCGGCCTCTGCGACCTCACCGAGCTGGAGATCCTCTACTCGGCCCGGTCCGCCAACGACCGGCTCGCGAAGGAGGACCTCCTCGCCCAGCTCTTCAACTGGACTCCCGTCCCCGACGGGGTCTACACCCGCGCCCGCCGCGTCCAGCAGATGCTGACCAACCAGGGCGAGCACCGCAGCGCCGGTCCGGTCGACCTCCTCGTGGCCGCCACCGCCGAACTGACCGGCCTCACGCTCCTCCACTACGACAAGGACTTCGAGACCGTCGCACGGGTCACAGGCCAGCCGACCCAATGGGTCGCCCCGCCCGGGACGGCCTGAGCCGGACGCGGCACGGGTCCTAGGACCACCGCCCGATCCTCCTCCGACCCGGGCCCCGTCTTTGTTGCGGCGGGATGAAATCCCACGTCGGCCGCGTTGGGGCTTCCGGTAGAGCAGGACGTACGGGAGGTCACACGTGGCGGTCGGGGAGAAACAGCAGGGGTGGGCGCGCAGGCTCGCCGGATACGCCTGGCGGTACAAGGCGAACACGCTCCTGGCGCTCGGGTCGTCCCTCGTCGGCATGGGCGTCCTCGCCCTCGTGCCGCTCTTCACCAAGGTGATCATCGACGACGTCATCGGGACGAAGACCCGGGACCTCGCCACCTGGACCGGGCTCCTGATCGGGGCCGCCGTCCTCGTCTACGCCCTCACCTACGTCCGCCGCTACTACGGCGGGCGCCTCGCGCTCGACGTGCAGCACGACCTGCGCACCGACATGTACGGCACGATCACCCGGCTCGACGGGCGGCGGCAGGACGAGCTGTCCACCGGGCAGGTCGTCGGGCGGGCCACCACCGACCTCCAGCTGATCCAGAGCCTGCTCTTCATGCTCCCGATGACCCTCGGGAACGTCCTGCTCTTCCTGATTTCGCTGGGCGTCATGGCGTGGCTCTCCCCGCCGCTCACCCTCGTCGCCCTCGCCGTCGCCCCCGCCCTCTGGTACATCGCCCGGCGCAGCCGCACCCGTCTCCACCCCGCCACCTGGCACGCCCAGCAGCAGGCCGCCCTGGTCGCCGGGGTCGTGGACGGGGCCGTGTCCGGCGTCCGGGTCGTCAAGGGCTTCGGGCAGGAGGACCAGGAGACCGGCAAGATCCGCGAGGCCGGGCGCAGGCTCTTCGCGGGCCGGCTGCGGACGGTCCGGCTGAACTCCCGGTACACCCCCGCCCTCCAGGCCGTGCCCGCCCTCGGCCAGGTCGCCGTCCTCGCCCTCGGCGGCTGGCTCGCCTACAAGGGCCAGATCACCCTCGGCACCTTCGTCGCCTTCTCCTCCTACCTGGCCTCCCTCGTCGGACCGGTCCGCATGCTCGCCATGGTCCTCACCGTCGGCCAGCAGGCCCGCGCCGGCGTCGAGCGCGTCCTCGACCTCATCGACACCGAGCCGGTCGTCGAGGACGGCACCAAGGAGCTGCCCGCCGACGCCCCCGCCACGGTCGAGTTCGACGACGTCTCCTTCGCGTACGAAGACGGGCGTCGTGTGCTCGACGGGTTCTCGCTGGAGATCCGGCCCGGCGAGACCGTCGCCCTCGTCGGCGCCTCCGGCTCCGGCAAGTCGACCGTCTCCCTCCTCCTGCCCCGCTTCTACGACGTCTCGCGCGGCGCCGTCCTCGTCGGCGGCCACGACGTGCGCGAGCTGACCCTCGACTCGCTGCGCGCCGCCGTCGGCCTGGTCCCCGAGGACTCCTTCCTCTTCTCCGACACGGTCCGCGCCAACATCGCGTACGGCGTCCCCGACGCCACCGACGAGCAGATCGAGACCGCCGCCCGCGCCGCCCAGGCCGACCGGTTCATCAACGAGCTGCCCCAGGGGTACGACACCAAGGTCGGCGAGCACGGACTGACCCTCTCCGGCGGCCAGCGCCAGCGCGTCGCGCTCGCCCGCGCGATCCTGGCCGACCCCCGGCTGCTCCTCCTGGACGACGCCACCTCCGCCGTGGACGCCCGCGTCGAGCACGAGATCCACGAGGCCCTGAAGTCGGTCATGGCGGGCCGCACGACCCTGCTCATCGCCCACCGCCGCTCCACCCTCAACCTCGCCGACCGCATCGCCGTCCTCGACGGCGGGCGCCTCGCGGACATCGGCACCCAGGAGGAGCTGGAGGAGCGCTCCCCGCTCTTCCGGCGCCTGCTCACCGACCCCGAGGAGCTGGGCGCCGTCTCGCCCGGCCGCGTCGCCCCGGCCGCGCCCGCCGAGGACCACACGCTGCGGGACGAGCTGGACGCCGAGTTCGACGCCGAGCGGGGCATCACCCCCGCCCTGTGGGTACGGGACGGGGACGGCGGCCGGGAGAGCGCCGTGCCCGGGGCCACCCCCGAGCTGCTCGCCGCCGTCGCGGCCCTGCCGCCCGCCACCGACGTCCCCGACGTGGACGAGGCGCGGGCCGTGGCCCCCGAGGACTCCTACGGCCTGCGCCGGCTGCTCCGGGGCTTCGGCCCGCCCCTGCTCATCAGCCTCGGCCTGGTCGCCCTCGACGCCGGCACCGGCCTCCTGCTGCCCGTCCTGATCCGGCACGGCATCGACGAGGGCGTGAACCGGCTCGCGATCGGCGCCGTCTGGGCGGCCTCCGCGCTCGCCCTGCTGACCGTGCTCGTGCAGTGGGTCGCGCAGACCGCCGAGACCCGGATGACCGGCCGCACCGGCGAGCGGGTCCTCTACGCCCTGCGCCTGAAGATCTTCGCCCAGCTCCAGCGGCTCGGCCTGGACTACTACGAGCGCGAGCTCACCGGCCGGATCATGACCCGGATGACCACGGACGTGGACGCCCTGTCCACCTTCCTCCAGACGGGCCTGGTCACCGCCTTCGTCTCCGTCGTGACCTTCTTCGGGATCATGGTCGCGCTGCTCGTGCTCGACCTCCAGCTCGCCCTGGTGGTCTTCGCGACCCTGCCGGTCCTCGCCGTCGCCACGTACTTCTTCCGGCGCTCCAGCGTGAAGGCGTACGAGCTGGCGCGCGAGCGGATCGGCGTCGTCAACGCCGACCTCCAGGAGTCGGTGGCCGGGCTGCGGATCGTGCAGGCCTTCCGCCGCGAGCGGGACGGCGCCGGGCGGTTCGCGGAGCGCAGCGACTCCTACCGCGAGGCCCGCGTCCGCGGCCAGTGGCTGATCTCGATCTACTTCCCGTTCGTCACCCTGCTGTCCTCGGCGGCCGCCGCGGCCGTCCTGGTCGTCGGCGCGAACCGCATCGAGGCCGGGACGCTCACCACCGGCGCCCTCGTCGCCTACCTCCTCTACATCGACCTGTTCTTCGCGCCCGTGCAGCAGCTCTCGCAGGTCTTCGACGGCTACCAGCAGGCCGCAGTCTCCCTGAAGCGGATGCAGGAACTCCTCCAGGAGCCCACGTCGACGGCCGCCGCCGACGCGCCCCTGGACGTGCTCTCGCTGCGCGGCGAGATCGCCTTCGAGGACGTGTCCTTCTCGTACGGGGAGGACGTCGGCGACGGGGAGGAGGCAGCGCTGACCGGGGTCGACCTGCGGATTCCCGCCGGGCAGACCGTCGCCTTCGTCGGTGAGACCGGCGCCGGGAAGTCCACCCTGGTCAAGCTGGTCGCGCGGTTCTACGACCCCACGAGCGGCCGGGTCACCGCCGACGGCACCGACCTGCGGGACCTCGACCTCACCGCGTACCGGCACCGGCTCGGGGTCGTCCCCCAGGAGGCGTACCTCTTCGCGGGGACGGTCCGCGACGCCATCGCCTACGGGCGGCCCGAGGCGACCGACGCCGAGGTGGAGGCGGCGGCCCGCGCGGTCGGCGCGCACGAGATGATCGCCACGCTCGACGGCGGCTACCTCCACGAGGTGGCCGAGCGCGGCCGGAACCTCTCCGCCGGACAGCGCCAGCTCATCGCCCTGGCCCGCGCCGAGCTGGTCGACCCCGACATCCTGCTCCTGGACGAGGCCACGGCCGCCCTGGACCTGGCCACCGAGGCCCAGGTCAACCAGGCCACCGACCGCATCGCGGGCCGCCGCACCACCCTCGTCGTCGCCCACCGCCTGACCACGGCCGCCCGCGCCGACCGGGTGGTCGTCATGGACCACGGGCGGGTCGCGGAGGACGGCACCCACGACGAACTCCTCGCCCGGGGCGGCCGGTACGCCAAGCTCTGGAGCACCTTCGTCGGGGAGGCGGAACCGGCGCGGGTCGAGGCCTGAGCCGGGGCGGAGGCAACCGTTCGGCCCCATGGCGCGTCGTAGACCCGTACATCCGTACGGAGCTTCACCCGGGAGGGGGCCGCATGGTCACGGACGACACGCCGACCGCACGGCGCGGGCGGCGGGCGACCGCCCGTGTCCTCGTACCGCTGCTCACCGCCCTCGCGCTGCTCCTGCTGCCCTTCCCCGGCGGCCCGGGGGCCGGCACCGCCGACGCCGCCTCCGTCTGCCGGGGACGGCCCACCCGGACGATCGCCTTCCCCACCGGGGAGCTGCGCCTCTACCGGACCCGGCAGTACGTCTGCGCCGTCACCGTCGGCAGGGGTCCGGCGGCCCGCCGGGCCATGTCCGTCTCGCTCCAGCCGCGCGGCGGGCGCCCCGCCGTCAAGTCCGGCCGGTTCGACCGCCAGGCCGGGCCCCTCACCGTCCACGCTCTCAACCGCTGCGTCCGGGCGGCGGGTTCGGTGTCCGGCCGGGGGACGTCCACGGGCTGGATCCTCTGCTGACGGCCCGTTTCCGTACGGACGGCCTGTTTCCCGTACGGACGGCCTGTTTCCCGTACGGACGGCCTGTTTCCCGTACGGACGGTCCGTTTCCCGTACGGACGGTCCGGATTCCGTGCCGGTGCGCGGGAAAGTCCACCAGTAAGGACCAACTGGGTCTGGCGGTCCACACGTTGCCCCCGCTAGGTTCGCGACACCGTTGTGAATCATGGGAGGGTGCATGCGCACGTCGCTCAGGCTGCTGCTGTCGCTCTCGGTGCTCATAGGCACCGTGGGAGCGACCGGCGTGGCCACCGCCGCGGACACGGACACCGACACCGCGTCCGTCGCCGACTCGCGGAGCGGGACCGCCGACCGGGCGGCCGCCGAGGACATCAAGGACCGCATCCTGGCGATCCCCGGGATGACCCTGATCGAGGAGAAGCCGTACGCCGGCTACCGCTTCTTCGTCCTGAACTACGAACAGCCGATCGACCACGCGCGCCCGTGGAAGGGCACGTTCCAGCAGCGGATCTCGGTCCTCCACAAGGACACGGACCGCCCCACCGTCTTCCGCACCAGCGGCTACGGGCTGAGCACCACGCCGAGCCGGGCCGAGCCGACCCGGATCGTCGACGGCAACCAGATCTCCATGGAGTACCGCTTCTTCACCCCGTCCCGGCCCCAGCCGGCCGACTGGTCGAAGCTGAACATCTGGCAGGCCGCCAGCGACCAGCACCGGATCTTCACCGCCCTGAAGAAGATCTACGGCAAGAAGTGGCTCTCCACCGGAGCCTCCAAGGGCGGCATGACCGCCACCTACTACGAGCGCTTCTACCCGCGCGACATGGACGGCGTCGTCGCCTACGTCGCCCCGAACGACGTGGTCAACGACGAGGACTCGGCCTACGACCGCTTCTTCGCCACCGTCGGCACCGAGGAGTGCCGCGACCGCCTGAACGACCTCCAGCGCGAGGCGCTCGTCCGGCGCGCGCCCCTCCAGGCCAAGTACAAGGCGTGGGCCGAGGCCGAGGGCGCCACCTTCCACACGGTCGGCACGCTCGACAAGGCCTACGAGGCCGTCGTCCTCGACTTCGTGTGGGGCTTCTGGCAGTACTACGGCCAGGACGTCTGCGACCAGATCCCGGTCGCGAGGACGGCGACGGACGACGAGGTGTACGACACGATCGACGCCTACTCCGGCTGGGCCGCCTACACCGACCAGGGCCTGGAGCCGTACACGCCGTACTACTACCAGGCGGCCACCCAGCTCGGCGCGCCCTTCATCAAGCAGCCGCACCTCAAGGGCCTGAGCCGCTACGGCTACCAGCCCGCGCGCAACTTCGTGCCGCGCGAGATCCCGATGAAGTTCGACCCGCGGGCCATGAAGGACGTGGACTCCTGGGTCCGCAACAACGCGCACCGGATGCTGTTCGTCTACGGCGGCAACGACCCGTGGGGCTCCGAGAAGTTCCGCCTGGGCAAGGGCGCGCGCGACAGCTACGTGTACGTGGCCCCGGGCGCCAACCACGGCGCGAACGTGGAGGGCCTGGTCGAGGCCGAGCGCGCGAAGGCCACCGCCCGCATCCTCGCCTGGGCCGGCGTCCCCGCCCCGGCCGAGCAGGCGGCGCGGCCGCTGGCCCGCTTCGACGCCCGCCTGGACCGGGCGGTCGACGAGGAGGCGACGCGGGAGCACGGCCTGCGGCCGTAGTCCGCGGTGAGGCGAGAGGGGGGGCGCGCCCGTCCGGGCGCGCCCCCCTTTTTCCTGTCCGCTAGCGGTACGAGAGGCCGTACCCGACCGGGTACAGCACCCGGTCCGGGGCGTCGGCGCTCTGCACCGGCACCGGGAGCCGGCCCCGGGGCTCCGCCCGCCCGGCCAGGACCCGGACGGCGGCGCGGAGTTCGACGTCGGTCCAGGAGTACGCGGCGAGGGTCGCCCGCTGGCCCGTCAGGTGCGCGACGTCGTACGGGTTGCGGATCGCGACCGTCACGACGGGCACCCCGGTCGCCGCGAGCCGCGCCACCAGGGTCCGCTGGGTGCTGGTCGCGGTGACGTTGTACGTGCCCACGACCACCACGTCCCTGCCGGCCGCGGCGGCCACCGCCTCCTCGATCCGCGCCGCCGTCGGCGCGGTCCCGGTGGGGAGCGCCGTCGCGGTGAACCCCAGCTCCCGCAGGGCCGCCGCCAGGGTGGTGGTGGGCGGTCCCGTGGTGCCGGACGGGGAGGCCGGGTCGGCGCCGACGACCAGGACCGAGCGGTGGCGGGAGGGCCGCAGCGGCAGGAACCCGCCCTCGTTGAGGAGCAGGGTCGTCGTCGCCTCGGCGATCCGGTCGGCCTGCGCCAGGTGGGTCTTCGAGCCGACCACCCGCTCGACGCCCGCCCGCGTCACGTACGCCTGCCGGAACAGGCCCAGCTTCGCCTTGAGCCGCAGGATGCGCAGGATCGATTCGTCGAGCCGGGCCTCGGTCAGCTCGCCGGAGCGGACCGCGTTCAGGACCGCGTTCCAGGCGACGTCCAGCTTCGGCGGGTTGAGGAGCTGGTCGACACCGGCCTTGAGGGCGAGGACCGGGACGCGCTCGTCGCCGTACTTGGTGCGCACGCCCTCCATGCCGAGCGCGTCGGTGACCACCACGCCGTCGTAGCCGAGCCGTTCGCGCAGGATGCCGGTGAGGACGGGCCGGGAGAGGGTCGCCGGGTCCTCGCTCGGGTCGAGCGCGGGGACCACGATGTGCGCGGTCATGATCGAGTCGATCCCGGCGGCGATCGCGGACCGGAACGGCGGGGCGTCCAGTTCCTCCCACTGCTCCCGGGTGTGGGTGATGGTCGGCAGGCCGTAGTGGCTGTCCACGGCGGTGTCGCCGTGGCCGGGGAAGTGCTTGGAGGTGGCCGCGACCCCGGCCCGCTGGTACCCCTTCACCTGGGCGGCGACGAGGCCGGCGACCGCGCGCGGGTCGGAGCCGAAGGAGCGGACGCCGATGACCGGGTTGGCCGGGTTGACGTTGACGTCGGCGACCGGGGCGTAGTTCTGGCGGATGCCGAGGGCGGCGAGTTCGGCGCCCGCGATCTCCGCGGCCCGGCGGGCGTCGGCGTGCGAGCGGCCGGCGCCGAGGGCCATCGCGCCGGGCAGCAGGGTGGCGGGCTCGCCCACCCGGCAGACGATGCCGTGCTCCTGGTCGGTGGAGATGAGCACGGGGACGGGGACGGGCTGCGCGAGGGCGGCCTGCTGGATGCCGTTGGAGAGGTCGGCGATCTGGTGCGGGTCGCGGGTGTTGTGGGCCCAGGTGAAGTAGATGATCCCGCCGACGTGGTAGCGCGCGACCAGCTCGGCGGCCGTGCGGACCCCGATCTCGGCGAGGTTGGCGTCGACGTCGGCCTGGTCCGGGGCGGTCGCGGAGTGCCCGTACACCCGCATCACGAAGAGCTGGCCGACCTTCTCCTCCAGGGACATGCGGTCGACGATCCGCCGGAGCCTCCGGTCGTCGTACCGCTCGGGCGCGGCCTGGACGGGGGCGCCCGCCCCGGTGACGGCGGCGACCGCGGCGGCGGCGGTGACCGCGAGGAGGGTGCGGCGGGAGGGGGTGGGGG
>NZ_JNXJ01000031.1:0-79467 GCF_000716625.1 Streptomyces bikiniensis | reverse complement strand
CCGCACGGTCGTCCGCCGGCAGGCGTCCGGGATACCGATGCCGCCGCGGCGGGCGGGGCGGCAGCAGCGGAGCGATGCGTTCCCACAGCTCATCAGGCATAAGATCATCCGACACCTGCAACACTCTGCCGCCACCAAGCTCGACCGCCAAGTCCCTGCACGGAACTCATTCTGAAACGTTCAGTTAACGGCCTCGACCCGAACGCCTTCGAACGTGTCCAGCCGCTCCCACAGCTCCTCGAACGAGTCCGGAACGCCGGGAGGCTGCTCGACGACGACAGCGGCGTCGTAACGGCCTTCCTCACGAAGCCGACGCCGCAGGATGTCTGCCTCCGCCCGTGCCCGCTCGACGTCGTCCAGAGCCCGAAGGGCTTCCTCCATGTCGCCGTCCGCCCGTTCCACGGCCGCGTGCAGCTGCTCCTCCAGAGAGGCTGCTGTCCGGGCCGACAGGGCAGCGGTGCGTGCCGCTTCCTTCAGCTCTTCGTCAGCCTGGGCCAGCAGTGCCTTGAGCTCCTCGACGTCCTTGCGTATCCCCGCCAGTTCCTCGGAGGGGTTCACGGATGCCAGCGCTGCTTCTCGTTCTGCGCGATGACGCTGCCCCACGTCGTCGTGGAACGTGATCGTGCGCAGAGCCTCGGGCAACGGTGCCTCGGTGGAGAGCCGTTGGACAGTGCGGGCGAGGCCGAAGTACGCCCGGTCCTGAGGATCGCTCATCCGGGCAACGGTCAGGAACCGGTGACGCGAGGCATCCTTCGGCCATGCCGGATCCACCTCGGTCAGAAAGGTGCGTATCGCCCCCGGGGCGACGCGGTGGTACTCCCCAATCGCGGCACGGAACGCATCGACGGCTTCGATATCCGCCAGCAGGTACAGCGAGGCGGCGCCGGCGCACTGCTGCATCGCTTGGTCCAGCCGCTTCGACCACAGCGTGTTGGGGCGGAGGGGCTGGGCCGCCACGATCACCGGCATGCGTCGTGTGGGGTCGCAGAGCACGTCGATCAGGGCATCGATGCCCTCCGCGCCCACGCTCTGGGGCAGCAAAGTCAACCGTGCGGGGCCGTCCACGGGCCCCAGCTCCTGGACGAGATCGCGAACCAGACGTGGTCTGCCGGGGGACAGCTGTGCGTCGCCGTTCGGGAAGACTTCCAGGCTGACCGTGAGCAATGCGGAAGAGTCCTCGAACGCGACGGCGGTGATCGTGGTCCGCCACGTGGCGTCGGGCCTGTCCTCCCGGAGCTGGACACGTATCGCGTGTTCGGAGCCGTCGGCCAGGTAGGCCGCGTGGTTGGTCAACACCGAGACCTCATCGAGGTGGTGATGTCCGGAGGTGAGCGGGGCGCTGCCGAACTTGCTGGTCAGCCATTGAGCGCTGACCCGCCGAATGTCCTGGAAGAGGCTCGCGGCGTGTGGAACGGTGAGGATGGTTCTGTGCGCGAGCGGGCTGCTGCTGAGCGTCATCACGGTCTTCAGTTCCTCCTGGTGGAGACGCTGGTGGATGGGCGGTCAAGCTGATCGCGAGGATCAGTCCCGCGTTCGTCGTGCAACTGGGCCTCGCAGCGGTGAGTGCGGCGAACTTACGCCATGCCGCGTCCCGACTCATGTCACATCATGAGGTCATGCGTCCGCTGCCCCGCAGTCTCGACCTGCTGCCCGACGAGGCGCTGACCGGTTACATCCTTCGCCTCGCGCACCACCTGGGAACATCTCCAGGGGCGATCGCGATCCGGACCGGTCTGGCCGGCGGCCGTAAGAGGACGTGCTGTTCCGCATCCCCATGCGGTTGCTGCACGACCTGGAGCCCGAGCAGCTGCGGCCCTTCACCCGGACGACTCGCCTCTCCCGGGATGAGATCGGTAGCCTGCTGACCTCCTCGCTCGCCGGGCGCTATGGGCCGGTGAACAGGAGGTTCACGCCGCGCGGCAACGCCGCAGGGATGATCAAAAGCAACGCGTGGCTGCTGACTCGAACGCCGAGGTGCTGCCCGCAATGTCTCACCGGGGACGGGAGCGAGATCCATCGGCGTCACGGCGGGGCCTGGCGGCTTTCCTGGCGCCTCCCGCCGGTCTTCGCCTGCCCTCGGCACCGTCGCCTCCCGCGGACCGACTGCCCGGCCTGCCGTCAGCCCGTCCACGCGGTCGAGATGAACAGCATCACCGCCCGCCCCTGGGACGAGGATCTCCATCCGACGCGATGCCGGACCACGAGCTCGCCGCGCACCGTCGGGCGTCTCCAGACAGCCTGTGGCGCACAACTCGCGGAGCCAGTCGGGGCTGTTCCCGAGACTGCGTCCGACCCGCACGCTGGAGCATCTCCTCGGCCTTCAGCGCCAGCCCCTGAGGCTTCTCGGCCCCGTCGGCCCGGCCGTGACCCCGAGCGTCGGCTGGCTGGTCCCCGCGGCCGACTACTTCGCCGATCTGAGAGCGCTGCTGGGCCTCGTGTTTCTCTCCTGGCCTGCGGCTCGCTCCTTCGCCGCGACCCCGGCGCTCGCGGAGGCCCTTGACCGGGAAGCCGAGGAACGCCTTGCCAGAGCAGTGGCCCTTCGTGGCAGGCCCGGGAAGAAGCACAGCTCGCGTCCCTTCACCGACCCACCGCTGGACCCGTTTCTCATGGGCGCGGTGCTCGAAATCGCCGAGCGGCTGCTTGACGCCCCGGACGAGGAACAGGCGAGGGAGCTCATGCTGCCGCTCATCCACCAGGCCAGCAGCGTCGATCAAGCCCTGCCGATCTCCCTCCGGCGCGAGGCGTGGGTCTCGTTCCCGCTGCGGATCGTCAGTATGAATCGCCCCAAGAGCATGATGGCGATGGGCGACATCAACGCCCGCGAGCCGATCCCCAAGGGTGGTGGCGGTGGGGCGCGATCGGAGGGGTATCGCCGACGCGAGCCTTGGTGACAGTTGCCCTACTCAAGTGACAGCCAGCGTTGTCCTGTCTCAGTCGATCTGAGCCACCGTGAGGCGGTGGCCTGCGGTGGCTCGGGTCGACTGAGACGCCGGTGCCGAGTTCGTCTCGGTCAACCCGACGCAGTGGGGCTACTTCCTTGACCTCAAGTGAGGTTGAGGTTTTAGCGTGCTGTGAACGTGATCACCGGCTGACGACAGGAAGAGATGACGATGATCCTCGTGACCGGCGCGACCGGGAACATCGGAAGTGCTTTGCTGAGGGAGTTGCAGGTGGCCGGTGCCGCACCTGTGCGAGGTCTGACTCGTAATGCGGGACGGGTCTCTTTCACTGAAGGGATCGAAGCCGTTGAGGGCGACCTTGCGCAGGCGGATTCTCTGAAGCCCGCGCTGGAGGGAGCACGCTCCCTGTTCCTGTTGTCGGGTATGGGTGCGGAAGCGGAGGTCCTGGCGGCTGCCCGGCAGGCAGGCGTGGAACATGTGGTGCTCGTGTCGTCGATCACGGTGCAGACTCATCCGCATCTGCCGGCGGCCGGCGAGAACCTGGCTGTCGAGCGGTTGCTCAAGGACAGCGGCATGGCCTGGACCATACTGCGGCCGACGCAGTTCGCCTCGAACACCCTGTGGTGGGCGCAGTCGATTCGCGATCAGGGCGTGGTCCGAGCGCCGTATGCGGACGTCGGTCTCCCGACCATCCACCCTGCGGACATCGCGGCGGTGGCCCGTGCAGCGCTGACCGAGCCTGGCCACCAGGGGCGGACCTATGCACTGACCGGGCCGGAGCGCATCACGGTCCGACGGCAGGTCGCGGCCATCGCTGCGGCGTTGGGGCGAGAGGTGGCCCTCATGGAGATCAGCCGGGAGGAAGCCCACCGGCAGATGGCTTCCTTCATGGGAGACGAGACCGCGGATGCCGTCCTCGACTTGATGGGCGGGGACGTCAATGACGAATTGCTGAAGGTGCGCGACACCGTTCTGCGGGTCACCGGGTCCGCAGCAAGACCGTTCCGGCACTGGGCGTCGGAAAATGGTGCAGCCTTCCGCTGAGACCGCAGCTTCACTGCTGTCGTTCAGACCGGCGAGGGCGTTCTGTCAGCGGTGTCCTGAATGGTGTGCGCGATCATGCGGAGTTGCCCACCCGCGCGCAGGCGGTTGCCGTGACCTCGAACTTCACCGCGTCCTCGGGCTCGATCCGGTCGTCGGGACGCACGTCCAGCACCACACCGGTGCCGTCCCGAAGGCGCACGAAGCAGTCCGGGGTACGGCTGATCCGCCGGGCCCGGTCGCCGGACCGCCGCCACGGGAGCCGGAACGGCTGCGACGCCATCGCCACCACCCCCGGATCACAGTCCAGCCGCATCAGCCGACCGAGCTCCACCCACGACTCGTCACCCGCCAACTCGGCACACGTCGCAGCCCAGTACCAGCCGGGAAAATTGCGCCGACCGCGGTACGACGGGAACGTCCGCACCTGCCCGGCCGCCTCGAAACGCGCCGGCCACATCACCTCAAGCGGCCCCTCATGCAGGTCACCGCGAGCGTCGACGTGCTCCAGCCGAAAGTCCTCAGCCCCCACGAGACATCCCCACCCGGCGCTGTCCGTGTACGACGACCGTGGACAGCCAGGAGCGGCAGCGGCTCAGGAAGAGCGAGACAGAACAGCAGATGGCCAACGTTGACTGAGACGCACGGGTAGATGGCTCGGACAGACCGAGACCGGCCCACCTTCGGCGAGACAGGTCAGCACGTGCGCGGCTGACCACCGACGACGGGCTCCCGCGTCCGACGCGTACGAGACTTTTGCAAGCAGGCGCTTGCAAAAGTTAGCAGGGGCTGGCATGGTCGGAGCATGGCATCGCTCAACGTCGGCAATCTCGGCGACTACCTCCGCGAGCAGCGGAGGACCGCGCAGCTGTCCCTGCGGCAGCTCGCCGAGGCCGCCGGGGTGTCGAACCCGTACCTGAGCCAGATCGAGCGGGGGCTGCGCAAGCCCAGCGCCGAGGTGCTGCAGCAGGTCGCGAAGGCGCTGCGGATCTCCGCCGAGACGCTCTACGTGCGGGCCGGGATCCTCGACGAGAAGGAGCGGGAGGAGCTGGAGACGCGCGCCGTCATCCTGGCCGATCCCTCGATCAACGAGCGGCAGAAGCAGGTGCTGCTCCAGATCTACGACTCGTTCCGCAAGGAGAACGCCGCCGAGGCCGCGTCCGGGGCCGTCTCCGAGCCCGGGCCCGGCCCCGCGCAGGCGTCCGCGCCCGCGCCCGATGCCGAAGAACCGCCTTCGAGCTAGTCCGTACGCCACACCCGGGAGGACCACCAGCATGGCCATCATCGACGAACTGCGTACCCCCCTCTACTTCGCCGCCGGCACCGCCGACCTCGCCGTGCGGCAGGCCCGGAAGGTGCCCGGCCTGATCGAGCAGATCGCCGCCGAGGCGCCCGCGCGCATCGAGGCCGTCCGGAAGACCGACCCGAAGGTCGTGCAGGAGAAGGTGTCCGACCGGGCCAAGGAGGCCCAGGCCACCGCCCGGACGAAGTTCGCCGAGGTCGTCGAGGTCCTCGACACCGACCTCAAGAAGATCGGCGAGACCGCCCAGGACCTCGCCCTGCGCGGGGTCGGGGTCGCCGCCGAGTACGCGGTCAGGGCGCGCGAGAAGTACGAGGAGGTCGCCGCCCACGGCGAGGAGGCCGTCCGCACCTGGCGCGGCGAGGCCGCCGAGGAGATCACCGAGATCGCCATCGCCGTCGAGCCCGGGTCGGAGCCGAAGACCGACGGGGCGGCCGCCGGGGCCAAGACGGTCGGGACGATCCAGGCCGAGGCCGAGGCCGAGGCCGAGGACAAGAAGGCGCCCACCAAGAAGGTCGCCGCTCGCAAGGCGCCCGCCAAGAAGGTGTCGGTCGCCGCCGAGAAGGAGTAGGGGCGGCCCCCGTACGGGTACACGGAGCGCCGTACCGGGTACCTTGACCGTGAGGCGCTCTCCCCCCCATCCCCACTAGGCGGTGCTCAGCATGTTGCGCGCGGGATTCGACTCCCTCCTCTCCCTGGCCATGTTCCTCGTCTTCACCGGCTTCGCCGTCGCCGCGCTCGTCTTCGCCGCCATGGCGCGCGAGGACGCCTACCGTGCCGCGGACAAGCAGACGAAGAAGTTCTGGCTGATCATCCTGGGCGTCAACCTCGTCCTGAACCTGCTCCTGCCGATGCTGTTCCTGCAGATCGCCGGCGTGATCGCCGCCATCGTCTTCATGGTGGACGTGCGCCCCGCGCTCGCGCAGGTCTCGGGCGGCGGCCGCGGCTCCCGCGGCGGCGGTTCCAGCAGCGACGGACCGTACGGCCCCTACAACGGCGGCCGGTAGCGGCACCGGAAGACGAACGAGTGGGCGACAGGACCCGGGGCTACCCCCGGGTCCTCTCCCTTTCCAGGGCCAGGACGGCCACGTCGTCCGTCAGCTCGCCGCCGTTCAGGGACCGGACCTCCGTCACGGCCGCCTCCAGGAGCTCCTCGCCCCGCAGCCCCTCGGCCAGCTGCCGGTTCATCATCGCGACCATCCCGTCCTGGCCGAGGCGCGGCGAGCCGGGCCCGGCCGAGCGGCCCTCGATCAGCCCGTCCGTGTACATGAGCAGGCTCCACGCCCCGCCCAGCTCCACCTGGCGGCGCGGCCAGCGAGCGCGCGGCAGCAGGCCGAGGGCCGGACCGCCGTCCTCGTACGGGAGGAGCCGGGCCGCCCGTCCCCGCCGGGCGATCAGGGGTGCGGGGTGCCCGGCCAGGCACAGGCCCGCCCGGCGCCCGTCGGGCGCGATGTCCACCGTGCAGAGGGTCGCGAAGATCTCCTCGCTCTCCCGCTCGTGCTCCAGGACCTGCTGCATCGTGGAGAGCAGCTCGTCCCCGCACAGGCCCGCGAAGGTCAGGGCCCGCCAGGCGATCCGCAGCTCGACCCCGAGCGCCGCCTCGTCCGGGCCGTGTCCGCAGACGTCGCCGATCATGGCGTGGACGGTGCCGTCCGGGGTGCGGACGACGTCGTAGAAGTCGCCGCCGAGCAGCGCGCGCGACCGGCCGGGCCGGTAGTGGGCCGCGAACCGCAGGTCGGAGCCCTCCAGGAGCGGCGTCGGGAGCAGCCCGCGCTCCAGGCGGGCGTTCTCCTGGGCCCGCAGCCGGGACTCGGTCAGCTTCACCTGGACGGCGTCGGCCCGCTTGCGCTCGACCGCGTACCGGATGGCCCGGCTCAGGAGCCGCCCGTCGAGCTCCTCGCGGAAGAGGTGGTCCTGGGCCCCGACCCGTACCGCCTCGGCCGCCAGCTCCGCGTCGGCCGAGGCCGCGAGCGCGAGGACGGCGTGGCGCGGGGCGAGGCGCAGGATGTGCCGGAGCGGGGCGAGCGGATCGTCGCCGGCGGCGGCCCGGGGGCTGGGCAGCGAGAGGTCGACCAGGACGCAGTGGACGTCGTCGGTGAGGAGCCGCTCGGCCTCGGTGAGGTTGCGGGCGGTGCGGATGCGGACCCGGGTGCCGGCGGCGTCCGCCGCGTCGAGGAGTTCGGGTACGGCGAGGGCACCCGCCGGGTCGTCCTCGACGACCAGGAGGGTGAGATCGGTGCGGTCGGTGCCTGTGACTGTGCCTGTCATAGCGGTGGCGTCCATGGCGCTGGCGTCCGTATCGGTGGCGTCCGTGTCGGTGGTGTCCGTGTCGGCGGCGTCGCCGGGGCCCGCGGCGGCAGAGACGTTTCTCTGACGCGGTACGGATACGGGCATCGGTCCGGTCTTCCTTCCCTCTCCCCGAGGGCGGGCGGGGCGCCGGGTGGCACTCCGCCCGTCCCGGACCATAGCGGTAGGGCGGCGCGCAGCGGAATGGAGATCAGCTGTGAGTGCGCGCGTCGCGGTTGGCATATGCCGCGGAAGGGGAGGTACTCGCCCCCGTACGGCCGGTGGGAGGGCCCGGGGGCTGATGAGAAAGGTCACGCGGGCGGGGGCGGGCGGGTGGACGGACGTCCCGACGACCGGGCCGACGACCGGGCCGACGACCGGGCCGGTGACTGGGCCGGTGACCGGGCCTTTCTCCGGCACGTCGGGCATGACGTCCGTACCGGACGCGTCGGGCACGGCGGACGCGTCGAGCATGCCGGGTGCGGCGGGTGCGGCGGTTACGTCCGGGTGTGCCGGGTGCGGCGGGCGCGTGCGTCCGGGGTCGGCGGGTGCGTCCGGGGTCGGCGGTACGGACGAGCGGGGCGGCGCGAGCCGTGTGACGCCGGTTCCGTCACGGGCGCCGCCCCGTCGCAGGCCCCGGGTCCCGGGTCCCGTCACGGGTGTCCCCTGCCGCAGGCCCCGGTTCCGGCACGGGCCCCGCCCCGTCCCGCCCGCAGGTCCCGCCCCGCGCGTCACACCGGGCGGACGACGCCCAGGATCTCCATCGAGCCCGCGCCCGCGAGGGTGATGTTCCGCCCCGGGCGCGGCGCGTGCACCATCATCCCGTCCCCGACGTACATCCCGATGTGACTCGCGTCCTTGAAGTAGACGATCAGGTCGCCCGGCCGCATGTCCTTGACGTCCACGCGCGGCAGCAGCCGCCACTGCTCCTGCGAGGTGCGCGGGATGCGGAGGCCCGCCGAGGCCCAGGCGCTCTGGGTGAGCCCGGAGCAGTCGAACGCGTCGGGGCCCTCGTCGCCCCAGCCGTACGGCTTGCCGATCTGGGCGGTCGCGAACTCGACCGCCTTCCGGCCCTCCGCCGTCGCCTCCGCCCGCAGGCCGGTGAGCGCGCCGGCGCGGAGCCAGGTCTTCTGGGCCTCGCGCTGCGCCAGTTCCTCCAGGCGGCGCAGCCGCTCCCGCTCCTCGGCGGCGAGCTCGGACTCCAGCTTCTTGGCCGCGTCGATCTTGGCGTTGATCTCCTTGCGGGCCGCGGCCTGGCGGACGCGGTTGGCCTCCAGCCTGGACCAGTGGTCGCTCGCCTCCTTGGCGTACACGTCCAGCGAGGCCTGGGTGCGGGTCATCTCGGCGAGGAGGTCCCTGGTGGCCTTCGCGCCGTCCTTGATGCGGCCCGCGGCTTCGAGGAAGAGCTGTGGGTCGTTGGTGAGGATGAGCTGCGCGCCGTCGGGCAGCCCGCCGTTGCGGTACTGGGCGCGGGCGGCGGCGCCGGCCTGGATCTTGAGGCTCTCGATCTTCTCGCGCCCCTCCGCGAGCATCCGGTTGACCCGGACGATCTCGGCGGACTGCTCCTTGGCCTTCTCCTCGGCGAGGTTGTACGCGTCGGTGGCGACGGCGGCCTGCCGGTACAGGCCGTCGATCTCCTTGCGCACCTCCTCCAGGGTCTTCTTCGGCGGGGGAGGCGGCAGCGGCGCGGCGGAGGCCTGGAGGGTCAGGGCGGGAGAGGCCAGCACGGCCAGGGCGCAGATCACGGTGATCGCGGCGGCACGGCGGCGTCGGTTCACGAGCTCCCCCTCTGGTGACCCACAACTTATTTACCGTCGGTAACCCGGCGGTGACCTTGGCGATAGTGCCACGCGAAACCGGAAAGTAACAAGGGAAAGAGAGGCCTGTCGGACGTGTTCCCCCCAGGGGTGACGCGTGGGACGGGAGGGGCGTTCCCGAAGCGGAGAGAATTCGGCGGGAGTCGGGGTGGGGGACGGGGTCGGCCGCGTGGCCGGGAACCCGCCCGCTCGTTCACCCCCGGGGCGCCAACGCCCCCCACCGCACCGTCACCTCGCCCTGGCGCCACCGCCGCGGACCGTCCGTCAGCGGCCAGTCCGCCGCCAGGTCGCGCACGGAGCGGATCCAGCGCTGGCGCGCGCCGAGCGAGGCGTACGGGGCGGCCGCGGCCCACGCCCGGTCGAAGTCCCGCAGGAAGGCGTGCACCGGCTCGCCCGGCACGTTCCGGTGGATCAGCGCCTTCGGCAGCCGTTCCGCCAGGTCGGACGGGCGGTCCAGCGAACCGAGCCGGGTCGCGAAGGTCACCGTGCGGGGCCCCTCGGGACCGAGCGCCACCCACACGTGCCGGCGCCCGATCTCGTCGCAGGTGCCCTCCACGAGCAGCCCGCCCGGGGCGAGCCGTCCGCACAGGCGCTCCCAGACGGCCGCGACCTGCTCCTCGTCGTACTGGCGCAGCACGTTCGCCGCCCGGATCAGGGCGACCCGGCCGGGGACCGGCACCTCGAAGCCGCCGTGCAGGAAGGAGAGCCCCTCGTGCTCGTACGGCCGGGCCGCCTCGACCCGGGCGGGCTCGATCTCGATGCCGTACAGCCGGGTGCGGGGGTCGGCGGTGCGCAGCCGGGCCAGCAGTTCGACGGCGGTCCAGGGCGCGGCCCCGTACCCGAGGTCGACGGCGAGGGGCGGCTCGGGGGAGCCGCGCAGGGCGGCCCCGTGGACGGCGGCGATCCAGCGGTCCATGCGGCGCAGCCGGTTGGGGTTGGTGGTCCCGCGGGTCGGGGTGCCGACGGGGCGGGTGGTGCGCGGGGCCATGCCAAGAGCGTAAGGGGTGCGGGAGGAGGGCTCCCTCCGGCAACGAATTGGCAAAACGCCCCCGCCGACGGAAATGAAAGGGGTCATTCCGGTGTTGTCGCCGCCGGAGGACGCACCGCGCCCTCCTCCTGCCATGCCCGATCCGGCCCGGCCGGACCGAGCCCAGCCCGATCCGGCCCAGCCGGACCGAGCCCAGCCCGATCCGGCCCAGCCGGACCGAGCCCGACTCGGTCCAGCCCGGCCCGACCGGGCTCAGCCCGACCAAGCCCAGCCCGAAAGCCGAAGACGAAGACCGAGGGCCCCGGTCCGCGACCCCGACCGGGATCCGGCCCCCGGCCCCGGCCCCCGAGCGGAAGGACCGCCGACGTGAGCCAGTACGTGTCCCGGTTCGCCGGTGCCCGGCACCGGTACCCGGCGCCGGCCCGGCTCCGGCTTCCCGGCCGGCCCCGCACCCCCCGGCGCGTGGCCATGCTCAGCGTCCACACCTCGCCGCTGCACCAGCCGGGCACCGGTGACGCGGGCGGCATGAACGTCTACATCGTCGAGCTGGCCAAGCGGCTCGCCGCCATCGACATCGAGGTGGAGATCTTCACCCGGGCCACCACCGGCGGCCTGCCCCCGGTGGTCGAGCTGACGCCGGGCGTGCTCGTACGGCACGTGGACGCCGGCCCGTACGAGGGTCTGGCCAAGGAGGAGCTGCCGGCCCAGCTCTGCGCCTTCACGCACGGCGTGATGCGGGCGTGGGCGGGCCACCGCCCCGGCCACTACGACCTCGTGCACTCCCACTACTGGCTCTCCGGCCACGTCGGCTGGCTCGCCGCCGAGCGCTGGGGCGTCCCGCTCGTCCACGCCATGCACACCATGGCGAAGGTCAAGAACGCCTCGCTCGCCGAGGGCGACACGCCCGAGCCCGCGGCCCGTGTGATCGGCGAGACCCAGATCGTCTCCGCCGCCGACCGGCTGATCGCCAACACGGCCGAGGAGGCCGACGAGCTGGCCCGCTTCTACGACGCGGACCCCGGCAAGGTCGCGGTCGTCCACCCGGGCGTCAACCTCGACCGCTTCCGCCCCGCCGACGGCCGCGCCGCCGCCCGCGCCCGGCTCGGCCTGCCCCAGGACGCCTTCGTCCCGGTCTTCGCCGGCCGGATACAGCCGCTGAAGGCCCCGGACATCCTGCTCAGGGCGGCCGCCCGGCTCCTGGACCGGGACCCCTCCCTGCGCTCCCGCATGGTCGTCCCGGTGGTCGGCGGCCCGAGCGGCAGCGGCCTGGCCAAGCCGGAGGGGCTCCAGAAGCTCGCCGCCCGGCTCGGCATCGCGGACATCGTGCGCTTCCACCCGCCGGTGGGCCAGGAGCGGCTCGCGGACTGGTTCCGCGCGGCCAGCGTCCTCGTCATGCCCTCGTACAGCGAGTCCTTCGGCCTGGTCGCCATAGAGGCGCAGGCGGCCGGCACCCCGGTCGTCGCGGCGGCGGTGGGCGGCCTGCCCGTGGCCGTGCGGGACGACGTGACCGGCTTCCTCGTGCAGGGCCACGACCCGGCGGACTACGCGCGGGCGCTCGGCCGCTTCGTCGACGACCCGTCCCTGTCGGCCCGGATGGGCGAGGCGGCGGCGGCCCACGCGAGCTCCTTCGGCTGGGACACGGCGGCCTCGGCCACGGCGGACGTCTACACGGCCGCCGTGCACGACCACCGGCTGCGCGAGAACCGGCGTCGCGTACGCTCCCACCATGGCTGAGGACAAGACCGCCGAGGGTGTTCGGCAGACCATCGAGTCCACGCTCGACGACGCGGAGCTGGAGTGGGAGTCCCCCGAACCGGGCTCCTACGTCGTCAAGCTCCCGGGCACGCGCAAGCTCTTCACGACGCTCTCCCTCCGCGCGGGCCGCCACTCCCTCTCCCTCAACGCCTTCGTCGTCCGCCACCCGGACGAGAACGAGGCGGGCGTCCACCGCTGGCTCCTGGAGCGCAACCTCAAGCTGTACGGAGTGGGGTACGCGGTCGACGGCCTCGGCGACGTGTACCTGACCGGCAAGCTCCCGCTCGCCGCCGTCACGCCCGAGGAACTGGACCGGCTGCTCGGCTCGGTCCTGGAGGCGGCGGACGGCGACTTCAACACGCTCCTGGAGCTGGGCTTCGCGACGTCGATCCGGCGCGAGTACGAGTGGCGGGTGTCGCGGGGGGAGTCGACGCGGAACCTGGACGCGTTCAGGAACCTGCTGGCGAAGACGCCGGAGAGCGCGCCGGCGAAGCCGGCGGACTGACCGCGACCCCGGGCGCCTCCCGTTCCTCTCGGTACCGCCCCGGCGTGACCCCGAACTCGCGCCGGAACGCGTGCGGGAGCGCGTACGGCTTGCTGTGGCCGACGCGGCGGGCGACGGAGCCCGGCGGCTCCGTGCCGTCCCGGAGCAGGGCGGCGGCGCGGGTCAGCCGCCACCGGGTGAGGTACGTCATCGGGGCCCGGCCGACGCGGGCGGTGAAGCGGCGGACCAGGGCGGCGCGGGAGACGCCCGCCCCGGCCGCGAGCCGGTCGACGGTCCAGGGCGCGGCCGCCGAGCACGACCGGGGCGCCGCCGTCGGGCAGCGGCCGGCAGGTGCCGACGGTTCAGGTTCCGGCGGGTCAGGTTCTGACGGGGGAGTCCTCGGCGTCCCCGCCCTTCACGACGACGGGAGCGGGTGCGGGGGAGGCCACGGGACCGGGCACGGGAACGGCGGCTCCGGCCTCCTCGCTCTCCTCGGTGAGGGCCTTGCGCAGCCGGGTGGCGTACCCGGCGGCGGCGAGGACGCCGATCGCGGCGGTGGCCGCCCAGAGGACGTCGGGTCCGGGCCCGTCGACGACCGCGCCGGCGAGGATCGGGGCGACGAACCCGGCGACGGCCCAGGACATGCCCATGACGCCCTGGTAGCGGCCGCGGGCGTGCTCGGGGGCGAGGCGGGCGGTGGCGGCGGCGTTGGTCGGGACGTGGATCATCTCGCCGACGGTCCAGACGACCACGGTCGCGGCGAAGGCGACGGAGGAGCCGGCGAGGGCGGTGGCGCCGGTGCCGAGGCCGAAGAGGAGGGAGGAGAGGGCGAGGAGGAGGACGGGGGAGCGCTTGTCGGTGAGCTTGTTGACGAGGAGCTGGAAGCCGACGATGACGACGCCGTTGACGGCGATGACGGCGCCGTAGGAGGAGGCGGAGAGCCCCTGGTCGGCCATGGTCAGGGGAAGCCCGATCCACGGCGCGGTGAAGACGAGGCAGACGAGCAGGTTCAGCAGGACGAGGGTGCGGAAGGGCGCGTCGCGCAGCACGGTGAGGGTGCTGACCTCGGGCTCGGCGACGGACTTCTCCTCCGCCGGGGCCGGCCGGTCGGGCCGGGTCTCGGGGAGCCGGAGGAAGACGATGACGGCGCACAGGACGGTGGCGACGGCGTCGACGACGAAGAGGGTGCGGTAGCCGAGGAAGGCCGCGGCGCCGCCGCCGAGGGAGGCGATGGCGAAGCCGAGGTTGAGGGCCCAGTAGTTGAGGGCGTAGGCCCTGCGCACGTCGTGGGCGGGGACCATGTCGGCGATGGTGGCGTTGATGGGGGGCCGGACGGCCTGCA
This sequence comes from Streptomyces bikiniensis, assembly GCF_000716625.1. Taxonomy (NCBI): domain Bacteria; kingdom Bacillati; phylum Actinomycetota; class Actinomycetes; order Kitasatosporales; family Streptomycetaceae; genus Streptomyces; species Streptomyces bikiniensis. The sequence goes on along the minus strand of NZ_JNXJ01000031.1, from coordinate 65,554 downwards.
TGGCGACGCCCATCAGCAGGACGACGGCGGCGATGCCCCAGGCACTGGTGACGAAGGCGAGGGCGGCGGCGCAGGCGGCGCCCGCGAGGTGCATGGTGATCATGGTGGGGCGGCGGCCCCAGCGGTCGGTGAGCACGCCGCCGAGCGGGGAGCCGGCGACGCCGCCGAGGCCGTGGAGGGCGACGACGAGCCCGGCGAACCAGGCGGAGTGCCCGAGTTCCAGGGTGAGGTAGAGGGAGAGGAAGGTGAGGACGAAGGCGCCGGTCCGGTTGACGAGGGTGGAGAGCCAGAGCCACCAGAAGCCGGGAGGAAGACCGGAGACCGTCTCACGGGCCGATCGTCTGAGCGTACTGATGGACATGTGTGGCGCCCCCTGGCATGCGTAAGCCCCTATATGGCTCTGCGTAACTTACGCATCTCTCATGCCGGACACCACTCAATTGACGACGCGCGTCAATCGTCGGAGGTCGATTAGGCTCGTACGCATGGCCGACGCACCGTACAAGCTGATCCTCCTCCGCCACGGCGAGAGCGAGTGGAACGAGAAGAATCTGTTCACCGGATGGGTGGACGTGAACCTCACCGCGAAGGGCGAGAAGGAGGCGACGCGCGGCGGCGAGCTGCTCAAGGACGCCGGCCTGCTGCCCGACGTGCTGCACACCTCCCTCCAGAAGCGCGCCATCCGCACGGCGCAGCTCGCCCTGGAGTCGGCGGACCGCCACTGGATCCCGGTGAACCGCTCCTGGCGCCTGAACGAGCGCCACTACGGCGCGCTCCAGGGCAAGGACAAGGCGCAGACGCTCGCCGAGTTCGGCGAGGAGCAGTTCATGCTGTGGCGCCGCTCGTACGACACCCCGCCGCCGGCGCTGTCGGACGACAGCGAGTACTCGCAGGCCCACGACGCCCGCTACCAGACGATCCCGCCGGAGCTCCGCCCGCGCACGGAGTGCCTGAAGGACGTCGTGGAGCGGATGCTCCCGTACTGGTACGACAGCATCGTCCCGGACCTCCTCACCGGCCGCACGGTCCTGGTCGCCGCCCACGGCAACAGCCTCCGCGCCCTGGTCAAGCACCTGGACGGCATCTCGGACGCCGACATCGCGGGCCTCAACATCCCGACCGGCATCCCCCTCGTCTACGAACTGGACGAGAACTTCAAGCCCCTCAACCCGGGCGGCACGTACCTCGACCCGGAGGCGGCCGCGGCCGCGATCGAGGCCGTGAAGAACCAGGGCAAGAAGAAGTAGCCCTGTCCTGACGCACGAACGGGCCCCCTGCCTGCGGATTTTCCGCCGGTGGGGGGCCGATTCGTTGCGTTGCGAGGTGCCCGCGGGCAGCACGTCCGGCATCCACCGTCCCGTGACGGACACGACCGTTCTGGTGCCGACCGGCGCGGCGGACGGGTGGGCCGAGGCGCGGCCGGGGGTGCGCTTCGTGGGGTACCTGGTGACCGCTCGACGTGCCTCAGGCGCGTCCGACGGGGAAGGGCGCCACGAGGAACGACCTCGTAGCCCCTCTCCGGAACCCCGTACCGGCCGGAACGGCCATCGCTGACCGAACGACTGTGCAGGCCAGGCGCGGCCGTCGCCGCGGCGAGCGGGGCGTCGAACCACAACTGCCCGGCCCGCGCCCGCATGCGCCGTGGGAGTGTCCGTGGCCGCGTCACCGGGAGTTCGGGTCCGAAGCCGGTGCCGTCAGGCCTCCTCGCACGCCTTCGTGCGGAAGTCGTCCAGCAGGACCGTCCTGCTCTCGGCGTCCGACCCGTACCGCACCTGACCCGGGGTCAGTTTCTCCAGGTCCTTCGTCGTGAAGGAGACGGCGGCCGTCGACCAGGAGCCGTCCTCGGTCCAGCCGTACAGCCTGTACGCCTGTCCGGGTACCAGTCGCCCGAGGGGCTTCGCCACGGTCCAGCCGTCGCCGGGGGAGGACAGGGGCCAGGTGGTGAGGCCGGTGATCGGAGCGTCGTGGTTCCAGGCGCCCATGTCCTTCTGGGCCTCGGGGTCTTCGGCGTCGGTGTGGAGCGTCGCGCCGTCGACGTGCTCCTTGCACATCGCGATCACCCCGACCGGCGAGCCGTCCTCCCCCACCGTCACCCCCGCGACGCCCGCGATCGGCACGGTGCAGCCGGAGAGGAGCAGTGCCGCGGCCGCGCCCGCGGTGGCGGCGAGCGGAGTGCGGCGTATCGGCATGGGGGCATTCTGGCGTACGCATGCACGTCGCCCGAGGGGGGCGAGCGCCCCCGCCGGCGTTCGGATCATGAGCAACGCCCCCGGCGCGTCACTCCGCCCGGAGCAGGTCACCCCGCCGCCCCCCGCGGCGCGTCGCGTCGCAGATGTACGTCACCCGGGAGCCCGGCCGCGACGGGCCCGGCGCGTTCTGCCGCCGGCTCGGGTTCCGTACCACCGGGGGGACGAGCGGGCGGCAGGTCGTCGGCGTGCTCGACCTCCAGCGGGCCCGGTGGAGAAGGGGTGCGGCTCGGCGCACCCCTTCCCCCGCACGTCGGCCCGTACGCGCCTCAGCCCGAGCAGCCCCCGCACTGGCACGGCCCGCCCGACTGGCAGCCGCAGCCGCAGCCCGAGCCGCAGCCGCAGGCGCCGAGGACGGGCAGCAGGTCCGCCTCGCGCGGCGGCTCCGTCCCGGAGCCGGTCGTCATCGGGGAATCGGCCATGGGGGTCCCTCCCTTTCGAGGCGCGGATCGCCTTCCCCCATTGCATGCCCACCCGGAACGGCGCATCAACGGCGCATCGAAGCCCGGACGCACTCCCCCCGGAAGGCCCCCACGCCCCCTCCACCGGAGCGTCTACGCCCCCTCCACCGGCGCGTCCGCCGCCTGGAGCTCGTCCGCGTGCTCGCCCGTCACCAGGTAGACCACCCGCTTCGCCACCGACACCGCGTGGTCCGCGAACCGCTCGTAGTACCGCCCGAGCAGCGTCACGTCCACCGCCGTCTCGATGCCGTGCTTCCACCGGTCGTCCATCAGGTGCCGGAACAGCGTCCGGTGCAGCAGGTCCATCTCGTCGTCGTCCTGCTCCAGCTGGAGCGCCAGGTCGACGTCCTTCGTGATGATGACCTCCGCCGCCTTCGCCATCAGGCGCTGCGCCAGCTGCCCCATCTCCAGGATGGTCGCGTGCAGGTCCCTCGGCACCGCCGACTCCGGGAACCGCAGCCGCGCCAGCTTCGCCACGTGCTGCGCCAGGTCGCCCGAGCGCTCCAGGTCGGCGCTCATCCGCAGCGAGGTCACCACGATCCGCAGGTCCGTCGCCACCGGCTGCTGGCGCGCGAGCAGCGCTATCGCCCGCGCCTCCAGGTCGTGCTGGAGGTCGTCGACCTTCTGGTCCGCCGCGATCACGCTCTCCGCGAGCTTCAGGTCCGCGTCGAGCATCGCCGTCGTGGCGCGCCCGATCGCCGACCCGACGAGCCGGGCCATCTCGACCAGGCTCTCTCCGATCGAGTCCAGTTCCTCGTGGTACGCGTCCCGCATGGATGTCCCTCTCTACGCAAAGCTGCAAAGCCGCAGGGCTCCGGAGGCTCTGGGGGCTCCGGAGGCCCCGGGGTACGGGTGGGGCCCGAACCCCACGCTCCCACGTTCGGCCCCCTGTGCGTCCGGCTCCACCCCCTCGTGTGAACCGTCACCGTCCCCCAGGTGAACTCTGGGCGACGCACGCCACCGCGCCCGCCGGGGCAAGTGAACCGGCCGGGTCTCCACGGTGAACTCTGGGCGACGACTGTTCGAGCAGCCACTCGGACGGCTGGGAGAGTGTCCGGAAGCCCGCATAACCTTGAGACATGGACGTGAACGCGGCGGTCGCCGCATTGGCAGCGATCGCCGGCGTGTGCACCGGCGTGATCGCCATGCTGGCGTTCCGCTGGAGCGAACGCGACCAGACGCGACCCACCCGTACCTCGCTGCACACCGATGCCGTGCTCCCGCCCGGCGTCGACACCGTGCTGTCCGTACTGCGCTCCTCCGCGGTCGTCCTCGACGAGAGCGACTCCGTGGTGAAGGCCAGCTCGGCGGCGTACGCGCTCGGTCTGGTCCGCGGCGGCAAGCTGGCCGTCGAGCCCATGCTCAACATGGCCCGCGACACGCGTCGCGACGGAGAGATACGGCAGGTCGAACTGGACCTGCCCCGGCGCGGCACCGGACGCGGCGAGGCCCTCGCCGTCTCCGCCCGCGTCGCCCCGCTGGGCTCCCGGCTCGTACTGCTCCTGGTCGAGGACCTGACCGAGGCCCGGCGCATCGAGGCGGTGCGGCGGGACTTCGTGGCCAACGTCAGCCATGAGCTCAAGACGCCCACGGGCGCGCTCTCCCTGCTCTCCGAGGCCGTCATGGACGCCTCGGACGACCCCGAGGCGGTCACCCGCTTCGCCGGCCGGATGCAGATCGAGGCGACCCGCCTCACCAACCTCGTACAGGAGCTGATCGACCTCTCCCGCGTGCAGAACGACGACCCGCTGGAGGACTCCGAGCCGGTGTCCGTGGACGAGCTGGTCGCCGAGGCGATCGACCGCTCCCGGCACACCGCCACCACCAAGCAGATCACCATGGCCTCCGGGGGCTCGGCCGGACTGCACGTCTGGGGCAGCCGCGGCCAGCTCGCCGCCGCCCTCGGCAACCTCGTCGAGAACGCCGTCAACTACTCACCGGCCCACACCCGCGTCGGCATCGCGGCCCGCAAGGTCGCCGCACCCGGCGGCGACCTCATCGAGATAGCCGTCACCGACCAGGGCATCGGCATCCCCGACAAGGACAAGGAGCGCGTCTTCGAGCGCTTCTACCGCGTCGACCCCGCCCGCTCCCGCGCCACCGGCGGCACGGGCCTGGGCCTCGCCATCGTGAAGCACGTGGCCGCCTCGCACGGCGGGGAGGTCACCGTCTGGAGCACCGAGGGTCAGGGCTCCACCTTCACCCTGCGGCTGCCCGAGGCGGGCTCCGCACGGGACCGCCGGCCCGCCTCGCCCACCCCCGATCTCATGACCGAACCGCTTCCCGCCCCGGAGGTCCTTCCGTGACCCGAGTGCTCGTCGTCGAGGATGAGGAATCCTTCAGCGACGCCCTGTCGTACATGCTCCGCAAGGAGGGCTTCGAGGTCGCCGTCGCGGCGACCGGGCCCGACGGCCTCGACGAGTTCGAGCGCAACGGAGCCGACCTCGTCCTCCTCGACCTGATGCTTCCGGGCCTTCCCGGTACCGAGGTGTGCCGCCAGCTGCGCGGCCGCTCGAACGTCCCGGTGATCATGGTGACCGCCAAGGACAGCGAGATCGACAAGGTCGTCGGCCTGGAGATAGGGGCCGACGACTACGTGACCAAGCCCTTCTCCTCGCGGGAGCTGGTCGCCCGCATCCGCGCGGTGCTCCGCCGCCGCGGAGAGCCGGAGGAGGTCACCCCGGCGGCCCTGGAGGCCGGCCCGGTCCGCATGGACGTCGACCGGCACGTGGTCACGGTCTCCGGCGGCAAGGTCGACCTGCCCCTGAAGGAGTTCGACCTCCTGGAGATGCTGCTGCGCAACGCGGGCCGCGTGCTGACCCGCATGCAGCTCATCGACCGGGTCTGGGGCGCGGACTACGTCGGCGACACCAAGACCCTCGACGTCCACGTCAAGCGCCTGCGCGCGAAGATCGAACCGGACCCGGGCGCCCCGCGCTACCTGGTGACGGTCCGGGGCCTGGGCTACAAGTTCGAGCCGTAGACACCGCCGGTATCCATGTCCGTACGCAAAAAGGGGCGCCCCCACCGGGGGGCGCCCCTTTTTGCGTACGGACGGGTACGGCTTTTACGTACGGGCGGGCACGGCCCTCAGTGGCCGGCCTCGTGGCTCGCCTCGCCCGACGGCGTCGCCGAGCCCTCCGAACCGTGCCCGGCACCGTCCTCGCCGTGCTCCGAGCCGTGCCCGGCCTCGCCCGACGGCGACGCCGAGGCGGACGGCGTGGCGGACGGGGGAGCGGGGACGACCTCCGGGCCGAACTCCTCGAAGTAGCCCTCCGCGGGGACGACGAAGGCCTCCAGGGGCACCTCGCCGGTCCGGCTCAGCTTGAAGACGACCTTCTGCGCGTCGCCGAGGGCGGCGGCCTCGGTGCCGTTCTCGATCACGGCGGTGACGTTGCCCTTGCCGCCGATGATCACGGAGCCGTTGGCCGGGACGGTGACCGCGCCGGAGCCGCCGGCCGGGGTCAGCTTCACGGTGGCGGAGGTGCCCGGCAGGGTGATCGCTTCGAGCGTCTGCGGCTGGGAGGCGTTGTTGAAGACCGTGGCCGAGACGGCCGCCGGACCCTTGACGCCGCGCTCGGGCTGCGTGATGACCAGGGCGTTCTGGATCTTGACGTCGTCCACGGTGACGGCGGCGTTGTCCGGCCGGATCTGGAGGGTCTGCGCGTCGTTGCCCGCACCGCAGGCGGACAGGGCGGCGACGGAGAACACGATGGCGGTGGCGGCGAGGGCGCCGCGTCGAAGGCTGCGGCTCACGGCGGCGGCATCTCCTAGGACGTACGGACGGGCTGGGGTGTCGAAGCCAACTCAAGGCGTGTCAGCGCGCTTAGGTTACCGAGCCGCACTCTCCGTCCCGCACCCGACCCGCCCCTAACCGGGCCGCACCCGTCCGCAGCCGTCGACCCCCCGCCTCCGACCCGCTCGGCGCCGTGCTCGCTCCGCGTGGCCGGATCACGACCCATTGACCTGTTGTTCACATAACCGCCTTGATCAATTCGGGGCTCGCCGCACATTCCCCGGAGCGCCCCTCCGGGAAATCCCGGACCGATGTCGGCCGATCTCGGCTGATCAATTCCGGGAATCGCCCCACGATGCATCCGTACGGGTGACCGATCCTCGAACGGAGCACGTGAAGAAGGCCACTCCGAACCAGACAAAACGGGACATCACTCCCTCTTCGTGGAGGCCCGGTTAGGTGTAACGTGCGCGTTTCTCTCCGTCCGCACAGCCGCTCCGACCTGCGAATACCCCCTTCCGGAAGCTCTCCGCAGCACGTCCGCATCGTGGTTGTCAAGCCCCGAGATATGCCCTGACCTGCGAAAACGCCATTCAGAAGAAGCCGTATCCGTGTTACTCTGGATAGCCACGGAAGGGGTACCTGTCACATGACGTTCAAGGTTGGCGACACCGTGGTCTATCCCCATCACGGGGCCGCGCTGATCGAGGCCATCGAAACTCGCCAGATCAAAGGCGTGGACAAGACCTACTTGGTGCTCAAGGTCGCGCAGGGTGACCTGACGGTCCGCGTGCCGGCGGACAACGCGGAGTTCGTCGGGGTCCGCGACGTGGTCGGTCAGGACGGGCTGGACCGGGTCTTCGAGGTGCTGCGCGCGCCGTACGCCGAGGAGCCGACGAACTGGTCCCGTCGCTACAAGGCAAACCTGGAGAAGCTCGCCTCCGGCGACGTCATCAAGGTCGCCGAAGTGGTGCGCGACCTGTGGCGGCGCGAGCGCGAGCGGGGTCTCTCCGCAGGTGAGAAGCGCATGCTCGCCAAGGCCCGGCAGATCCTGGTCAGCGAGCTGGCCCTCGCGGAGAACACGAACGAGGACAAGGCCGAGGCTCTCCTCGACGAGGTCCTCGCGTCCTGAGCGCGGTCCGGTTCCGCCGGAGCGCGTTCCTCAAGTGAAGCGATGCCGCGGTGCCCGCTGGCGTGCTGTGATCCACACAGTGCTGTCGCCGGGCGCTGCGGCATGTTCACGTACGTATGTTGTGCCCACGTACGGTTCGCGTACGGGAGGGCCCCCTCGGCCTCCTCGGCGCGGGACGCGTCCGACCCGCCCGCACGTCCTGCGACCTGCGTCCTGAAAACCCGTACGCCCGAACCCCCTGTGCTGGGCGGCAACCCCTCGACCGTCGTCACGGAAGGGCCCGGTCAAGGCGGAGCGTCCGGCACGGTGAAGGCCATACCCATGTCGGCCGCGGAAACAAACCTGCCGGAGTGCAACCGATGTCAGACGAAGCGCGTCCCCGCCGTACCGCCGTCGTGATCCCGGCGGCCGGACGGGGCGTACGCCTCGGCCCGGGCGCCCCCAAGGCGCTGCGCGCGCTGAGCGGCACCCCCATGCTCGTCCACGCCGTCCGCGCGATGGCCGCCTCCCGCGCGGTCTCGCTCGTCGTCGTGGTCGCGCCCCCCGACGGCGCCGCCGAGGTCAAGAACCTCCTCGACGCCCACGCCCTCCCCGAACGCACCGACTACCGGGTCGTCCCCGGCGGCGAGACCCGCCAGGAGTCCGTGCGCCTCGGCCTCGAAGCGCTCCCCGAGGGCGTCACCACCGTCCTCGTCCACGACGCGGCCCGCCCGCTCGTCCCCGTCGACACCGTGGACGCCGTCATCGAGGCCGTACGGGACGGGGCCGTCGCCGTCGTCCCCGCGCTGCCCGTGGCCGACACCGTCAAGGAGGTCGAGCCGGCGGCGAGGCCCGGCGACCCCGAGCAGGTCGTCGCCACCCCGGTCCGCGCCCGCCTCCGCGCGGTCCAGACCCCCCAGGGCTTCGACCACGACACCCTGGTGAACGCCCACGCCACCGTCGCCCTCACCGGAGAGGGCGCCACCGACGACGCCGGCATGGTCGAGATGCTCGGCGCGCCCGTCGTCGTCGTGCCCGGCCACGAAGAGGCCTTCAAGGTGACCCGCCCCCTCGACCTCGTCCTCGCCGAGGCCGTACTCGCCCGCAGGAGGGCCAACGATGGCTTCTGAGCCGCCCGCACTCCCCGCCCTTCCCCGCACCGGCATCGGCACCGACGTCCACGCCTTCGAGAAGGGCCGTGAACTCTGGTGCGCGGGCCTGCTCTGGGAGGCCTCCGAGAGCGACGGGTACGGACTCGCCGGGCACTCCGACGGCGACGTCGCCGCCCACGCCGCCTGCGACGCCCTCTTCTCCGCCGCCGGGATCGGCGACCTCGGCGCCCACTTCGGCACCTCGCGCCCCGAGTGGTCCGGCGCCTCCGGCACCACCCTGCTCGCCGAGGCCGCCCGGATCGTCCGCGCCGAGGGGTACGAGATCGGCAACGTCGCCGTCCAGGTCGTCGGCGTCCGCCCCAAGATCGGCAAGCGGCGGGACGAGGCGCAGAAGGCGCTGAGCGAGGCGGCCGGAGCGCCCGTCTCCGTCTCGGGCACCACCACGGACGGCCTCGGCCTCACCGGTCGCGCCGAGGGCCTCGCCGCCCTCGCGACCGCCCTGGTGTACCCCGTACGGAAGCCCGTACAGGAGTAGGACAGGCGAAAAACGTGGCCCGCGGCCGGAACAGGTCGCGGGGCACCACCACACGGCCACTACCCTGGAGGGGTGACTATTCGCCTGTACGACACCAGCGCCCGGCAGATCCGCGACTTCACCCCGCTCACACCGGGCTGTGTCTCGATCTACCTCTGTGGCGCCACCGTCCAGGCGGCCCCGCACATCGGCCACATCCGGTCGGGGCTGAACTTCGACATCATGCGCCGCTGGTTCGAGTACCGCGGCTACGACGTCACGTTCGTGCGCAACGTCACCGACATCGACGACAAGATCATCACGAAGGCCGCGGACCAGGGCCGCCCCTGGTGGTCCATCGGGTACGAGAACGAGCGCGCGTTCAACTCCGGCTACGACGCCCTCGGTTGCCTGCCGCCCACCTACGAGCCGCGCGCCACCGGGCACGTCCCCGAGATGATCGAGATGATGCGCGGCCTCATCGAGCGCGGCCACGCCTACGAGGCGGACGGCAGCGTCTACTTCGACGTGCGCTCCTTCCCGGGCTACCTGGAGCTGTCCAACCAGGACGTCGACGACCTCCGCCAGCCCGACGAGGGCGTCTCCGGCAAGCGCGACCCGCGCGACTTCGCCATGTGGAAGGCGACCAAGCCGGGCGAGCCCGACTGGGAGACCCCGTGGGGCCGCGGCCGTCCCGGCTGGCACCTGGAGTGCTCGGCGATGGCCCACAAGTACCTGGGCTCCGCCTTCGACATCCACGGCGGCGGCCTCGACCTGATCTTCCCGCACCACGAGAACGAGATCGCCCAGGCCAAGGCCTTCGGCGACGCGTTCGCCCAGTACTGGGTGCACAACGCCTGGGTCACCATGAGCGGCGAGAAGATGTCGAAGTCGCTCGGCAACAGCGTGCTGGTGTCCGAGATGGTGAAGAACTGGCGCCCCATCGTCCTGCGCTACTACCTGGGCACCCCGCACTACCGCTCGATGATCGAGTACAGCGAGGAGTCCCTGCGCGACGCCGAGTCGGCGTTCGCCCGCATCGAGGGCTTCGTCCAGCGCGCCACCGAGAAGGCCGGGGCGCCCGTCGCCCCCGCCGCCGAGGTGCCGCCGTCCTTCGCCGAGGCCATGGACGACGACCTGGGCGTGCCGCAGGCGCTCGCGATCATCCACACCACCGTCCGCCAGGGCAACAGCGCCCTCGCCGCGGACGACAAGGACGAGGCCATCGCCCGCCTCGCCGAGGTCCGGGCCATGCTCGGCGTCCTCGGCCTGGACCCCCTCGACCCCCAGTGGGCCGAGGAGTCCGGCGGCGGCGAGGAGCTCCACGGCGTCGTCGACACCCTCGTACGGCTCGTGCTCCAGCAGCGCGAGTCGGCGCGCGAGCGGAAGGACTGGGCGACCGCGGACGCGATCCGCGACCAGCTGGGCCAGTCCGGTCTCGCCATCGAGGACAGCCCCGACGGCCCCCGCTGGACGCTGGGCAACCGTTAGAAGACGTGCCGCTCGGACCTCCGGGCGGCACACTTCAGTTACAGACTTCGTACGTCAGCAGAGGAAATCGGGTAGTCATGGCCGGGAACAGCCAGCGCAGGAACCGCCGCACGTCGAACAAGAAGGGTGCGACGGTCGGCAGCGGTGGCCAGCGGCGCAAGGGCCTCGAAGGCAAGGGCCCGACGCCCAGGGCCGAGGACCGCAAGGGTCACAAGGCGTACCGCGTCTCCAACGCGATGGCCCGGCAGGCCGCCAAGCGCAAGCCCGTCGCCCGCCGCGGCGGCAAGGGCCAGTCCGAGATGGTCGTCGGCCGCAACCCGGTCTACGAGGCCCTGCGCGACGGCGTGCCCGCCACGACCCTGTACGTCCAGCAGTTCATCGACAACGACGAGCGCGTGCGCGAGGCCCTGAACCTCGCCACCGGCCGCGGCAACATCAACATCATGGAGGCGCCGCGCCCCGAGCTGGACCGGATGACGAACGGCCTGAACCACCAGGGCCTCGTCCTCCAGGTCCCGCCGTACGAGTACGCGCACCCCGAGGACCTGGCCGCCGCCGCGTTCGACGACCACGACGACCCGCTGATCGTCGCCCTCGACGGCGTCACCGACCCGCGCAACCTCGGCGCCGTCGTCCGCTCCGTCTCCGCCTTCGGCGGCCACGGCGTCGTCGTCCCCGAGCGGCGCGCGGCCGGCATGACCGCCGGCGCCTGGAAGACCTCGGCCGGCACCGCCGCCCGCACCCCGGTCGCCCGCGCCACCAACCTGACCCGCTGTCTGGAGCAGTACCAGAAGGCCGGTCTCACGGTCGTCGGCCTGTCCGCGGACGGCGACACCGAGGTGCACGAGCTGGAGGCGCTGTCCGGCCCGGTCGTCATCGTGGTCGGCTCCGAGGGCAAGGGCCTGTCCCGGCTCGTCGGCGAGACCTGCGACTTCCTCGTCCGCATCCCGATGCCGGGCGGCGCCGAGTCGCTCAACGCCGGTGTCGCCGCCGGTGTCGTGCTGTACGAGGCGGCCCGCCGCCGCAGGGGCTGACACCGGCCCCGGCAGCACCCCGGCCCCGGCCGTGGCGTGATCTTGACGGGTCTCGGACATTTGCGCCCCGTCAAGGCAGTGTCCTAAACCCGGATCACTCGGTTAGATGAGTGTGGACACCAGAACGCCCCGGCCGGGGTTCGACGATCAGCCCGCGCTGAGCATGGTCAAGGTGGATTCCGATCCCGCCCAGGTGATCGTGAACCACGCCAGCTTCCGTGTGCGGCTCGCGCCGGCCCCGCAGCCGAAGTTCGCCGCCGGCGCCCGTACCGCAGCCCTGTCCGGAGCCGGAATCGGAGCCGGAATCGGAGCCGCGGCCGGTGCCGCGGCCCGTGCGGGCGGCGGCCCGCGCCGGCGCCCCGTCGTGTGGACCGGGAAGTCCACGCCGGGCGCGACCGGCCTCCTCCAGGCCGTGCGCGAGTCCTCCGTCGCCACGCTCGAACCGGTCGGCGGTCACGGGGGGCAGGACACCGGCGCCACGCAGGCGATCCCGCGCGTCGGCGACACCATGCCCACCCCCGTGGTGCCCGCCGGACCGCTGCTGCCCCCGATGCGGCGCGCCGAGGGCGCCTACGACGACCTGTACGAGATGCGGCCCGAGCCGGAGGCGTACGGCGACGGGGGCGCGTACGGCGGCGAGGACGCGTACGGCGGCGAGGGGACGCGGCCCGGCCGGGCCGACCGGCGGCCCGGACAGGACACGGTCCGGCACGCCTACTACCCCGGCCGCCGGATGAACCTCGGCGTCGTCCTCCTCCCGCTCCGGGTCTTCCTCGGCCTCATCTCGGTCTACGCCGGCATGGGCAAGCTCTGCGACCCCGTCTACTTCGACGGCGGCGAGCGCGGCTCCATGGTGAAGTGGCTCAACTCCCTCCACCCGTGGGCGCTCGCCGAACCGCTCCGCGACTTCGCCCTCCAGCACCCGGTCGGTGCCGGACTCACCGTCGCCTTCCTCCAGGTCGTCGTCGGCGTCCTCACGATCCTCGGCCTCTGGCAGCGCGTCGCCGCCGTCGTCGGCGCCCTGCTCTCCGCCGCGCTGCTGCTCACCGTCAGCTGGAAGAGCGTCCCGGTCTACGACTCCGCCGACATCATCTACCTGGCCGCCTGGACGCCGCTGATCATGGCGGGCGCCCCCGTCTACTCGGTCGACGGGCGCCTCGCCGGGGAGGCCTGGCGCACCCTCGGCCCCCGCGCCGACCTCCTGGACCTGCGCCGCCGCGTGATGCGCCGCGGCTCCCTCCTCGCCGCCGTCGTCGTCGGCCTCACGCTCCTCGTCGGCTCCGTCCTCGGCGGCGCGGTCCGCTCCACCGAGATGGTCACCGTCCCGGGCCCCAACGACGACCCGGTCAACCACCTCCCCGGCCGCCCGCTCCAGGAGCCGCGCGGCGAGGCCTCCGCCAAGCCGGCGACGGCCACGCCCCGGCCCGCCGCGACCGCCGAGAAGACGACCGGGGCCCCGGAGAAGAGCGAGCGGACCCGGGAGGCGGAGCGCACGTCCGAGCCGACCCGCGAGTCCACCCGCACCCAGGAGCAGCGCCCGACCGCCACGCAGGGCGTCGGCACCGGGACCGGCGGCTCCGGCGGCCGCACGCCCACGCGCTCGAACCCGGAGCCCCCGCCGTCCACCAGCGACACCCCGAGCAGCACGGGCGGGACGTCGGGGGACGGTTCCACGGGCTCGACCGGCACCCCTTCGGAGAGCGGCCCGACATCGGGCGGCGGCGGGGACGGCGGCGCGCGGAACCCGATCGGCGGCCTGCTGGGCTGAGGCCGCGTCCGTACGCACAGGAGAAGGGCGGCACCGCTTCCGGGCGGTGCCGCCCTTCTCGTACGTGCCGCGGTCAGGCCCTCTGCGCGGCCAGTTCCTTGGCGGCCTCGGTGAGGTCCTTGGCGGTGTCGATGGCCCGCCAGTACGCCCCCTGGGGCAGCGGGAAGCCGGCCAGGCGCCGCTCGCGGGCGAGGTGGGGGAAGGTGGTCCGCTCGTGGTCGCCGAGGTCGGGCAGGAACGCGGTGAAGTCGGCGGAGAAGACGTACACGCCGGCGTTGATGAGGAACGGCGACGGCGGCGCCTCGATGAAGTCGGTGACGTGCCCGAAGGTGTCGGTCTCGACGGCGCCCCACGGGATGCGGGGGCGGGCCAGGGCGAGGGTGGCGAGGGCGTCGCGCTCGGTGTGGAAGGCGGCCATCTCGCGCAGCGAGAAGCGGGTCCAGATGTCGCCGTTGGTGGCGTACCAGGCCTCGTCGGGCGAGGGGAGGTGCGCGGCGGCGTACTTGAGGCCGCCGCCGCGGCCCAGGGGCTCGCTCTCGACGACGGTGGTCACCTCAAGGGGGAGATCGGCGGTTTTCAGCCACTCCTGGAGGACCTCGGCGAGGTGACCGCAGGAGACGACGGCGTGGGTGACGCCCTCGGCGGCCAGCCAGGAAAGCTGATGGCCGATGATCGGGGTCCCGGTGCCCGGGATCTCGACCATCGGCTTGGGGCGGTCGTCGGTGTAGGGGCGCAGCCGCGAGCCCTGGCCGCCCGCCAGGACCACGGCCTGCGTCGGAGTGGAGTGCATACGGGCACGATAGGCGCCCGGTGCGCGATCCCGGCGGTACGGGGCGTGATCTCCGCGGTGCGGGGCGCGGCCCGCACGGGGGGACGGACCCGGTCGGCCGCGGGGGTGACGGGGGTCCGGTCGGCCGTGGTGGTGACGGCCCGGTCGGTCGTGGTGGTGACGGGCTCAGCCGGCGCGCATGACGCCGGTCGCGTACGAGGTGTCGCAGACCGGGCGGGAGAAGGACTGGGCGCGGGCGGGGCCGTAGCGCTGGACGGCGGCGCGGCCGAGGTCGCGGGCGATCGACATGCAGTGCCGGGCGAGGGAGGGCCGGTTCTCGACCTCGCGCTGGAGGCGCGTGAGGGCGGTGCCGGGGTCCTTCGCCTGGAGCTCGGCGAGGAGCTGGTCGCGCAGGACGTCCTGCGGGGCGCGGGACTTGGCCGGGACGGAGACGTCCTTGGCGGCCGCGGTCAGCTGGGTCGCGGAGTCCTGGCCGGCCCACGGAACGGCGGACACCGCGAGCGTTCCCGAGAGCACCAGGACGACGGGCAGGACGAGGGCGAGGGAGCGGCCGATTCGGCGGGCAGAGTGGGTCACGCAGGCGAGCGTAGCGGGCGGTAGTGATATGGCGACATTTAGTCACTCTCGCGGGGGATGGTTCGAGGTGGCTTTTCGAATCCCGTGTTGACGCGGTGAGTGCTTTTGGCGGGGTACGGCCCCGGAATGCCGGGGTTTCGCGCCGTAAACCCCTCTATGGGGTCCGAATGGCCGAACGGCCCCGCGTCCGGGGGGACGCGGGGCCGTTCGTGTGCTGTCCGGGGTCAGTCGCTGAGGCGGGCGCCCGTGGAGGTGGAGAAGACGTGCAGCTCGCCGGCGCGGGGCACGACGTGGAGGGTGGAGCCCTTGGCGGGGACGTCGCGGCCGCCGACGCGGACGACCAGGTCCTTGTCCTCGCCGCCGACGCGGGTGGAGCCGTAGACGAAGCCGTCGGAGCCGAGCTCCTCGACGACGTTGACGGTGACGGCGAGGCCGTCCTTGCTCGTCGGGCCCGAGACGTCGAAGTGCTCGGGGCGGACGCCGACGGTGACGGTGGTGTCGCCGTTGGCGGAGGCGGCGGCGATGGCGTCGCGGGAGACCGGGACGACGCTGTTGCCGAACTTCACGCCGCCGTCGGTGATCGGGACCTCGACGAGGTTCATGGCGGGGGAGCCGATGAAGCCGGCGACGAAGAGGTTCGCGGGCTTGTCGTACATGTTGCGCGGGGAGTCGACCTGCTGGAGCAGACCGTCCTTGAGGACGGCGACGCGGTCGCCCATGGTGAGGGCCTCGGTCTGGTCGTGGGTGACGTAGACCGTGGTGATGCCCAGGCGGCGCTGGAGGCTCGCGATCTGGGTGCGGGTCGAGACGCGGAGCTTGGCGTCGAGGTTCGACAGCGGCTCGTCCATGAGGAAGACCTGCGGCTCGCGGACGATGGCGCGGCCCATGGCGACGCGCTGGCGCTGACCGCCGGAGAGCGCCTTCGGCTTGCGGTCGAGGTACTCGGTGAGGTCGAGGATCTTCGCGGCCTCCTCGACCTTGGCGCGGATCTCGGCCTTGTTGACGCCGGCGATCTTGAGCGCGAAGCCCATGTTGTCGGCGACGGTCATGTGCGGGTAGAGCGCGTAGTTCTGGAACACCATGGCGATGTCCCGGTCCTTGGGCGGCAGGTGCGTGACGTCGCGGTCACCGATGCGGATGGAGCCGGCGTTGACGTCCTCGAGACCCGCGAGCATGCGCAGGGAGGTCGACTTGCCGCAGCCGGAGGGCCCGACGAGGACGAGGAACTCGCCGTCGGCGATCTCGATGTCGAGCTGGTCGACGGAGGGCTTGGTGGCACCGGGGTAGATCCGGGTCGCCTTGTCGAACGTGACGGAAGCCATGGTGATGTGTCCCTTCACCGGCAGGAACGTGCCGGACGATCCGAGTAAAGGAAGGATTGAGGTCTAGTCCACCTGGGTGAACCAGGGGTGACGCTACCGGGCGCGGCCCGTTCTGTCAGCACTCCCCGCCCCGTGAGATTCCCGACCATCGGGTGACCGTCGTTGGATACACTGCACGGGCTGCCTCCTTAGCTCAGCTGGCCAGAGCACCGCTCTTGTAAAGCGGGGGTCGTCGGTTCGAACCCGACAGGGGGCTCTGTGGGCGCGAGGGCCGGCGCGGGGGTGTTCCCCGGGCGCTGGCCCTTTCGCGTGCCGGGGGACCGGAAGGCCGGTGGGTCCCGGGCCTATGGCGCAGGTTCGATTTCCGTCGTTCGTTCTTCCGCGAAGCCCCGGGTTCCTGTCCCGGGGCTTCGTCGTGCTCCATCCTTCTGGCGTTACGCCGTAGCCTCGGCACCGAGGTTTCCGTCGCCGATGGCGACCCGCAGGACGTGGGCGATCTCCTCGGGCTTGAGGTCGATGCCGTCGAGCCCTTCCACGGTCAGCGGGATTTCCTCCAGCGCGTACGCGCCGCGTCCCTCGGCGCTGAACTCGGGTCCGGTGCGGTCGTCGAAGGACCAGGTCGTGATGCGGGCGAGGTAGAAGAGCTGGCGCTCGTCGTCGGACTCCATGGTGTGGAGGAGGCGGACGACGTCGGCCTTCCCCGCGATCTCCTCGTGGATCTCCCGGTGGAGGGCGGCCTCGCGGGATGCGTCGCCGGGTTCGACGCCGCCGCCGGGCAGGACCCAGTACTCGGGGATGCCGGGTCGGGTGCGGCGGATGACCAGCATCGTGTCATCGGGGGTCACGAGGACGGCACGGACGCGTTCGATCATGCCGGTCTGTCTCCTTGCTTGTTGACGGTCTGTTTGTCGGCGGTCTCAGTGGAGCAGCCAGCCGTCGTCGACGTGGACGGACTGTCCGGTGATGAACGAGGAGGAGGGGCCCGAGGGGAACGTCGACCAGGGCGGCGACGTCCTCGGGGCGGCCACGGCGCGGGACGTACTGGCGCTCGATCCGGTCCTCCGGCCGCGCGCGGTGCCGGGCGGGGAGGGCGTTCTCCGCCTCGACCTGGATGGCTCCGGGCAGGACCGTGTCGACGCAGATCCCGGACGGCACCCGGATCGGTCAGGTCGGCGTTCACCGCGATCCCGGGACTGCCGGCGCGTTCGAAGGGCGCGAGGAGGGCGTGGGCGTCGGGGTCCTGGCCGAGGTGGTTGACCGCGACGGTCGCTCCGGCGGCGAGCGCCCGCCCGATCTCGGCGCCGATGCCGGTGGCTCCGCCGGTGACGAGGGCGGTGCGGCCCTGGAGCGGCCGGTTCCGGAGAGTCGTCTCAATCAGGGGTGGGGACATTGCTGCTCCTTTCGCCGGGTGATGTCGTCTCGTGGACGCTGCTGGAGGCCGATCCGGCGGACTACGACGACATCGTCGGCAGCGAACGCGCGGAGGGGATCGACTTCCGCGAGGAGCACCACGGTCAGGAGGAGGGGCGCGCGCCCGCCTCGGTGGAGGTGGTGTCCATCGCTGAAGTGCACTGCCGTTACGGGGCGCTTCCAGGCTCCACGGACCATGTGAACCGTCCCGTTCCGGATACGGCCGCGCTGGTTCCGGTCGAAAGGGCGGACGGACGGGCGAAGGCCGTGCCGGGCGTCGGCTTCTCGGGTTGTCCGGTGACCGCTTGACGCGTCGTGGATCCGCCGGACGACGTGGTTGTTCGGGGGCGGTGAGGGAATCGGCGGGCGGGCTTTCCGACCGGTCGTCCGTACAACGGCTCCTTGCCGTGCCTCCGGCAGTCGGCCCGCTCGCGGAGCGCCCTTGTAGCGTGACCGGATGGACGAAGAACCCGTACTCATCAAGCTCACGCCGGACCAGGCGTTCGTCCTGTCCGACTGGCTGTACGAGGTGATGATGGAGTCCGACAAGCTGGACGCCATCGTGCCCGATCGCGCGGTCTGGTCCGGGATCTACGCCATCTCCGGGACCCTGGAGAAGGAGCTTGCGGGGATCTTCACGCCCGACTACGAGCAGCGTCTCGCGGAGGCGCGGAGTCGTCTGGTCGAGCTCATGGGGGGGCAGCGGTCAGTGACGAGGGCGTGAGCGGGTGGACGTGTGCCTCAGGTGGGCGTTCCACCTGCGGGTCGGCCAGGTCAGGGCTCGTACCAGTGCGTTGGTCATCACGAAGTAGCCCGGGTGCACCCAGCCCTCTTCCTTCGCGTGCGGGCCCGGGCCGCCCTCCCGGTACAGGTGTCGTACGAGGCGGTCGTACGCGAAGCCGCCCGCCAGGAGCAGCAGTGGGGCGGTGAGTACGGCGCCGAGTGTGATGCCGGCTCGGAGGGGGAGGTGGGAGCGTCCGTCTGTGCGCACGGACGCAGTATGGCCCGGGGCGCGGGCCGGGCGGTTTTCCGGAGTGGGGACGCGGTTTCTGTGTGCAAGCGCTTCGGCGTCCGGGACAATCCGGTGTCACGGGGTGTTCACGTGGCGCGGGGTGTTTTCGGGGAGGGGTGCGCGCATGGGGCGGCGTTCCGGGGGGCTGATCGGGATCTGGGCCGAGCAGCAGAGGGTGGCGCAGCGGCAGCGGGAGGGGCAGCAGCAGGCCGTGCTGCGGCAGCAGCGGGAGGCCGAGCGGCAGCAGCGGGCGTACGAGCGGGACGTGTCCCGGATGCAGCGGGAGCAGCGGGCCGCCTATCGGAGGCATCGGGATGCCGACGCGTTGCGCAGGACCCGGGAGATCGACGACCGCGTCGCCGTGCTCGAGGGGCTGCTCGCCGCCGGGTGTCGTGCGCCCGCCTTCCGCATGGAGTCGCTGCGGCGGGCCGAGGAGGTCGAGCCGTTCGCGCCCGGGGCCCTCGCGCAGCCCGTGCCCGTGCCCGACCAGCGGCACTACTCCGGGCGCGACGGGCGGGCCCGGTTCGAGCGGGACTGGTACGCCGCGCAGGCCGCCGAGGCGCGGCGCCTGGAGTCGCTCGCCGCGTACCGGAGGGAGTACGACGCCTGGGCCGCCCGGCGGATCGACGAGATCCGGGAGTACAACCGGGGAGTCGCCGGGACCGGTGAGGCCCTGGCCCGCGGGGACGTCGGGACCGTCGTCGACTACTTCTCCGCCGTGCTCTTCGCCTCCGGCGGCTGGCCCGACGGCTTTCCCCGTGAGGTCTCCGCCGCTTACGACCGGGGCGGGCGCGGGTTCGTTCTCGACTGGGACCTGCCTGGTTACGAGGTCGTTCCCGAGACCAAGGGCGTCAAGTACCTGCCCAGCACCGACCAGGAGAAGGAGGTCGCCCGGCCCGTCACGCAGCGGCGGGCGCTCTACCGGAGGGTCCTCGCCCAGAGCGTGCTGCTCGCCGTGCGGGAGCTGTTCGCCGCCGACCGGTTCGGGGCCCTGGAGTCCGTCGCCCTCAACGGGTACGTCGGCGGCGTCGACCCGGCCACCGGGCTCGCCTCCCGCGTGTGCGTCGCCTCCGTCGTCGTGGGCCGGCAGGACTTCGACCGGCTCAATCTGGAACTCGTCGCCGCCGTGGACTGCCTGACCGGCGCGCTCGCCGGGCGGCTCTCCAGCAAGCCGGAGGAGCGGGTCGCCGTCGCCCCGTTCCGTACGCCCGACCAGGTCGGGGGCGACGTGGTCGTGCAGGGGGACGGGGAGGAGCCCGATCTGCTGTCCATGGACCCCATCGCCTTCGAGGGGCTCGTCGCCGAGTTGTTCCGGGCCCGGGGGCTCCAGGCCGTCACCACCCGCCGCTCCAACGACGGCGGGGTCGACGTCGACGCCCTCGACCCCGATCCCATCAGCGGCGGCTCGATCGTCGTCCAGGTGAAGCGGTACCGGAACACCGTGCCGCCGTCCGCCGTGCGCGACCTCTTCGGGACCGTGCAGGGCGCCGGCGCCAACAAGGGCGTCCTCGTCACCACTTCGAAGTTCGGGCCCGGGTCCTACGCCTTCGCCGAGGGCAAGCCGCTGACGCTGATCTCCGGGAACGAGCTCGTCGATCTGCTGCGGCGGCACGGGTTGCGGGGGAGGTTGGGCGCCCCCGGGGCCGCCCCCGCCCCGTCCCCTCCCTCCGGGGACTTCAACCTGCTCGGGATGGTGTGGCGCGGGTCCGTCGCCCTCGACGTCTGCGCGCTCGTCTGCGAGGGCGGCCGGGTCCTCGGCGACGAGTGGTTCGTCTTCTACAACAACCCCTCCACCCCGGACGGTTCCGTCGCCGCGGTGACCGCCTCCCCCGGCGACCGCGCCGCCGTCCGCGTCGGGTTCGACGCGCTTCCCGCCCGCGCCGACCGGCTCGTCCTCGTCGCCGCCGTGGACCCCGAGGCCGACCCGGACGCCGACCTCCGCGGGTTCACGGAGGCCGGGATACGGCTCCGGGACGCGTCCGGCGGCGAGCTCGAACGGCTCGACGTGTCCGACGGGCGGCCCGGCGAGACCGCCCTCGTCCTCGGCTCGTTCCGGCGGCGGGCCGGGGGCGACTGGGACTTCGTGGTCGGCGGGAAGGGATACGCCGGCGGGCTCGGGGAGCTGGTCGGGGACTTCGGCGTCGAGGTGGGGTGAGGGGCGCGCCCCTATCCGTTGCCGCCCGTCTCCGCCCGTCTCCGCCCGTCTCCGCCCGTCTCCGCCCGTCTCCGCCCGTCTCCGCCGGTCTCCTCCCGCCCCCCGTCTCCGCCGGTCTCCGCCCGCCCCCCCGTCTACCTCCCGCTCAGCCTGTTCGCCAGGACCGCCACCCGGTCCGTCCGTGCCGAGTGCCCCAGGGCCTCGCGGCGGTCCGCGCCCCGGAACGCCGCGTACATGGTCTGCACGCCGAGCCAGCGCAGCGGCTCCGGCTCCCACTTGCGGACCTTGTGGTCGACCCAGGGGAGGGTCGTCAGGTCGGTCGGGCCCGACTGGCCGGAGTCCTCCTTGATCAGGTCGCGCAGGGTGCGGGCGGCGAGGTTGGCGGTGGCGACGCCCGAGCCGACGTAACCGCCCGCCCAGCCCAGGCCCGTGGAGCGGTCGAGGGTGACCGTCGCGCACCAGTCGCGCGGGACGCCGAGCACACCGGACCAGGCGTGGTCGATCCGTACCCCCGCCAGCTGCGGGAAGAAGCGGACCAGGATCTCGCGCAGGGCCTCGACCGTCCGCGCCCGGGTGCGTCCGTCGTTGTCGGTCTTCGAGCCGAAGCGGTACGGGACGCCCCGGCCGCCGAGCGCGATCCGGCCGTCGGCGGTGCGCTGGGCGTACATGTACGCGTGCGCCATGTCGCCCAGCGTCTCGCGGCCCTCCCAGCCGATCGACTCCCACTGCGCGTCGGTGAGCGGCTCGGTCGCGATCATCGAGGAGTTCATGGGGAGCCAGGTGCGGCGCTGGCCGGCGAGGGAGGCGGTGAAGCCCTCGGTGCAGCGCAGCACGTACGGGGCGCGGACCGTGCCGTACGGGGTGACCGCGTGCTTCGGCCTGATCTCCGTCACCGGCGTCGACTCGTGGATCGTCACCCCCAGCGCCTCGACCGCCGCCGCGAGGCCCTTCACCAGCTTCACCGGGTGCAGACGGGCGCCGTGCGGGGTCCAGGAGGAGCCGACGGCGCCGGTCACGCGGACGCGTTCGGCGGTCTCGCGGGCCCCGTACAGCACGCGGTCGGTCTCGCCGAACGCGATCTCGACCGTGTGGAAGTCCTTGAGGCGGGTGAGCTGCGCGGGGGAGAGGGCGACTTCGAGGACGCCGCCGCGGTGCACGTCGGCGTCGATCTTCTCCCGCTCGCAGACGTCCACGACCTCGGCGACGGTGGCGTTCATGGCCTGCTGGAGGCGGACGGCGGCCTCGTGGCCGTGCAGCTTCGCGTAGCGGTCGCGGCCGGCGATGCCGTTGTAGAGCCAGCCGCCGTTGCGGCCGGAGGCTCCGTAACCGCAGAACTTCGCCTCCAGGACGGTGATGTTGAGGAAGGGCACGGCCTTCTTCAGGTAGTAGGCGGTCCACAGGCCGGTGTAGCCGCCGCCCACGATGCAGACGTCGGCGGCGGTGTCGCCGGGGAGCGGCTCGCGGGGGGCGGGGGCGCCCTCCTGCGCGTACCAGAACGAGATGCCGCCGTTGACCGTACTCATGTCTACCCCTGGATTCGGAATGCGTGGGCGGGACGTTACCCGGCCTCCTCGGCCTGTGGATACGGTTGTCGTGACGGGGAATTCCGCTCCGCGCCCGGCACCTTGTCCAGGGCCGGGCACCCCTAGGGCCTGTCCGGCGGATCATGGCCGGGGCCGCGACGCCTGGCACGGCGCCTCGCCGCGTTGCCGAAACGCCCCGATAGCTCCGCTATCGACCCGCTCCGGCGCCTTGCGAGGCACCGCACCAGACGCCGCGGCCCACCCGACCCTGATCCGCCGGACAGGCCCTAGGCTCGTCGGCATGATTCACGTACCGGAGGAGCTCGCGCGGTCGCAGGCGAAGTACAACGGTGAGGCGGGGCGGGCGTTCGTCGCGGGACTGCCCCGGACGGCCGAGGAGTTCCTGGGCCGGTGGGGGCTGCGGGTCACCGGGCCCTCGATGTACGGAGTGGCCTCGCTGGTCCTGCCGGTGGAGCGGTGCGCGGACGGGACGCCCGCCGCGCTGAAGATGCAGCTCCTCGACGAGGAGAGCGAGGGCGAGCCGGCCGGCCTGCGCGCCTGGGGCGGGGCGGGGGCCGTACGGCTCCTCGACCACGACCCCGCCACCGGGACCATGCTCCTGGAGCGCCTGGACGAGGCCCGGCCGCTGTCGTCCCTCGCGGACACCCGGGAGGCGATGCGGATCGTCGCCGGTCTCCTCGCCCGGCTGACGGCCGTCCCCGCGCCGCCCGGCCTGCGGACGCTCGGCGGCATCGCGGCCGGGATGCTCGCGGAGGTCCCCGGGGCCGCAGCCCGGCTCGGCCCGGAGGACGCGGCGGTCCTGCGGGACTGCGCGGCGGCGGTACGGGAGGTGGCGGGCGAACCGGGCGACCGGCTGCTCCACTGGGACCTGCACCTCGGGAACGTCCTGGCCGCCGGGCGCGAGCCCTGGCTGTCGATCGACCCCAAGCCGCTCGCGGGCGACCCCGGTTTCGACCTCCTGCCGGCGCTCGTGGACCGCTTCGACCCGGACCCGGACGAGGTCCTCCGGCGGTTCGACCTGCTCGCCGAGGTCGTCGGGGACCGGCGGCGCGCGGTGGCGTGGACGCTGGGCCGGGTCCTCCAGAACGGGCTGTGGGACGTCGAGGACGGGGAGCCGGCCCTGGACGCGGAGCAGGTCGCGGTCGCGCGGATCCTGCGGGAGCGGCGGGGGTGACGCCGGTGGTGGCGGGGCGAGGGAGCGGTGGGGCGGGGCCCCCGGTGCGAATTGCGCTGGCCCGAAGGCCCCGGCTCAGGGCACCCTGACCCCATGATCCGTACCGCGACCCCCGCCGACGTCCCCGTCGTCCACGCCATGATCCGCGACCTCGCGGAGTACGAGAAGGCCCTCGACGAGGTCCGCACCACCCCCGAACAGCTTCACGAGGCCCTCTTCGGCGAGCGGCCCGCGGCCTTCGCGCACATCGCGGAGGACGCGGCCGGCGAGCCGGTCGGCTTCGCGCTCTGGTTCCTCAACTTCTCGACCTGGCGCGGGGTCCACGGCATCTACCTGGAGGACCTGTACGTACGTCCGGAGGCGCGCGGCGGCGGCCACGGCAAGGCGCTGCTGCGCGAGCTGGCCCGGATCTGCGTCGAGCGCGGCTACGAGCGCCTCGAGTGGTCCGTCCTGAACTGGAACAAGCCCTCGATCGACTTCTACGAGTCCCTGGGCGCCCGCCCGCAGGACGAGTGGACGGTCTACCGGCTGACGGACGGGGCCCTGGCGGCGCTCGGCGGTCCGGCGGGAGTGTAGGAAGGGGCCATGGACAACACCATGGACAGCGGCAACGGCAACGCCGACAGCGCCGCCCACGACATCGAGCAGCGCTTCCGGCGGATCACCGACTTCGTCGAGGCCCGCCTGACGCCGCTCTTCGACCCCGCGAACGGCAGCGACCACGGCTTCGGCATGGACGACACCTCGCGCGCGCTGCGGGCCGCCCGCTACACCGTGCAGGCCGCGTCGGCCGTCTCCGGCCTCGTGGAGAAGCGGGCGACGGCCCCGGAGCTGCGGCAGGTCGTGGACCAGGCCCTCGAACACAACTGGGACGTGCTGCGGTCCGTCGCCCGCATGTGGGAGGACCACCCCGACTTCCTGAAGGAGTTCAAGGCGCACTCCTGGGACGTCGTCGGCGCCGTCTGACACGCCCCCTAGGGCACCAGGACCACCTTGCCCGTCGTGCCCCGGTTCTCCAGGGCGCGGTGGGCCTCCGCCGCCTCCGCGAGCGGGAAGCGGTGGACCGCGGGGCGCAGGGTGCCGGCGGCCGCGGCGGCGAGGGCGGCGAGTTCGAGGTTGCGGACGTCGCCGCCCGCCTTCTCGATCATCACCGGGCCGAGGACCGACTCCGAGGTGATGCCGCGCTCCGCCAGCTCCTCCGGTGTGAAGGCGAGCGGTTCGCCGTCGTGGAGGCCGGCCCCCGACCAGCCGAAGACGACGTGCTGTCCGCCCTTGCCGAGGAGGTCCACGGCGGCGCGGCCGGCGGCCCCGCCGACCGAGTCGAAGACGACCGTGGCCGCGCGTCCGCCGAGGGGCCCGTCCAGGTACGCGCGGACCCGCTCCGGCCAGTCCGGTTCCAGGTAGTCGACGGCCAGGTCGGCGCCGTTCTCCCGGACCAGGGCCGTCTTCGCGGGCCCGCCCGCGAGGCCGACGACGGTGGCGCCGGCGTTCTTGGCGTACTGGACGAGCAGGGTGCCGATGCCGCCGGCCGCCGCCGGGACGATCGCGACCGACTCGGGGCCGAGCTCCGTGAACCGGAGGATGCCCAGGGTCGTGCGCCCGGTGCCGACCATGGCGACGGCCTCCGCCTCGCCGAGGTGGTCGGGCAGGGGGTGGAGCCGGGCGGCGTCGGTGACGGCCAGCTCCGCGTACCCCCCGGGGACCATGCCGAGGTGGGCGACGACCCGCCGGCCGAGCCAGGACGGGTCGGTTCCCTCCCCGAGCGCGTCGACCGTGCCGGCGACCTCGCGGCCCGGGACCGTGGGCAGCTCGGTGGGCGCCGGGAAGGGGCCCGGCTCGCCCTCCCGGAGCGCGGTGTCGAGGAGGTGCACCCCGGCCGCCGCGACCCGGACGCGGACCTGGCCGGGGCCCGGGGCGGGATCGGGGACCTTCTCGTACGTGAGGTTCTCTGCGGGCCCGAAGGCGTGGAGGCGGACGGCGTGCATGACGGTTCCCCTGTCGTCGTACGGAGTGTGGTCCGGGCGGCCACGGGGAAAGCCTCCGACCTCAAGCGGACTTGAGGTCAAGGCCCGCGACAGGTCAGTGCGTCCCGTGCGCGAGCCGCCGTTCCGCCCGCAGTGCCAGCGACACCGCCTCGACCGCGCTCGTGAACGACACCTCCGAGAGCACGCCCGGCGCCGCGACCTGGTCGCCCACCAGGTACACCCCGTCGCCCCGGTCGACGGCCGGCCGGTCGCGCCAGGTGGTGCCGGGGCGGTCCACCGCCCCCGTACGCCCCCGGGACAGCGACTCGCGCCGCCACACCGTCCGCTCGCGCCAACCGGGGAAGCCGAGGTCGAGGAGCCGTTCCGCGTGGGCGACCCCGTCCGCCTTCGTCGCGTCCGGCCCGACGGGCAGCTGGGCCTGGAGGAGCTGCTGCCCGGCGGGGGCGAGCGAGGGGTCCTGCGCGGTGAACCGCTCGATCCAGCCCGGCGCGTCCAGGTCGGAGACGACGAACGGGTCCCCCTTCCGGGTCCGCAGCGCCAGGTCGACCAGGACCGTACGGCCGCTCTCCCAGGTCAGCGAGGGGTCGTCGAGGAGCCGGGCGGCGGCGGGCAGGGCGGTGGCGACGATCACCGGGCCCCCGCCGGTCGGCAGCGCGTCGACACGGGCCGAGGTCTCGATCCGTACGCCCAGATCCCGTGCCCGGTCCGCCATCCGCCCGATCAGCGCGCCCCAGCCGCCCCGCACGTAGTGCGCCTCGGGCGGCAGGGCGGCGGCCCGGTGCAGCCGCTCCTGCACGAAGCGGGCGGAGAGCGCGCCGGGGTCGTGGTGGAAGAGCGCGACCCCGCTGTACGCGGCGGCGACGCGGGCGGTCCGCGCGCCCGCGAGCCCGGTGGCCCAGGTGCGGAAGTCGGTGTCGACGGGGGCCGTCCGGGCGGTACGGAGGGACTGGCGGAGCAGACCGGGCGGCGGGACGCGGCGGAGGGCGCCGCCGCGGTGGAAGCGGAACCGGAGCCCTTCGGCGGGCGGCAGCGGGGCGAGCGGTCCGAGGAGCCCGCGCTGTTCGAGCCAGGTCCAGTGCGGGCCGCCGCTGTAGAGGGCGTGCGGCCCGTCGTTGGTGCGGTACGGGCCCTCGGCGGTGCGCGCCCGGCCGCCGAGGGTCCGGTGGGCCTCGTGCAGGGTCACGGCGGTGCCGGCCTCGGCGGCGGTGACGGCCGCGGTCAGTCCGGCGAAGCCGCCGCCGACGATCGTGAGCTTCCGCATGGCGCTCTCCCTCGTTCGTTCTCGGGTCCTGCACGGGGGACGGGACGAACGGGCGCGTTCGTGACACGGGGGCGTTGTCAGTGTCGTACATCACCATGGGGGGATGACGGATCACGGCGCGAGGGCGACGGTGCGGAAGAAGAAGGTGCCGGGGGCGCGGCGGCCGGAGGTGCGGCTGCCGCCCCTGGAGCCGTACGGGGGAGGACTGGAGGCGGACGGGGACTACGACGGCCTGGAGCTGTCCGGGCTCGACCTGACCGGGCAGTCGGGGGAGGGGGCCCGGTTCCTGGACTGCGCGCTGCGGGAGTGCGGCCTCGACGGGGCGCGGCTGACGAACGCGCGGTTCCTGGACTCGGTCCTGAGCGGGGTGCGGGGCGTGGGGACGGACCTGGCGGGGGCGCAGCTGCGGGACGTGGAGGTCGTGGAGGCGCGGCTCGGCGGGACGCAGCTGCACGGCGCCGTCCTGGAGCGGGTCCTGGTCCGGGGCGGCAAGGTCGACTACCTGAACCTGCGGTCCGCGAAGCTGAAGGACGTGGTCTTCGAGGGGTGCGTGCTGAGCGAGCCGGACTTCGGGGGCGCGGACCTCGAACGGGTCGGGTTCGTGGACTGCGCCCTGACCGGGGCCGACTTCTCGGGCGCGCGGCTGCGGGACGTGGACCTGAGAGGGGCCCGGCGCCTGGAGATCGCGCGCGGGGTGGAGTCCCTGGCGGGCGCCGTGATCTCGACGTCCCAGCTCTTCGACCTGGCGCCGGTGCTCGCGGCGCAGCTGGGGGTGCGGGTGGAGGGTTAGCCCGCGGTCACGGCAGGCGGGGGAAGCGGGCCTGGAGGGACCAGACGGCCGGGTTGTCGGCCAGGCCCTCGTGCATGTCGGTGAGGTCCGCGATCAGGTCGTGCAGGAAGTCGCGGGCCTCGCGGCGCAGTTCGGCGTGGTTGAAGGTCACGGGCGGCTCGTCGCCCGGCATCCAGTCGGCCTCGACGTCCACCCAGCCGAACCGGCGCTCGAACAGCATCCGGTCCGTGGACTCGGTGAAGTCCAGCTCCGCGTACTGCGGCTGCGCGGCCCGGCTCCCGCGCGGGTCCCGGTCGAGCTGTTCGACGATGTCGCAGAGCGCCCACGCGAAGTCGAGCACCGGCACCCATCCCCAGGCCGTGGACACCTCCCGGTCCGTCTCGGTGTCCGCGAGGTACACGTCCCCGCAGAACAGGTCGTGCCGCAGCGCGTGGACGTCCGCGCGGCGGTAGTCGGTCTGCGGGGGGTCGGGGAAGCGACGCGAGAGGGAGTAGCCGATGTCGAGCACGGGGTCGATGGTGTCACGGTCCCGGACCTTCCGGACCCGGGACCGGTTCGTACGGCTCCGGGCTCGGGCCCGGCCCCGGCTCGTACGGCCCCGGCCCCGGCTCCTACGGGCCTGGGTCCGGCTCGTACGCGCCCCGGCTCACCGGCCCCGCCCGTGCACCGTCCTCGCCACCCGCGGCCCCAGCCAGCGCTTGAGGCGGCGGAGGGGTTCCAGGCTGTCGGCGGCGCGGTCGAGGCGGTAGTAGAGCTGGGGCGGCACGTGCGGGAGGAGGGGGGAGTGGCGCTGGCCGAGCAGGGCGAACATCCGGGCCGGCTCCAGGCGCATGTAGCGGGGCAGGTTCTCGTACCAGCGGGCGCTGTAGCGGGCCGCGCTCTGGGCCGAGACGAGTTCGGCGCGGCGCCGCTTCCCGTACAGGGTCAGGGCCGTGCCGAGGTCCGGCGCGGGGGAGTGCAGCGCGTCCGCGAGGGCGAGGGCGTCCTCCAGGGCCAGGGTGGTGCCCGCGCCGATCGAGTAGTGCATGGTGTGGGCGGCGTCGCCGAGGAGGACCAGGTTGCCCCGGTGCCAGACGCGGTTGGTGAGGGTGCGGAAGGCGAGCCACCGGGCGGGCTCCCCGGCCCGGTCCCGGCCGATCAGCTCGTGCCCGTCGAGCAGGTCGTGGAAGAGCTTCTCCAGGAGGCGCAGGCTGTCGGCCTCGCCCAGCGCGTCCAGGCCCAGACCGGCCCAGGTCTCCGGCGAGCACTCCACGACGCAGGTGGAGCGCTCGCCGCTGAAGCCGTAGGCGTAGCACCAGATCCAGCCGTGCTCCGTCTCCTTGAACGCGAAGCTGAACGCGTCGAAGACCTTGCTCGTGCCGAGCCAGACGTACCGGTTGCGGCCGCAGGCGACCTCGCTGCCGAAGTGGTCCGCGTACGCCTCGCGGAGCGTGCTGTTCACCCCGTCGGCGGCGACGACCAGGTCCGCGTCCGCGAGTTCGGGCGCGTCCGGGCCGCTCACGTCGTGCTCGAACGCGACCCGCACGCCCAGCTCGCGGGCGCGGTCCGCGAGCAGCGCCAGCATCCGCCGGCGCCCGATGCCGAAGCCCGCGTCGCCCCGGTGGACGGTCCGCTCGTCGCGGACGATCGCGACCCCGTCGGTCCAGGTCACGGAGGCGTCCGCGACGGCCCGCGCCGACTCCGGGTCGCCCGCGCGCAGCTTGTCGAGCAGCCCGGCCCAGTACGTGACGCCCCAGCCGTACGTGGAGCCCTCCGGGTTCCGCTCGTACACCGTGATCTCGTGCGACGGGTCCCGCCGCTTCAGCAGGACCGAGAGGTAGAGGCCGGCGGGGCCGCCGCCGACGATCGCGAGCTTCACGTGCGCTCCACTGGGACTGGGGTCATGACACCCTGCGGTCGGGAAGTAACGCACGGTAGCAGGGGAGGGGGAGGGGTGGGGGCAAAGACCGCACAAAGGTGTACGCAAGGGGAGTGCCTACGGCAGCAGCCGGCGCTCCTTCGCCACCGCCACCGCGCCCGCCCGCGTGTCCACGCCGAGCTTGGCGTAGATCCGGCTCAGGTGGGTCTTCACCGTCGCCTCGCTGATGAACAGGGCCCGCGCGATCTCCCGGTTGCCGAGGCCGCGCCCCAGCTGCCCGAGGATGTCCCGCTCCCGGTCGGTGAGGCTCGGGCCCGCCGCGCCCCGCATCCGGTCCATGACCCGGCTGGCGACCGGCGGTGAGAGGGCCGTGCGGCCCTGCGCGGCCGCGTGGATGGCCGCGAACAGCTCCTCGGGCCGCTCGGCCTTCAGGAGGTAGCCGGTCGCGCCCGCCTCGATCGCCCGCGTGATGTCGGCGTCCGTGTCGTACGTGGTGAGGACGAGGACGTGGACGCCGGTCGGCGCGATCCGGCGGGTCGCCTCCACGCCGTCGATGCCGGATCCCAGCTGGAGGTCCATGAGGACCACGTCCGGCTTCAGCTTCGCCGCCATCGCGACCGCCTCCTCACCGCTGCCCGCCTCGCCGACGACGTCGATGTCGGGGGTGCTGCCGAGGAGGGCGAGCAGCCCGGCGCGGACCACCGCGTGGTCGTCGCAGAGCAGGATCCGTACGGAGGACATCACGACTCCAGGGAGAGCGGGGGCGGCGGGTTCGGCAGGGACGGAGGGAGCGGCGGGGTCGTGGGCCTCACGGCTCCGGGTTCAGCGGGATCGCGGCCGAGAGCACCGTGCCCTCGCCCGGGGCGGACTCGACGGTCAGGGTGCCACCGAGCTGTTCGGCCCGCACCCGCATCGCGGGCAGTCCGTGGCCGCGCACCCCGCCCGGCCGGTCCGCCGGGTCGAAGCCGCGCCCGTCGTCGGCGACGTCCAGGACCACCTGGTCGTCGAGGTACGTCAGGGTCACGGCGGCCGAGTCCGCGCCCGCGTGCTCCCGGATGTTCGCGAGGGCGCCCTGCGCGATCCGCAGCAGCGCCGACTGCGCCCGGTCCGGCAGCGGCACCGGCGCCCCGTCGACCCGGAACGCCGCCGACTCGCGCGCGGCCAGGCCCCGCAGCGCCTCCTCCAGGCCGCCGCCCCCGGCCAGGTCGGCCGGCGCGAGGTCGTGGACGAAGCGGCGGGCCTCGGCGAGGTTGCGCTCGGCGATGGACTCGGCCGTACGGACGTGCCGGCGGGCCGTCTCCGGGTCGCCGTCCCAGGTGCGGTCCGCCGCCTGCAACAGCATCTGCTGGCTGGACAGGCCCTGCGCCAGGGTGTCGTGGATCTCCATGGAGAGCCGCTGCCGCTCGGCCAGGGTCCCCTCGCGGCGCTCGGTCGCGGCGAGTTCGCGCCGGGTGCGGATCAGGTCGTCGATCAGGGCCCGCTGGCGCGCCGCCTGCCGGTCCGCGTACACGAACACCCCGGTGGCCAGGGCGGCGACGGCCGGCGGGGCGACGATCAGGTTCGGGTCCCAGCCGCCGTGCGCGAGCCGGACCTGCGCGAAGACCACGAAGGCGGTGAGCAGGGCGACCAGGCCGAGCGCGGCGCGCGCCGGGAGGGTGCGCAGGCCCGTGTAGAAGAGCGGCACCGCGCACCAGGCGAAGCTGGGCGCGAGGACGACGAGGAGCACCCAGACGGCGACGACCGTGCCCAGCCAGGCGATCCGGCGCGGGGTCGCGCGGGTGCCCAGGACCGGGCCGAGGAGGTAGAGGGAGGCGAGCGCGCCGGTGAGCGCGACGATCCAGGGGCTGCGGGCCTCCCAGTCGTGCCGCAGCAGGAAGCGGGCGAGCGAGGCGCCGAGCAGCAGGAAGAACGCGGTGTGCATGATCCGCGCCAGCCAGCGGGCGTCGGGATCCCGCTCCACGCCCCGCTCCGCACCCTCCTCCATGTCCCGGCCCTTCCGCTCCGCTCACCGTTCCCACCTGCGCATACCCCTCCATCCTGGCCCGACGGGACCAGGCCGGCATCGACCGATCGGCTGACCCGGCCGTCCGCCGGTGCGCTCCCGGAGGGCAGCCGGACCGTGGACCGGGAGGCCCCGGGAGCGGCCACAGGATGGATGACAGAGCGAGACGGACGAACGGATCGCTCGGCCCGCGGCCCCGCGCCGTTCCCCTCCTCCCACCCGACCCCGTCCCACGGAGTTCCCCATGAAGAAGATCCTCTTCGGTGCCACCGCCGCCGCCGTCATCGCCGCCGGCGCCTTCGGCGTGGTCTCCGCGAACGCCTCCGCCCCGGCCGCCGCCCCCGCCGCCGCCGTCCGCGCCGACGCCTCCGACGGCAACCTCCAGCAGTCGACGCACCTGACGATCGAGGCGGCGACGAAGGCCGCGCAGGCGACCCTGAAGGCCGCCGAGAAGGAGAACCAGCGGATCTCCGTCGCGGTCGTCGACCGCAACGGCAACACCCTCGTCACCCTGCGCGGCGACGGCGCCGGCCCGCAGTCCTACGAGTCGGCCGTGAAGAAGGCGTACACCGCCGTCTCCTGGAACGCCCCCACCTCCGAGCTGGTCAAGCGCCTCGCCAACGCCCCCACCCTCAAGGACATCCCGAACACCCTCTTCCTGGCCGGCGGCGCCCCCGTCACCGCCAAGGGCGCGCCCGTCGCCGGCATCGGCGTCGCCGGCGCCCCCTCCGGCGACCTGGACGAGAAGTTCGCCCGGGCGGGCGTCGCCTCCCTCGGACGGTAACCGCTCCTCCCGACCGGCCACTCCTCCCGACCGGCCACTCCTCCCGGCCGGCCACTCCTCCCGGCCGGCCGTGGCGCCCGGACCCCCGCCGGGCGCCACGGCCTTCTCCGTACGGCCGGTCCCACCTCCCCTGCATACGATCGGTCCGTGAAGCGCCGTCACCGAACCCGCCACCGGACCCGCACCGGAGCCGCCGCCCTCCTCACCGCCCTCGCGGTGCTCGCGGGCGGCTGCACCGGCGCCACCGGCGGGGTCCGGGGCACCCCCGGGGCCGCCGGGCTCCGCGACCCGTACTTCCCGAAGCTCGGGAACGGCGGCTACGACGTGCGGCACTACGCCCTCTCCCTCGCCTACGACCCGGGCACCGGGCGGCTCGACGGCACCGCCGAGATCACCGCCCGCGCCACCCAGGACCTCAGCGCCTTCAACCTCGACCTGTCGGGGCTCGCGGTCGGCGCCGCGCGCGTGGACGGCGCGCCCGCCGCGCACAACCGGGCCGGGAACGAGCTGACGATCCGCCCGCGCGAGGAGATCCCGAAGGGCGCCGAGTTCCGCGCCACCGTCACGTACGCGGGCGTGCCCGAACCGGTCACGGACGCGGACGGCTCCGAGGAGGGCTGGCTGCGCGACGCCGGCGGCGGGGTCGTCGCGGTCGGCGAGCCCGCCGGCTCCGCGACCTGGTTCCCCGGCAACCACCACCCCTCCGACAAGGCCGCGTACGACATCGCCCTCACCGTCCCCGCCGGGACCGACGCCTTCTCCAACGGCGTCAGGACCGAGCGGCGCACGGAGCCGGACGGGCGCGTCACCACCGTCTGGCACACGCCCGAGCCGATGGCGAGCTACCTCGCGACGGTCATGATCGGGCGGTACGAGACGGGGACGGCGACCGCCCTCGGGACCGTGCCCGTGCTGACCGCCGCCGAGCCGGGGGTCGCGGCGCGGACCGCCGCGCTGCGGGCCGAGGTCCCGGCGATCCTCGCCCGGCAGGAGCGGCGCTTCGGCCCGTACCCCTTCTCGGCCGCCGGGGCGGTCGTCACCGAGGACGGGAAGCTGGGCTACGCCCTGGAGACCCAGACCCGGCCCGTCTTCCCGGCCTCCTCCTTCGACCGGACGACCCTCGTCCACGAGCTGGCCCACCAGTGGTTCGGCAACTCGGTGTCGCCCGCGACCTGGCGGGACCTGTGGCTGAACGAGGGCTTCGCGACGTACGCGGAGTGGCTGTACGCGGAGGAGCACGGGGGCGTCCCGGCCCGCACCGCCTTCGAGCGGGCCTTCGCGCAGAAGGCCAACTGGGCCTTCCCGCCGGCCGTCCCGCCCACCGCCGCGAACCTCTTCGACCCGCCCGTCTACCAGCGCGGCGCGATGGTCCTGCACAAGCTGCGCGAGACGGTCGGGGACGCGTCCTTCGACGCGGTCCTGCGCGGCTGGCCGGAGAAGTACCGTCACGCCAACGCCTCCACGGCCGACTTCACCGCCTACGCGGAGGAGGTCGCGGGGAAGGACCTCGACGGGCTGTGGGACGTGTGGCTGTACGGGGACGGGCGGCCGGAGCGGCCCTGACGGGCCGTGCGCCCACGTGGTGAAGGGGCCCGCCGGAGACACCGGCGGGCCCCTTCGCCGCGTCAGCGGTTCAGTACTTCCAGCGGGCTCGGTCGCCGTCCATCACGCAGTGGATCATGCGTCGGTTGGCCGCGTGCGTGGACCTGCCCAGGTCGGCCTTCCGGCAGAACTGGCCCGCGTCGTAGCAGTTCCCGGCGTTGGAGACGATCTCGCAGGTGGCCTCGGCGGCCGCCGTCGTGCGCTTCGGCGCGGGCGCCTGGGTGGTGGGCTTCGGGGCCCGGGTCGCCTTCGGCGTCGCCGGGGGCCGGGTCGTGGGCTTCGCCTTCGGCGGCGCCGGCGGCTCGGTGGTGGGCGGGGGAGCCGTGGTCGTGGCGCTGGGCGTGGGCTCCGCGGTGGACGGGCTTGGCGTGGGAGTCGGGGTCGGCTCCGGGGTCGGCGTCGCCGAGGTGGGGACCGGGGCCGGGGTGGCGGGGGAGTCGTCGGCCGCCACGGGCCCGCAGGCGACGGTGACGCCGACGAGTGCCAGGCCCGCCAGCGTCTGCCGCACCAGTCGGGCCGCCCGGGCCCCCCGCCCGCGCCGCCGTCCGACTCCGCTCCGGACTCCGGATTCTCTGCCGTCTTCGTCGTTGTCGTACATCGATCCCCCCCACAGGGTCGTTCATCTGGTCGAAGAGGCGCACGCTATAGGGGGAAACGCCTTCCAGGGAGGGTTCGCGGGAACCTTGTTCAAAACGAAACGACGACGCCGGGCTCCGGAACCACACGTGTGGTTCCGGAGCCCGGCGTCGGGGTGCCGGCCCATGGGCCGGCCGGACGTCAGAGGTTCCGACCGGAGGTCAGAGGTTCCGGTCGGATGTCAGAGGTTCCGACCGGAGGTCAGAGGTTGACGCCGAAGTCGCGGGCGATGCCCTCCAGGCCCGAGGCGTAGCCCTGGCCGACCGCGCGGAACTTCCACTCCGCGCCGTTGCGGTACAGCTCGCCGAAGACCATGGCCGTCTCGGTCGCCGCGTCCTCGGAGAGGTCGTAGCGGGCGAGCTCGGCGCCGCCGGCCTGGTTCACGATGCGGATGTACGCGTTGCGGACCTGGCCGAAGTTCTGCGAGCGGGAGACCGCGTCGTAGATGGAGACCGGGAAGACGATCTTGTCGACGTTCGGCGGGAGGGCCGCGAGGTTGACGTTGATCTGCTCGTCGTCGCCGCCGCCCTCGCCGGTGCGGTTGTCACCGGTGTGGACGATGGTCTGGTCCGGCGTCGACTTGTTGTTGAAGAAGACGAAGTGGGCGTCGGAGGCGACCTTCCCGGCGGCGTCCACACCGATCGCGGAGGCGTCGAGGTCGAAGTCGGTGCCGGTGGTGGTGCGGACGTCCCAGCCGAGGCCCACGGTGACGGCGGCGAGGCCCGGGGCCTCCTTGGTCAGGGAGACGTTGCCGCCCTTGGACAGGCTCACAGCCATGGAAAGTCCCTTTCATCGTGGTGTCGTCGCCTGGAGAAACGCGTGTGGCCCCCCGACGGTTCCCGTTCCGTCCCGGACCGTCCCGGACGGAAATCAGGATGACTCCGACGGCCCAGTGCGGGGAACATGGGGGGCATGTCCGGTCCGTATCCCGTTCGCGGCTCCGTCTCGCTCCCCGAGGCCGAGCTCCAGTGGCGTTTCTCGCGTTCGTCGGGTCCGGGCGGACAGCACGTCAACACCAGCGACTCGCGGGTCGAGCTCCGCTTCGACCTCGCGGCCACCGACGCGCTCCCCGAGGTGTGGAAGGCCCGCGCCCTGGAGCGGCTCGCCTCCCGCCTGGTCGACGGGGTCGTGACCGTACGGGCCTCGGAGCACCGCTCGCAGTGGCGCAACCGCGAGACGGCGGCGGTCCGCCTGGCCGCCCTCCTCGCCGAGGCGACGGCCCCGCCGCCGAAGCCCCGCAGGCCGACGAAGATCCCGCGCGGCGTCAACGAGCGGCGGCTGCGGGAGAAGAAGCAGCGCTCGGAGACCAAGCGCACCCGGCGGTCCCGCGACTGGGGCTGAGGCGCGACCGGAGCCGAGCCGCGACCGGGCCGCGACCGGAGCCGGGCACAACCGGGCCTAGGCACAACCGGGCCGAGCCGCGATCGGAGCCGAGCCGCGATCGGAGCCGAGGCACAACCGGGCCGAGCCGCGACCGGAGCCGCCCCCGAAAGACGACGGGCTATCGCCCCAGCTGTCGGTACTTCCCCTGGAAGTACGTCAGGGGCCCGCTGCCGTCCGCCGGCGACACGCCCGCCGTCAGGACCCGGCCCACCACCAGCGTGTGGTCGCCGGCCACGACCCGGTTCTCGGTGCGGCACTCCAGGACCGAGAGCGCGCCGCCCATGAGCGGGGCGCCGCTCGCCTCGCCCCGGACGTACGGCACGTCGGCGAAGAGGAGCCGGTCGCTGACGCGGTTCTTCATCGAGAAGCGCCCGGCGATGTGCCGCTGGTTCTCGGAGAGCACCGAGACCGCCCAGACGGGGACCTCGGAAAGCAGGTCGTCCATGCGGGAGCCGTTGCGGAGGCTGATCAGGACCAGGGGCGGGTCGAGCGAGACCGACGTGAAGGCGGTGGCCGTCATGCCGACGTCCTCGCCGCGCGGACCGTCGTCGGGGTCGTGCGCGGTCACCAGGACCACGCCCGACGCGAGGCGGGACATCGCCGCCCGGAACTCTTCGTTGCTCACCCCCTCAGCATGGGGGATCGCCAGGTCGGTCGCGGGGGGCGGGGAGGCGGTCTTCTGCAGCACCCTCCCGACGCTAGGACGGCCGCCCGCCGGCCGCATCGGGCGGGGGGACCAGGCCCGTGCCCCCCGCCGGTCCTAGGACCCCCGGAGGAGGCCCGGCGGAAGTTCCCGCCGACGGCTCCGCCGAGCCCCGGCCGACCCGCCGTGACCTGCTGTGACTTGAGTCACAGCGGCCAGTATTTGCTGACCCTGTGTACCGGCTGCGCAGCTCACTGTGATTCAGTGGCAAACACAGTCCTCATGGAAACGCGAACGTGCGACAGGAAGCCGATCAGACACCCTGGAGTTGCTGTCGAGGTCTCGGGGAGAGCGAGCGATGGAGACCGAGTCGGAGCCGTACGTCCGTCTCTCGACCCTGCGGCAGCTGCATCAGGTCGTGACGGACCTCAACACCGCCCGCAGTCTGGCGGACACCCTGCAGACCGTCGCGGACGGCGTGGTCGCCGGTCTCAACTACGAGCTGGCCTGCGTCAACCTCGTGCGCCCCGACGGTGACCTCGTCGTCGCCGCCTTCGCCGGAAGCTCCGCCGCCGAGGCCCTGATCACCGGCCGGGTCGGCTCCCGCGCGGCCTGGGAGCGCCGCCTCTCCATGGGGATCGCCTGGGGCGACCTGCGGTTCATACCGCACACCGAGGGCTGGGTCCTGCTGGACGACGACGTCCCCCAGTGGCACACCGACGGCCCCGCCCCCCGCTTCGAGGACGAGTGGCACCCCCACGACCGGCTCTACGCCCCGATGTACGCCTCGGGATCGGGCCGCGAGCTCCTCGGGGTCATATCCGTCGACCGCCCGCGCAACGGCCGGCACCCCGGCCCCTGGGGCCAGGAAGCGCTCCAGATGTACGCCTCGCAGTCGGCCATCGCCATCAGCAACGCCCGCCTCCGCTCCAACATGCAGCGGGCCCTGGTCCGGCTCGAACGGGAGCAGCAGGCCCTCCGCGCCAGTGAGGAATCCTTCCGCCAGGCCTTCGAGTACGCCCCCTCCGGCATGGCCATCGCCGAGATGGGCGGCGACCAGCACGGCCGGCTCCTGCGCACCAACGACGCCCTGTGCCGGCTCCTCGGCCGGCCCGCCTCCGTGATGCGCCGCTACTCCTTCGCCGACCTCGTCCACCCCGAGGACATCGGCACCCTGCTGCGGACCTCCGCCGAGGGCGGCCGGGCCGAGCTGCGGCTCGCCCGCCGCGACGGCACCTACGTCTGGGTCTCCCTGCGGAACTCGGTCGTCGCCGACACCGCCGACGGCCCCCGCTTCCTCCTCACCCACGTCGAGGACATCGAGGAGCGCAAGCGCCACGAGCTCCAGCTCGCCCACCGCGCCTCGCACGACGCCCTCACCGGCCTCCCCAACAGCGCCGAGCTGCGCTCCCGGCTCTCCGCCCGGCTCTGCGAGCGCCCGGCGGACGCCCCCGGCGCGTACGGCGACGGCTACGGGTACGGGCCCGTCCCCGGCTCCGGACCGGGCTCCGGCTACGAGCCGTACGAGCACGAGCACGGCTTCGGCTTCGAGCCGGCGGGCGGCGCGGGCCCGTACGACCACCACGTGCACATGGTGGCTCCCTCCGGCGGCGAGGCCGACGACGGCACCAAGGGGCTCGCGGTCCTCTTCTGCGACCTCGACGGCTTCAAGTCGATCAACGACCGCTTCGGGCACCACACCGGCGACGCCGTCCTCATCGAGGTGGCCCGGCGGCTCACCACCGGCGTCCGGGACGGGGACACCGTCGCCCGGCTCGGCGGCGACGAGTTCGTCGTCCTCGCCGACGGCCTCGGCGCGGCCGACGCCGCCGACCTGGCCGTACGCCTCCGGAACGCGATCATCCCGCCCATCCGGGTGGACGGGCGCGCGGTGCGCGTCGGGGCCAGTTTCGGCATCGGCTGGGCCGAGTGCGGCATGTCCGTGGAGGAGGTCCTGAACTCCGCCGACCAGCGCATGTACGTGGAGAAACGCTCCCGCGCCAAGGTCCAGCGCCGAGCCGGCTGACGTGCACGCCACCCCCCACCAGGTCAAGGGTCCGAGTCGGGGAATGGCCCGTTCGGGGTAGGCTCGCCCGGTCGGCGACGGCTGGCGAGCATGGAGAGGATGACCCGGATGGCTGCCGGTAACGACGGCTCGAACAAGCCCGAGGACGACGATCCGTTCGGCTACCTGTACGAGGACGGACGGGCGGCGGGCGCGCAGCCCCCGCAGGGCGGCGGCTACGGCTACCCCGGTCCCGGCCCCGCTCAGCCGGGCGTGCCCCGGACCTCGTACAACCAGGTCAGAACGGTCGGCGACCGCCGCCAGTACGGCGGCGGCCAGCAGCACGCGCAGCCGTACGTGCCGCCGCAGCAGCAGGCGCCGTACGGGCAGCCGCACGCGCAGTACGCCGCGCCCGAGACCTACGGCGGCCACCAGCCGCCCCGCCGGACCCCGCCGCCCCCGCAGCGCGGCGGCTCGGGCCGGGGCCCCAACACGCGGGGCCTGCTGATCGGCGCGGTCGCGGTCGTCGCGGTCGTGGTGCTCGGCATCGCGGCGGCGGTGATCACCAACATGAACAAGGACACCCCGGACGACAAGGCGGGCGGCACCACGCCCACGCCGACGGCGTCCTCCCAGCCGTCGGAGACCCCGAGCAGCGAGCCGAGCTCGGCGAAGCCGACTCCGACCGACCTGCCGAGGCAGGACGCGGCCACCCTCCAGCTCGGCGGCCCGGCCAAGCTCGACACGGCCGTGAAGGGCGCGAAGGGCCCGGGCGGCGCCTACGTGGTCTTCAACGGCCAGGGCGGCTCCGCGAGCTGGACCGTGGACGTGCCGAGCACCGGGGACTACACCCTCCGGATCGTGTACAGCGTGCCCGGCAAGGACGCCAAGACCTCGCTGACGGTCAACGGCGAGAAGCCCCGCGAGATCAACATGGCCAACTGGGCGAAGGCTCCCGAGGGCGAGTGGGAGAAGGGGTGGACCTACACCTACTCCTACGTGAAGCTCAAGCAGGGCACGAGCAACTCGCTCAAGATCTCCTGCGAGCCGGGCGACTCCTGCGACGCGATCCTGGACCAGGTCTACCTGGAGGCCGGACAGACCGGAAAGCGCTGACGCGCGAGGTCACGAGTTCCTGAGTTCTTCCGGGAGGAGGCCCTACGGGGTCTCCTCCGTCGTTTTCACCCGCCCCAGCAGCTCCTCGTACGCCCCCGCGTCGAACTCCCCCGCCACCGGGGAGAGGACCGTCGCCGCCGAGAGGGCGACCGCGCGGACCAGGCGGTCCGGCCAGGGGACGCCGTCGACCAGGCCCGAGAGCAGGCCGGCGACGGCCGAGTCGCCCGCGCCCGTCGGGTTGCCCTTGACGGGGGCCGGCGGGGTCGCGCGCCACAGGCCCTCGGGGGTGGCGGCGAGCAGGCCCTCGGGACCGAGCGAGGAGACCACCGCGTGGGCCCCCCGGCGGCGCGCGTCCAGGGTGGCCCGGCGGGGCTCGCGGGCGCCGGTGAGCTGGGCCAGCTCGTCCGCGTTCGGCTTGACCAGGTCGGGGCGGGCCGCGATGCCCCGCCGCAGCGGCTCGCCGCTGGTGTCGAGGAGGACGGGCACGGCGGCGGCGCGCGCGAGCCGGACGAGCTCCGCGTACGCGCCGACGTGGATGCCCGGCGGGAGGCTGCCGCACAGGGCGACGGCGGCGGCGCCGTCGAGGAGCGAGGCGAACCGGGCCCGGAAGGCGTCCCACTCGGCGGCGGTGACGGTCGGCCCCGGCTCGTTGAGCTGGGTGGTGTCCCCGTCGGCGGCGTCGACGACCGCGACCGTGCGGCGGGTGGACCCGGCCGTCTCGACCAGCTCGTCCCGGACCGGGGTCGCCGCGAGCCCGTCCCGCAGGACGGCCCCGGTGGCGCCGCCCGCGAAGCCGGTGGCGACGGTCTCGTACCCGAGGGCGGCGAGGACCCGGGCGACGTTGAGCCCCTTGCCGCCGGGGCGCTCGATCACCTGGGTGACCCGGTGGGAGGCGCGCGGGGTGAGGGCGGGGACCCGGTAGGTCAGGTCCAGCGCCGTGTTGAGGGTGACCGTCACGATCACCTGTCCACCCCCCGTACTCCCTGTGAAGACCCGTGGAACGTACGTTCCGACGGCCCCTGATCATGCCAAAGGAAAGGCGGCAGGCCCAGACCCCGGCCCGCCGCCCTTCCGCATGACTCCTGATCAGACGGCCGCCGCGAGCGCCGGTTCGACGACCCAGGCGCCCTTGCGCATGACGCCCTTGAGGGTGAAGTCCGCGTCGAGGACGACGATGTCGGCGTCCTTGCCGGGCTCCAGGGAGCCGACCCGGTCGTACAGGCCGAGGAGGCGGGCCGGGTTGGCGGAGATGGCCTGGACGACCGACTCGACGGGCAGGCCGTCGACGGTGACGGAACGCTTGAAGGCGCGGTCCAGGGTGAGGGTGGAGCCGGCGATGGAGCCGCCCTCCACGAGCCGGGCGACGCTGTCCTTCACCTCGACCTCCAGGGGGCCGAGCATGTAGCGGCCGTCGCCGAAGCCGGCGGCGTCCATGGCGTCGGTGATGAGGGCGACGCGCCCGGGGCCCGCGTGGTGGAAGGCCAGCTCCAGGGCGGCGGGGTGCAGGTGGGTGCCGTCGTTGATGAGCTCGACGGTGATCCGCTCGTCCTCCAGGAGGGCGGCGATCGGGCCGGGGGCGCGGTGGCCGAGGGCGGGCATCGCGTTGTAGAGGTGGGTGGCGACGGTGGCGCCCGCGTCGATGGCGGCGACGGTCTGCTCGTACGTGGCGTCGGTGTGGCCGATGGCGGCGATCACGCCGTGTTCGGCGAGGAGGCGCACGGAGTCCAGGCCGCCGGGCAGCTCGGTGGCGAGGGTGACCATCTTGGCGTGCCCGTGCGCGGCGTCGACCAGCTTGCGGACCTCGGCCGGGTCCGGGTAGCGCAGCAGCGTCTCGTCGTGGGCGCCCTTGCGGCAGGGGGAGATGAACGGGCCCTCGAAGTGGATGCCGGCGATCTCGCCCTGCTCGGCCAGCTCGGAGAGGAGCCCGGCCCGTTCGGTGAGGAAGTCCATCTCGCCGGTGACGAGGGAGGCCACGGTGGTGGTGGTGCCGTGCAGGCGGTGGGTCCGGACGCCCTGGAGGACCTCCTCGGCGGTGCCGGAGGTGAAGGACGCGCCGCCGCCGCCGTGGTTGTGCGTGTCCACGAAGCCGGGGACGAGCCAGTGGCCGGTCAGGTCGATGCGCTCGGCGTCCTCCGGCGCGCTGCCGGCGATGAGGCCGCCGTCGACGATCACGCGTCCGTTCTCGACGATCCCGGTCGGCAGCACGACGTGTGCGCCGGTGAGAACCTTGTGATCTGCCATCAGGCGGAAACCTCCGAGTCGGTGGGGCGCTGGGCGGCGAGCAGGTCCCAGGCGAGGAGGCCCGCGCCCAGGCAACCGGCGGTGTCCCCGAGGGCCGCCGGGACGATGGCGGGCAGCTTCTGGAACGTGACTCGCTCTTCCACCGCGGCCCGAAGTGGTGTGAACAAGGTTTCCCCGGCTTCGGCGAGACCGCCACCGATGATGAGCGTGCGGGGGTCCAGCAGGGTGAGCGCGGTGACCAGGCCGTCCGCGAGGGCGTCGACGGCGTCCTGCCAGACCCGTACGGCGATGGGGTCGCCGGAGTCGACGGCCTTGGCGCAGTCGGCGGCGTCGGCCTCCGGGTCGCCGCCGGCCTCGGCCCAGGCGAAGGAGACGGCGGAGGCGGAGGCGTACCGCTCCAGGCAGCCGCGCTGGCCGCAGCCACAGGCGGTGCCGCCGGGGCGCACGACGATGTGGCCGATCTCGCCGGCGTAGCCGTGGGCGCCGGCCTCGATGCGGTCGCCGATGCCGATGGCGCCGGCGATGCCGGTGCCGAGGGGCACGAAGAGGAAGCGGTCGGCGCCGTTGCCCGCGCCGATGCGGCCCTCGGCGAGGCCGCCGGTGCGCACGTCGTGGCCGAGGGCGACGGGGATGCCGTCGAGGCGGCGGCTGAGGAGTTCGCGCATGGGAACGTCGCGCCAGCCGAGGTTGGCGGCGTAGACGGCGATGCCGTTGTCGGCGTCGACGATTCCGGGGACGGCGACTCCGGCGGCCGCGGCGGGCTCTCCGTACCGCTCCTGGCCGAGGAGGCGGAGGTCCTCCGCGAAGCCGAGGATCGTCTCGACCACGGCCTCGGGGCCCCGGTCGCGCCCGGTGGCGCGGCGGGCCTCGTGGAGCAGGGTGCCGTCCGCCCCGACGAGGGCGGCCTTCATGCCGGTGCCGCCCACATCCAGGGCGATGACGTGTTTCACGTGGAACAGTCTGGCGCGCGGAGGGGCAAAAGGTCTAGTCCACTGCCGAGGATTGTTGCGTGCGGATACAAATTCGATTCCCGGAGCGCGGGCCCGTCCCCCGCCTCCCCGGGGCGTCCGATCCGCGGCATTTCGGAAAGGGTGTTGCGGAAGTGATATCCGAGTGGTGTAGACCTTATGGCGGGTGCGGGGCAGACTTGCGGCCCTGACGAGAGCAAACGTGCAGCTCAGTGCAGCTCAACGACGAGCAAAAGGTGGATGAAGCCGTGGAGCGGCGACGATTTCTTGGACTGACCGCGGCCGCCGCGGCCCTCGGCCTGACCATGACGGTCTCCGGCTGCGGTTCCCTGGGCGGCGACTCCGGCGACGTGACCCTGAAGCTGGTCGCCGCCGAGTACGACCTGACCGGCGGCGACTCCACCAAGAAGTACTGGACCGACCTCGCCGCCGCCTTCGAGGCGAAGCACCCCGGGATCAAGATCCAGGTCCAGGTCGAGTCCTGGGACGACGTCGACCGCAAGGTCGCCGAGATGGTCGAGGCCGGCCAGGCCCCCGACATCGCGCAGATCGGCGCCTACGCCGACTACGCGGCCGCCGGCCAGCTCTACTCCGCCGACGAACTCCTCTCCATACCCGTCCAGGCCAACTTCCTCCCCCGGCTCGCCGCCGCGGGCGAGCACAAGCAGACCCAGTACGGCCTGCCCTTCGTCGCCTCCACGCGCCCCCTCTTCTACAACAAGGCCCTCTTCGAGAAGGCCGGCGTCACGCCGCCCACCACCT
Organism: Streptomyces bikiniensis; assembly: GCF_000716625.1. Taxonomy (NCBI): domain Bacteria; kingdom Bacillati; phylum Actinomycetota; class Actinomycetes; order Kitasatosporales; family Streptomycetaceae; genus Streptomyces; species Streptomyces bikiniensis. The sequence continues at coordinate 22,062 of NZ_JNXJ01000031.1, read as the reverse complement.
GGAACGAGCTGGCCGCGGCCGCCGCGAAGCTCAAGAAGGAGGGCGTCCGGACCCCCTTCGCGCTGCCGCTCGGCCCCGAGGAGGCCCAGGCCGAGGCCATGATGTGGCTGCTCGCGGGCGAGGGCGGCTGGACCGACGCCAGCGACCACTACGCGGTCGACTCCGAGACCAACGTGCGCACCTTCGAGTGGCTGCGGACCAACCTCGTCGGCAAGGACCTCACCGGACCCGTCGCCCCCGGCAAGCTCAACCGCAAGGCCGCCTTCACCGCCTTCGCGAACGGCGAGGTCGGCATGCTCAACGGCCACCCCTCGCTCCTCAAGGAGGCCGCGAAGAAGGGCGTCGAGGTCGGGCAGGTCCCGCTCCCCGGCGCCGACGGCCCCTCCAAGACCTCCATGGGCGTCGCCGACTGGATCATGGGCTTCAAGCAGAACGGCCACCGCAAGGAGATCGGCGACTTCCTGAACTTCGCCTTCAACGACGAGAACGTCCTGAAGTTCGCCGGGGACAACGACCTGCTGCCGGTCACCGTCAGCGCCTCCACCCGCATGGAGACCGACCCCGAGCACGCCAACCTGCGCGTCTTCCTCAAGGTCCTCCCCGACGCGCAGCTCCCGCCGGTCGGCAAGACCTCGTGGGCCAAGGTCAGCGAGAACGTCAAGCAGAACATCGGCAAGGCCGTCACCCCGACCGGCCGCCCGGCCGAGGTCCTGGGCTCGATCGGACGCGTGGCGACGGCGGCGGAGGCTGCCGAGTAATAAGTTGGTCGTATGAGCGAGGACCGGGAAGCGACGCGTGGTGAGGACGGCGAGTCCGGGACCGCCCGGGGCCCAGCCCCCCTCACCGAGCAGGAGCGGGCCCTCCTCGCCGTCGAGCGCCGCTCCTGGCCGGGGCCCGGCGCCAAGGAGCGGGCCGTCCGCGAGGGCCTGGGCCTATCCCCGACCCGCTACTACCAGCTCCTCAACGCCCTCCTCGACGACCCGCGCGCCCTGGCCCACGACCCGGTGACGGTCAACCGCCTGCGCCGGGTCCGCGAGGAGCGGCAGCGCAGGAGGTAGGCGGGCGCGGGAGGCGGGCGGACGGCGGCGGAAAGGCCGGAAGAAGGCGGGCGGGCGCGGGCGCCGGGAGATCCGGAAGGTAGGGGACGCCCCGCGTGGGTAGGGTCGGAAGCATGGTCACCAGCCTTCCGCATCCGACCACGTCCGCCGGCCGCGACGGCCTGGCCGCGCTCCTCGCGCGGCCGCAGGAGGCCGTCGTCGCCCTCGACTTCGACGGCACGCTCGCCGACATCGTGCCCGACCCCGAATCGGCCCGCGCCCACCCCGGCGCCGTGGCCGCCCTCGCGGCCCTCGCTCCCCGGGTCGCCTCCGTCGCCGTCGTGACCGGCCGGCCCGCCGGGGTCGCCGTCCGCCACGGCGGCTTCGCCGGCGTCCCCGGTCTGGAGCGCCTGGTCGTCCTCGGCCACTACGGCGCCGAACGCTGGGACGCCACCACCGGCACGGTGCAGGCCGCCCCCGTCCCCCCGGGCGTGGCCGCCGTCCGTGCCGAGCTGCCCGGCTTCCTCGACCGGGCCGGGGCGTGGCGGGGCGTCTGGATCGAGGAGAAGGGCCGCGCGGTCGCGGTCCACACCCGCAGGGCCGCCGACCCGGAAGGCGCCTTCGAAGCGCTGAAGGGCCCCCTCACCGACCTGGCCACCGGCCACGGCCTCGTCCTGGAGCCCGGCCGGATGGTCCTGGAGCTGCGGCCCCCGGGCGTGGACAAGGGCGTGGCGCTCGCCTCGTACGCACGGGAGGCGGGTGCCGGGTCCGTGCTGTACGCGGGCGACGACCTGGGCGACCTGCCCGCCTTCGCCGCCGTGGAGAAGCTCCGTGCCGACGGCACCCCCGGCCTCCTGGTCTGCAGCGACTCCGGCGAGGTCCCGGAACTCTCCGACCGCGCCGACCTCTCGGTCCCGGGCCCGGCGGGCGTGGTGGACTTCCTGACGACGCTGGCGGAGGCGGTACGGGGGGACTGACCGGGCCCGCATATCCGGAGGCGACGGGGCGCGGGCGTCTCGTAGGATCACGGGCGGGACGGGGCTCGTAGCGCAGCGGTCGTCGCGCCTTCACCGCATGTAGGAGGACGCCGGTTCGAATCCGGCCGGCCCCGTCCCGTGAGACCCCGTCGTGACCTCGGCCGACGAAAGTCAGCCCAGGTGGCGGGAGAGCCGAAAGAGCACCCGCCACGTGTGCACGGCAACCACCCACCGACCCCGGCCACGCTTCTCCTGATGCCACGACCTCGGCCCACGGCGGCCTGCACGAGCCCGTGGCGAGGGTGGGGCACCCCCGAGGAACGGAGCGGAGCGAGTACCGCAGGGGCTCCCCGTACGGCGGGCGCGCTTGCCTACTTAAGACGGAGCGGCCGGGGTGAGCCGCTGACCTGCGCAAACAGCTGGGCCGTGTTGCGGCCCTGTAGATTGACTATGCGAAAATGAATAGAAGCCCGACTTCGTGGAGGATTAGAATGCGAAAATGAATAAGATGCCGAAGGGTTCGGCAGAAGCTATCCAGCCCTGGATGATTTCACCCAGCCACGGAGGTACCCTTTGCGCGCGGCCCGACGAGTGACCAGGATCGAGACGGTCAACCGGACCACGGGCGAGGTGCAGGACCTCACCGTGCACTCGTCGGTCAGTGCCGCGCACGGGCTCTGGTTCCGGGGAGGTGGGTACACCACGATGGGGTACGAGGCCCACAACGCCCTGGCCGAAGCGGATCTCAGCGGGGCGTGCTACAAGCTGTTCCACAAGATGTGCGCTCTCCAAAACCGCAAGGACCACGGTCTTGTCCGGGTGGAGACCCAGGCCAAGTTCGCCGAGCAGGTGGGCATGTCGCAGCCGACCGTGTCGAGGTCCCTCAAGCAGCTTGCGGAGGCGGGCTTCATCTATCCCGACGGTCGTGATTGGCGCATCCGCCCCGACTTCGTCTTCAACGGCAACGGGGCCGCTCAGGGCCGGGCCGTCCAGAGCATTCCGGCCGACGCCCCCGACCCGTACACGCGGAAGGGCGCCGGGCTGACCGTCATCGACGGTGGCGACAGCGGGGACGACGGGGACGCGTGAGCCCGGCCCCCGTCAGGCCGCGGTCCTGACCGGTCGGATCATCGCGGTGAGTACGGGCGACTCCGGGGACGGGCGGCTCGTGCCGATCGCCTCGTACCCCCAGGCCTCGTAGACCCGCCGGACCTTCCCGTCACCGGCCGACGCGTTGACCATCAGCGACACGTACGCCTCGCTGCGGCCGGCGAGGAGTGCGTCGTGGATGCGCCGTGCCAGCCCGGTTCCCCGGTGGGGGACCGTCACGCCGATCTCCTTCAGGGCCAAGGCCGGTGCACGGGTGAAGGCGGGGTCCACCTCGCCCATCCTCTTCCACCAGCGGTCCCCGCTCTCCACCGTGTTGCCGTACGCGTAACCCACCGGCCGCCCCTCGGCGTCGAACGCGAGCACCGCTTCGAATCCCGGCTCTCCGCCGTGACGCTCCAGGCGTTCGGCGAAGGTCGGCACGGCGTAGTTCGGCAGGTGCAGCAGGGGCTCGCGCACCTTCGCGTACGCCGCGATCAGGGGAGCGGTGACCTCGTGGGCGTTCGTGTAGTGGCGCAGTCCCGTGGGCACGTGGGCTCCTCCGGGTCCTACGCGGGTCCCCTCAGCGCCTCCAGCTGGTTCAGGAACCAGCGCTGCGGCGGCAGGGCCGTGGATGCCGTGGCCAGGCGTTTCGTGCGGTCGGCGCGTTCGGGGTGGGGCATCGTGAGGGCCGTGTGGAGGGCCTCGGCGGTCTCCGAGACGTCGAAGGGGTTCACCGTGAGCGCGTCCTCGCGCAGCTCCTCGTACGCGCCCGCCTCCCGGGACAGGACGAGCGCGCAGCCCTGTTCCGAGACCACCGGTATCTCCTTGGCCACCAGGTTCATGCCGTCGCGGACCGGGTTCACCAGGGCCACGTCCGCCAGGCGGTAGGCCGCCAGGGAGCGGGTGAAGTCGTCCTTCACCGAGACCAGCACCGGCGTCCAGTCCTCCGTGCCGAACTCCGCGTTGATCTCCTCCGCCAGGGCCGCCACCGAGGTCGTGTACGAGCGGTAGACCTCCAGGTCCTGGCGCGAGGGGTACGCCGACGCCAGGTGCACCACCCGGCCGCGCCACTCCGGGCGGGCGGTCAGGAGCTCCCGGTACGCCAGCAGGCCGCGCAGGATGTTCTTCGACAGCTCGGTGCGGTCCACGCGGACGATCGTCTTCCGGTCGCCGACCTCGGCCCGCAGCTCCGCCAGCCGCTCGTCCACCGCCGGCCGGTACGCGAGCGCCCGCAGCTCCTCCGCGTCGACGCCGAGCGGGTGCACCGCCACGCGCGTCCCGGTGCCCGCCACGTCCGCGCCGGCCGCGAAGGACTCGGCCCAGGCCGAGGTGTGGAAGCCCAGCTCGTCCGCGCCGAGCATCCCCCACAGCAGCTCCTCGCGGACGTCGTCCGGCAGCATCCGCAGGTACGCGGGGGACGCCCACGGCGTGTGGGTGAAGTGCGCGATCCGCAGGTCCGGGCGGAGCTCCCTGAGCTGCCCGGGGACCAGGGCCAGGTGGTAGTCCTGCACCAGGACCGCCGCCCCCTCGTCCGCCGCCCCGGCCAGCGCCTCCGCGAAGGCGCGGTTGTACGCGCGGTACGACTCCCAGCGGCGCCGGAACTCCGCGTCGTACACGGGCTCGCGCGGGATGTCGTACAGGTGGTGGTGGAGGAACCACAGCACCGAGTTCGCGATGCCGTTGTACGCGTCCGCGTACACGTCCGGGTCGATGTCCAGCATCCGGACGCCGGGCTCCCCGACCCCGCGCCGGACCGCCTCCCGGTCGCCCTCGCCGAGGGCCGCGCACACCCACACGCTGTCCTGCGAGGAGACGGCGCTCAGGCCGGAGACCAGGCCGCCGCCGCCCCTGCGGGTGTCGAGCGAGCCGTCCTCGCCGAGCACGTACGAGACGGGACCGCGGTTGGATGCCACGAGCACAGAAGCCATGTGGCGAACCTAGCCCGTCCCGTAAACGCTCAAACGTACGTATACAAGACGAGGGGGATCCGGCCACCCAGGGTCACGGGGGCCGGGCCCGGGAGGGGTCAGGGGGCGGAGTGGGCCCGCAGGGCCGCCCTCGCCACCAGGCCCGTCGCCGCAAGGGCCGCCACCAGGCCGCCGAGCAGCCAGAGGCGTTCCTCATTGCCCCGGGGGTGGGGCGGAGTGGTCGCCTTTCCCGGTGCGCCCGGTGCGCCCGGTGCGCCCGGTGCGCCCGGTGCGCCCGGCGCCGGGGACGCGTGCGCGTGGAGGGGGACGGAGGGCGGCGGCACCGGCGCCGCGCCCGCCGCCGTGGGCGCCCACGCGACCGCCGTCAGGCCCGCCGCCGCCAGCACCCTGCCCGTACGCCGTCGTCCGAAGTCCATGGAACCCATGGACAGTGAATGTATGTAAAACGGGTCATAAGCGTGCGTTACGCCACGCGGCGGCGCGCGTACTCCGCGACCTCCGCCATCGGCGGCCGCTCCTCCGTGTCCACCGCGTACGTCCGCGGCTCGAAGCCCTCCTCGCCCCGCTCGAACTGGGTCAGCCACGGCCGCACCAGATGCCCCCGCGACAGCCTCAGCTGCGCCGTCCGGTAGATCGTCGCCGCCATCCGGCCGAGCGCGTGCCCGTCCTGGTGCCGGTGCTTGCGCACCCCCACGTCCACCTGCGCGAGCCCGTCCAGGCCCACCGTGTGCAGCGCGTCCACGAGCAGCCCCAGCTCCACTCCGTAACCGACCGGGAAGGGCAGCCGCTCCAGGAGCGAGCGACGGGCCGCGTACTCGCCGCCGAGCGGCTGCACGAAGCCGGCCAGCTGCGGCCAGTGCAGGTTCAGGACCGGGCGGGCCATCAGCTCCGTCACCCGGCCCCCCTGGCCTGGGGAGTCGCCCAGCGGGCGGTCGTACATCGCCTTCACGAGGTGCACGTCGGGGTCGGTCAGGAGCGGGCCCACGATCCCCGTCACGAAGTCCGCCGAGAAGTCCCGCAGATCCGCGTCCACGAAGCACACCACGTCCCCGCTCGTCACCATCAGTGACCGCCACAGGACCTCGCCCTTGCCGGGCACGGCCGGTATCCGGGGAAGTACGTCGTCGCGCGCGACCACCCGCGCCCCGGCCGCCGCGGCGACCTCCGCCGTGCGGTCCGTGGAGCCCGAGTCGAGCACCACCAGCTCGTCCACGAGCGGCACCGCCTCCGACATCAGCTCGCGGCGGATCACGCCCACGATGTCCCCGACGGTCGCCTCCTCGTTCAGCGCCGGCAGCACCACGCTGACCGTCGTCGCACGTTTGGCGGCGAGGATCCGCTCCAGCGGCCGGTCCGCCACGGACCAGGACCGCCGGGACAGCCAGCGCTCCACCTCTTCCAGCACGTGATCTCCATCTCGCGGTTCGGACGGGCCGTCCAAGCGCCCGGGCCTTCGGTTACAGTCTTGAACAACGCGGCGACCCCCCGCACGTCGGGGTGGCAACCGCGTCGGAGCACGGGAACGAAAGTCCCGACGCCCCCACAATCGAATACCGCTCATCCAGAGGGGCAGAGGGAAACGGCCCGTTGAAGCCCCGGCAACCCTCCAGTCGGTTCGTCTCGTGATCCAGCGAGGCCCCCGGCTAGGGAAGGTGCCAAATCCGTCTCAAGGCGAAAAATTCGCCATTGAGAAAGATGAGGAGAAAGGGCCTCGCCTCCATGGCTGTACAGACCGTCGCACCCGCCACCACCGTCGACCTCGGTCCCGCGTCCGGGCTCTCCTGTCGCGAATGCGGTGAAGTCTTCGCCCTCGGCCCGATCTTCGCCTGCGAGCTGTGTTTCGGACCGCTCGAAGTCGCGTACGACCTGCCCGCCGGCGACCCCGAGGAGCTGCGCAGGCGCATCGAGGCCGGCCCCGCCAGCATCTGGCGCTACGCCCCCCTCCTGCCCGTCCCGGCCGACGTCGCCGACAAGCCGAACCTGAACCCCGGCTGGACCCCGCTCGTCAAGGCCGACAACCTCGCCCGCGAGATCGGCGTCGCCCCCGGCAGGCTCTTCGTCAAGGACGACTCCGGGAACCCGACCCACTCCTTCAAGGACCGCGTCGTCGCCCAGGCCATCGAGGCCGCCCGCGCCTTCGGCTTCACCACCCTCTCCTGCTCCTCCACCGGCAACCTGGCCGGCGCCGTCGGCGCCGCCGCCGCCCGCGCCGGCTTCCGCTCCTGCGTGTTCATCCCGCACGACCTGGAGCAGGGCAAGGTCGTCATGGCCGGCGTCTACGGCGGCGACCTCGTCGCCATCGAGGGCAACTACGACGACGTCAACCGCTTCTGCTCGGAGCTCATCGGCGACCCGCTCGGCGAGGGCTGGGGCTTCGTGAACGTCAACCTGCGCCCGTACTACGGCGAGGGCTCCAAGACGCTCGCGTACGAGATCTGCGAGCAGCTCGGCTGGGTCATCCCCGACCAGCTCGTCATCCCGATCGCCTCCGGCTCCCAGCTCACCAAGATCGACAAGGGTCTGCAGGAGCTCGTCAAGCTGGGCCTGGTCGAGGACAAGCCGTACAAGATCTTCGGCGCCCAGGCCGAGGGCTGCTCCCCGGTGTCGGCCGCCTTCAAGGCCGGCCACGACGTCGTACGGCCCCAGAAGCCGAACACGATCGCCAAGTCGCTCGCCATCGGCAACCCGGCCGACGGCCCGTACGTCCTCGACATCGCCCGCCGCACCGGCGGCGCCGTGGAGGACGTGGACGACACGCAGGTCGTGGACGCGATCAAGCTGCTCGCACGGACCGAGGGCATCTTCGCCGAGACCGCGGGCGGCGTGACCGTCGGCGTCACGCGCAAGCTGGTGGAGAACGGTCTCATCGACCCGGAACTCACCACCGTCGTCCTCAACACCGGCGACGGGCTCAAGACCCTGGACGCGGTGGCCGACACCTCTCAGGCGACCGCCACCATCCGCCCGAGCCTGGACGCGTTCCGCGACGCCGGTCTGGCCCGCTGACGCCCTCCGGCACCCGGCTCCCCAGTCTTTCCGGTTCTCCGGTCCTCCCGGCTCTCCGGCACCCCGAAAGGTTACGCACGCCATGGCCGTCAACGTCCGCATCCCCACCATCCTCCGCACCTACACCGGCGGGCAGTCCGAGGTCCAGGCCGAGGGCGCGACCCTCGCCGAGGTCATCGCGGACCTGGAGAAGAACCACGCGGGCATCGCCGCCCGCGTCCTGGACGACCAGGGCAAGCTGCGCCGCTTCGTCAACGTGTACGTGAACGACGACGACGTGCGCTTCGAGCAGGGCCTGGAGACGGCCACCCCGGCCGGCTCGGGCGTCTCGATCATCCCGGCGGTCGCCGGCGGCTGCTGAGCCGGGTTTCCCGAGCGGTACCCGTTGTCCCGTCTTTCTTGAATTGCCCCTTCCGCGGCCATAAGCGGAAGGGGCAATTCTGCATGGTTGAGCGCGGTAGAGTTGGGGAAGCCCCCTCCGCTGCTCATGTCGGGTGCATATGAGAACGCGCCCCGACCTGACAAGAAGCAGCCAAAGTGCGTATGCGTTGTGTACCTTCTGCGTCTTTTGCCGGGCCCGACTTGCCCCGTGATTCAGGGGAATCTCCCCAATCCTCCTTTCCGGGCTGCCCAGAATTCCCGTCCGAATGGCCTGTTGCAGAGGGCAGTTGGGCAGATACATTCAGCCGCGGTCGACGCGTTCCGGCGCAGGGTCTGACCCGGGGTTCGTGAAGTGCGGCCCCGCGCAAGGGCCAGTAATAGGGGAGTTAGGCATGGCTCAGGGCACCGTCAAGTGGTTCAACGCGGAGAAGGGCTACGGCTTCATCGCGGTCGACGGTGGTGCGGATGTTTTCGTCCACTACAGCGCGATCCAGATGGATGGCTACCGCAGCCTCGAAGAGGGACAGCGAGTCGAGTTCGAGATCTCGCAGGGCCAGAAGGGTCCGCAGGCGGACATGGTCAAGCTCGCCGTCTGAGCGCGGCGCGATCGGCCACCGACGCACGCCGTCGAGGGGCCCGCATCCCCGGGAGCACTTCCCGGGGGGCGGGCCCCTCGCGCGTTCCCGCTCCTCCCCGGCCCCTCGCGCTCCCGCCCGAAACCCCAGAGTCGCTTGCACCCTCCCGCCGCCCGGCCGCCACCCCTCGTCGACGTTCCTCCGGAACGGCTTGCACTCTCCTAGGGCGAGTGCTAATCATTGGCGTTAGCACTCGGAAGGTGAGAGTGCTACGAGGATCGGGCAGACGAGGCCGCCGTCCGGGTGGGGCAAGGAACCACGCGGAGCCGCGGAGGCCGTCCGTCGCGGGCGTCGGCGCGGTCCTGGAGCGTTATCCACCCCATGTCCGGGAGGACCACTTCACATGGCCAAGATCATCGCGTTCGACGAGGAGGCCCGGCGCGGTCTCGAGCGCGGCATGAACCAGCTCGCTGACGCCGTCAAGGTCACCCTCGGCCCCAAGGGCCGCAACGTCGTCCTCGAGAAGAAGTGGGGTGCCCCCACGATCACCAACGATGGTGTCTCCATCGCCAAGGAGATCGAGCTCGAGGACCCGTACGAGAAGATCGGCGCCGAGCTGGTCAAGGAAGTCGCCAAGAAGACGGACGACGTCGCCGGCGACGGCACGACCACCGCCACCGTCCTCGCCCAGGCGCTCGTCCGCGAGGGCCTCCGCAACGTCGCCGCCGGTGCCAACCCGATGGCCCTCAAGCGCGGCATCGAGAAGGCCGTCGAGGCCGTCTCCGGCGCCCTCCTCGAGCAGGCGAAGGACGTCGAGACCAAGGAGCAGATCGCCTCCACGGCCTCCATCTCCGCCGCCGACACCCAGATCGGCGAGCTCATCGCCGAGGCGATGGACAAGGTCGGCAAGGAAGGCGTCATCACCGTCGAGGAGTCCCAGACCTTCGGTCTGGAGCTGGAGCTCACCGAGGGCATGCGCTTCGACAAGGGCTACATCTCGGCGTACTTCGCCACCGACATGGAGCGCATGGAGGCGTCGCTCGACGACCCGTACCTCCTGATCGTCAACTCCAAGATCTCCTCCGTGAAGGACCTCCTCCCGCTCCTGGAGAAGGTCATGCAGTCGGGCAAGCCGCTGCTGATCATCGCCGAGGACGTCGAGGGCGAGGCCCTGTCGACCCTGGTCGTCAACAAGATCCGCGGCACCTTCAAGTCCGTCGCGGTCAAGGCCCCGGGCTTCGGCGACCGCCGCAAGGCCATGCTGAACGACATCGCCATCCTCACCGGCGGCACGGTCATCTCCGAGGAGGTCGGCCTCAAGCTGGAGAACGCGGGCCTCGACCTGCTCGGCCGCGCCCGCAAGGTCGTCATCACCAAGGACGAGACCACCATCGTCGACGGTGCCGGTGACAGCGACCAGGTCGCCGGTCGCGTGAACCAGATCCGCGCCGAGATCGAGAACAGCGACTCGGACTACGACCGCGAGAAGCTCCAGGAGCGCCTGGCGAAGCTGGCCGGCGGCGTGGCCGTCATCAAGGCCGGTGCCGCGACCGAGGTCGAGCTCAAGGAGCGCAAGCACCGCATCGAGGACGCCGTCCGCAACGCGAAGGCGGCCGTCGAGGAGGGCATCGTCGCCGGTGGTGGCGTGGCCCTGCTCCAGGCGTCGAACGTCTTCGAGAAGCTGGAGGCCGACCTCGCCGGCGACGAGGCCACCGGTGCCGCGATCGTGAAGCTGGCCCTGGAGGCCCCGCTGAAGCAGATCGCCGTCAACGCCGGCCTCGAGGGCGGCGTCGTGGCGGAGAAGGTCCGCAACCTGCCCGTCGGCCACGGCCTGAACGCCGCGACCAACGAGTACGTCGACCTCATCGCCGAGGGCATCATCGACCCGGCGAAGGTGACGCGCTCCGCGCTGCAGAACGCCGCGTCGATCGCCGCGCTGTTCCTCACCACCGAGGCCGTCATCGCCGACAAGCCGGAGAAGGCCGCCGCGCCGGCCGGCGGCGGCATGCCGGGCGGTGACATGGACTTCTGATCCTCGGGGATCTCCGGATCCCGGGATCGGCGGTTCACCGCTGGACGCGAACGAGGGCGGCACCCCCACCAGGGGGTGCCGCCCTCGGGCGTTGTCCGGGGCGGTCTACGCCTTCCGGAAGAGCCCCGCCCACAGGAAGGGCTCGCCGAAGGACGCCGAGTCGGCGGGCTCGTCGCGCATGCGCCGCAGCTCGACCTCCGCCAGGTCCGCGAAGATCGCGCGCAGCGAGTCGTCGGTGTACGCGAGGCCGCCGTCGAGCCGGCCGTTGCGGTAGAAGTCGGCGTCCGGCAGCTCGGACCCCATGCCGCCCTTCCCGGCGGCGAACGCGGTCACCGAGAAGAGGCCGCCGGGCGCCAGGACCCGGTCGAGGAGTGCGAGGTGGCCGACGCGGCGGTGCGGGGGCAGGTGGTGGAAGCAGCCCGAGTCGTGCACGAGGTCGTACGGCCCGTCCAGGACGCCCGGCGCGAAGGCGTCGCCGCACACGAACCGCACGCCCTCCGCGCCCGTCTCCCGGGCCCGCTCCTCCGCCCACCGGATCGCGGTGGGGGACAGGTCGACGGCGTCCACCTCGTACCCGAGCGAGGCGAGGTACAGGGCGTTCCGCCCGGGCCCGCAGCCGAGGTCCAGGACCCGGCTCCCGCGGCCCGGGAGCAGCCCCCGCCGGGCGTACGACACCAGGCTCTCGTCCGGCTTCGCGACGAAGAACGGCACCGGCCTGTCCCGGTCGGCGTAGAACCCGTCCCACCATTCGGAGCCCCCGACCGACCAGCGGTCGGCGGCGGGCGGGAACAGGTCGTCGAGCAGGGTCATGACGTCGTCGAGCGTGCGGACATGGCGATGGGCGGTATCCATACGGGCTCCCCTCCGAAGAGCCCCAGTTTACTGATCCGGTCGCCAAAGCCCCAGTTCAGTAAGGGTATTGGAGGTTTCGGCGGGGGCTCCGTACGGCTGCTGGACGGGCCTTCCCGTACGGAGGGGTCTACGGGGGCGCGGGGCGCGGCATCGTGTCCGGGGGCCCGCCCCGGGGGTCGGGAAGGGGCCTTTCCGGGGCCCGGGCGGGGGGGCTTTCCAGGTCCTGGCAGGGGGTGGGGAAGCCGGGAGGACGGGTCGGGCGAGCGGGCGGGTCAGGCCGGCGGGGCCAGCAGGCCGGTGTCCTGGCCGGACCGGCGCAGTGCGTCCGTGACGAAGCCGTTCGTCTTCAGTTCCTCGACCGCGGCGCGGAGGAAGGCCAGGGTCTCGGGGGCGCGGGAGAGCGTGGTGCCGACCGCCTGGCGGATCTCCATGAAACGGCCCTCGATCAGCCGGACGTCGGGGTTCTCCCGTACATACGCGGTCAGGGGCTGCCGGATGCCCGCGCCCGCCTCCAGACCCTCGGACCGGAAGACGTCGACGCCCTCCTCGCCGCGCACGACGGTCGCGCGGGCGAGGGTCCGGGACAGGTACAGGTCGTAGGCGGACCCCTTCTTGACCCCGATCCGGACGCCGGGGGCGTCGACCTCCTCGACCGTGGTGAGCGCGGAGTCGCGCGGTACGGCGTACACCCCCTCGATGACCACGTACGGCGCGGTGAACGCGACCTCCGCCTCGCGCGCCGGGTCCACGGCGAGGAAGCAGAGGTCGGCCCGCCCGTCCGCCATCGCCTCGAAGGACTTCCGCGCCGCGTCGAAGCAGAGCAGCTCGACCCCGACCCCGAGCCGCGCCCCGATCTCCCGGGCCAGGTCGACGGTGATCCCGGAGGGGTCCTCGGGGGTGCCCTGGGCGAGCACCGGGTTCCCGAGGTTGACGGAGGCGCGGAGGACTCCGGTGGGGGCGAGGTCGGCGGCGATGCGCTGCGTGGTCGTCATGGGCGTGGAGTCTAGGGAGCGGCGGGGCCTCCCGTAGGGGGGCGGGGTTCTTCCGTACGGGGCGGGGTTCTTCCGTACGGGCCGGGGGTCCTCCCGTACGGGGTGTCAGGCCTTGGTCGGTTGCGGGGCCGGCTCCGGCACGGGGTTCGACGGGCCCGAAGGGCCCGGTGGGGGCGTCGTGCCCGGCGAGGCGGCCACCACCGTCTCCGGCCCCGCGTCCGTGTCCACGTCGAACTCCTCCAGGAGCCGGGCGCCGAAGCCCCAGAAGTACGTCGCCACGAAGCCCGCCAGGTAGCCGGTGAGCAGGCCGCCCGCGTAGACCGCGATCGTACGGCCCAGGCCGTGGTCGCCGTCGAGGAGCGGGAAGAGGGCCCAGCCCGACGGGCCGATCGCGGTCGAGCCGACCGTGGTGCCCAGCATGCTGAACAGGCCGACGAAGCCGCCGCCGAAGGCGCCGCCCACGCAGGCCGTGACGAAGGGGCGGCCCAGGGGCAGCGAGACGCCGTAGATCAGGGGCTCCCCGACGCCCAGGAAGCCGGCCGGGAGGGCGGACCTGACGGTGCGGCGGATCGAGCCGTTGCGCGGGAGCTTGAGGTAGACCGCCATCGCCGCGCCGACCTGGCCCGCGCCCGCCATCGCGAGGACGGGCAGCAGGACCGTGTAGCCCTGCTGTTCGATGAGCGTGGTGTGGATCGGGATGAGCGCCTGGTGCAGGCCCAGCATCACCAGCGGCAGGAACAGGCCGCCCAGGACGAACCCCGCGCCCGCCCCGGCGTGCACGAGGAGCCAGTCGGCGAACTCGCCGATCGCGTTCGAGACCTCGCCCGCGACGAACATCAGGCCGAAGATCGTGACCAGGCCGGAGACCAGGACCGTGAGCGTCGGGGTGACCAGCACGTCCAGGGACTCCGGCACCCACCTGCGGCACCACTTCTCCACGTACACCGCGAGGACCGCCGCGCCCAGCGCGCCGAGCACCCCGCCCTGACCGGGGGAGAGGGTCTGGCCGAACGCGTCGACCTTCGCGACGCCCGGGAAGACGACGATCGCGGCGACCGCGCCGCCCAGGATCGGGGTGCCGCCGAACTCCTTCGCCGTGTTGAAGCCGACGAAGACCGCGATGAGGGCCATGAAGCCGCTCGCGATCGCGGCGAGGGCGGGGGTGACGGCGGGCAGCCGTCCGAGGTTGATCAGGAGGCCGTTGAGGCCGGCGATGATGCCGCAGCCGATGAGGGCGGGGATCAGCGGCACGAAGACGTTCGCGATCCGGCGCAGGAACAGCTTGAACGGGGTCTGGTTCCTCGCCTTGCGGGCCGCCCTGATCGCCGCGCCCTGCGCCGCGAGGTCGTCGGCGGAGGGCTTCGCCGCGGGAGCGGCCTGTGCCTCGGTCACCAGGGCCTCGAACTCCGGGGTCACGCGGGCGACCGTGCCCGGCCCGAGGACGATCTGGTACGTGTCGTCCTCGACGACGCCCATCACGGCCGGCAGGGCCTTCAGCTCCTCGTCCCGGACGAGCGAGCGGTCCCGCAGGCCGAGGCGGAGGCGGGTCATGCAGTGGGCGACGGAGGTGATGTTCCCGGCGCCGCCGACGAGGGGGAGGATCGCGGCGGCGACGGCGCGGTTCTTGTCGTCTGTGCTCATGGTGCGGTGGTGCCTTGCTGTGTGGGGGAGTTCTGCGTGGGGGAGGGGTGCGGTTCTACCGGGCGTGCAGCGCCGCGCGCAGGTGGCCCCGGGAGCCGGTGAGGAGCCCGGCGGCGGTGGGGGCGTCGACGTCCGCGAGGATCATGAGGATGGCGTTCTTCACCTCGCCGTCGGCGGCGGCGAGCGCGGCCTCGATCCGCTCGTCGGGCGCGCCGGTGGCGAGGGCGACGATCCGCCGCGAGCGGGCCCGCAGCTTCTCGTTGGAGGCGCGGACGTCGACCATCAGGTTCCCGTACGTCTTGCCGAGCCGGATCATCGTGATGGTCGAGATCATGTTGAGGACGAGCTTCTGGGCGGTGCCGGCCTTGAGCCGGGTGGAGCCGGTGAGCAGCTCGGGTCCGGTGACGACCTCGATGCCGTGCTCGGCGGCGGCGGCGAGCGCGCTGTCGGCGTTGCAGGAGAGGCCGACGGTGAGCGCGCCGAGGGCGCGGGCGTGCTCGACGGCGCCGATCGCGTACGGGGTGCGGCCGGAGGCGGAGATGCCGACGACCGTGTCGTCCGGGGTGAGGCCGAGCGCGGTGAGGTCCTCCACCGCGAGTTCCTTGGAGTCCTCGGCGCCCTCGACGGCCTTGACCATGGCGGAGGGGCCGCCCGCGATGAGCCCGACGACCTCGGAGGGGTCGGTGTTGAAGGTGGGCGGGCACTCGCTGGCGTCGAGGACGCCGAGCCGGCCGGCGGTCCCGGCGCCCATGTAGACGAGCCGGCCGCCGCGTGCCATCCGCTCGGCGGTGGCGTCGATGGCGGCGGCGATGGCGGGCAGCTGCCGGGCGACGGCGGCGGGCACGGACTGGTCCTCGCCGTTCATGGTCCGGGCGATCTCCAGGGTGGGAAGCCGGTCGATCTCCGCGAGCTCGGGACGGAAGGCCTCGGTGGTGAGGGTGGCGAGCTGGGCGCGGAGCGCGGAGTACGTGGAGGCGGAGGCGGAAGCGGACACGTGCGGCTCTTTCGGTACGGCGGCGTCGTCGGCGCCGGGCTTTACGGGTGCGGTTGCGGGTGCAGGGGTTTCAGCGGGTGCGGGGGCTTCAGCGCGTACGGGGCGCGTGCCGGTGGGCCAGGGCCTCGTACGAGGCGGCGAGGGCCGGGGCGGCCGTCTCGTACGTCCGCTGGGTCACGCAGGTGAACAGGCAGTCCACGACCAGGAGTTGGCTGGTCCTGGACGACATGGCCGCCGGGCGCAGTTCGCTCTCGCGGGCGGTGGAGGTGGTGAGGACGTGGTCGGCGTACTGGGTGACGGGGCCGTCCGGGCGGCCGGTGATCGCGACCGTCGTCGCGCCGTGGTCGAAGGCCACCCGGAGCGGTTCTATGACGTCGCCGGTCGAGCCGGAGTGGGTGATGGCGACGGCGACGTCGCCGGAGCGGAGCTGCACGGCGTTGGTGACGGCGAGGTGCGGGTCGCTGTGGGCGTGCGCGACCAGGCCGATGCGGAGGAGCTTCTGCCCGAGGTCCTGGGCGACGAGCCCGGAGGCGCCGACGCCGTAGATGTCGACGCGGCGGGCGGTGGCGAGGGCGGCGACGGCGGCGCCGAGCTGGACGGTGTCGAGTCCGGCGGCGGTGTCGGCGAGGGTCTGCTGCTCGTCGTGGGCCAGCTTGGCGACGACGTCGGCGATGGGGTCGTCCACGGCGATGTCGGCGGTGACGGCGGGCGCGCGGCCGGACTGCTGCTGGGCGGCGAGCCCGGCGAGGGCGAGGCGCAGGTCGCGGTAGCCGGGGTAGCCGAGGAGGCGGGCGGTGCGGACGACGGTCGCCTCGCTGGTGCCGGTGAGCTCGGCGAGGCCGGTGACCGTGAGGGCGGCGCAGCCGGCCGGGTCTCCGGCGACGGCCTCGGCGACCCGCTGCATGGAGCGGGTCATGGAGGGCGCCAGGGTCCGCACCTTGGCCGCGAGGGCGGCGGGCGCGGGCGGCGCGTCGCTGGTGAAACTTTCCTTCACATCATTGGTCACGCCTGAAAGATACTTTCGTAAAGGTGGGGCGACAAGCCCCTTCCGGTGTCCGGTTCCGGAAGGGGCCTTCGCCCTTTCCGCCTCCTCCCGGGCCGGGTGACAATGAGGGGATGGACGACATCGACACGGTGGAGCAGGCGCTGCACACCGCCCGTGCGCTGGTACTGGCCGACCTGGCGGCCCGCGAGGTCGCCGCGGCCGAGGTCGTCTCGATGGTGGAGGACTCGGTCACGCACCGGCGCTGGTGGGTCGAGCAGTGGCCGGAGGGGGTCGCGTACGTGGCGGGGCTCGTCGCCCAGGACGTGCAGGACGCCCTGCTCGAACGGTACGGGCGCTGGCCGCTCTGCCCCGTCTGCTCCTCGGGCGACCCGCACGCCCTCGACGTGGAGCCGGAGCTGGGCCCGGACCCGCACTGGGTCTGCGGCGAGCAGGGCGTGGTGGTGGCGCCGGTGGGCGGCCTGAGGTGAGCGGCGGGGCCGGGGCTACGGGGGGAGTCCGCGCGTGACGCTGTACATCGACCCGCCGACCTGGCCGGGCCACGGGCGCATGTGGTCGCACCTGGTCAGCGACGTCTCCTTCGAGGAGCTGCACGCCTTCGCAGCCGCGATCGGCGCCCCGCGCCGCGCCTTCGAGCGGGACCACTACGACATCCCGGCCGACCACTACGCGGCCGCGGTGACCGGCGGCGCGGTCGAGGTCGGCTCGAAGGAACTCCTCCGCCGCCTCACGGCGGCGGGCCTGCGGCGGCCGAAGGGACGGCCGGCGGGCTGAGGACCCGGCGGGCCGCGCGGGGGAAGGGGCCCGGCCTCAGCCGGACAGGGACGACTCCCGGCCGTCCTTCGCGGGGGCGGCACCGCTCCCGGTCACGACGCGGCCCCCGTCCGGTGTCCGCCGGGACAGCTTCAGCGCCACCGCCGCCACCCCGAGGCCCACCGCCGTCATCGCCGCGCCCGCCCACGCCGTGGAGGCGAAGCCGAGGCCCGCGTCGATGACGGTGCCGCCGAGCCAGGGGCCGCCGGTGTTGCCGAGGTTGAAGGCGGCGGTGGTGGTGGCGGCGGCCAGGGTGGGGGCGGCGCCGGCGACGTTGAACATGCGGGCGTTGAGGGCCGGGGCCGTGTAGAAGGCGGAGACGCCGAGGAGGAAGGCCAGCAGGACGGTGACGACCGGGCTGGACGCGAAGAGGGCCAGGGCGACCAGGAAGACGGTCGAGGCGGCGATGCCGCTGAGCAGCACCCCGAAGAGGTGCGCGTCCGCGATCCGGCCGCCGATCGCCGTACCGACCAGGGCGCCGATGCCGAAGAGGGCGAGGACGACCGAGACCCAGCCCTCGCCGAGGCCGGAG
This sequence comes from Streptomyces bikiniensis, assembly GCF_000716625.1. NCBI lineage: Bacteria > Bacillati > Actinomycetota > Actinomycetes > Kitasatosporales > Streptomycetaceae > Streptomyces > Streptomyces bikiniensis. Next base: position 4,210 of record NZ_JNXJ01000031.1, on the reverse strand, counting down.
ACGTCGGTGAGGAGCGGGGCGAAGTACGAGAAGGCGCAGAAGACGCCGCCCGCCGCGAGGGCGGTGACGACGATCGCGAGCAGGACCTGGGGGTCGCGGTAGATCGTCAGCTCCCGCCTGAGCCGGGGCCGGGTCTCGGGGATCGGGATGCGCGGGATGCGGGTGAGGACGCCGACGAGGGCGATCGCGGAGGCGAGGCCGACCGCCCAGAAGGCGGAGCGCCAGCCCAGGTGCTCGCCGAGGAAGGCCCCGGCGGGGACGCCGAGGACGTTGGCCAGGGAGAGCCCGCCGATCATGACGGCCATGGCCCGGGCCCGCGCGCCCACCGGCACCATCGCGATGGCGACGGCCGCGCCGACCGCCCAGAACCCGGCGCAGGCGAGCGCGCTCACGACCCGGGAGGCGAAGAGCACCCCGTAGTTCGGCGCGAGGGCGCCCGCGACCTGCCCCAGGCCGAAGACGGTGATCAGGGCGACCAGGGTCGTCTTGCGGGGGAGCCGCAGGGTCGCCACGGCGAGGAGCGGGGCGCCCACCACCATGCCGACGGCGAAGGCCGAGATGAGCAGCCCGGCGCTCGGGATGGAGACGTCCATGTCCTCCGCGATGGGCGGCAGCAGCCCGGAGAGCATGAACTCGCTCGTCCCGAGCGCGAAGACGGAGAGGCCGAGGATGTAGACGGCCGTCGGCATGCGGGGGGACGCGGGGGAGGCGGGAGCGGGTGTCACGGGCTCGGCGGAGGAAGAGGGCATGACATGGGTCAACCAGGGATTCATTGCTGTCATTCCTCGGCGCCGGGTCGTCTTGTCATGCGAGACGGTCGCCTGCGCGCCGAGCCGGGCCGGGACCGCGGGGGGCGGCCCCCTCCCGGGGCTCATCCAGCCCCGGACGCCCCCGTCAGCTCCTTCAGCTCCCGCTCCACGTTCTCCCGCGCCTTCTCCTCCCACACCGCCGCCCCGTACGGGGTGCGGAAGAGGCGGGGGAGGTCGAGGAGGTGGCGGAGGACGGCGGCGCGGCCCTCGCGGAAGGCGGTGTCGGGCACGAAGCCGTACTCCTCGCGGACCGCCGCCGCGTACCGCGCGTACGTGTCGGGGTCGCTCGCCAGGACCGCGAGGTCCGCGTCGCAGAGGGTCTCGCCGTTGAGGTCGCCGTCGGCCGGGTCGTGGGTGACGGTCAGGCGGACCAGGCGGGCGACCTCGGCCACCTCGTGCGGGGTCAGGCCCGCCTCGGTGAGGGCCTTCTCGGCCAGGACCGCCGAGCGCTCCTCGTTCTCGGAGCGGTCGGGGCGGTAGACGGCGTCGTGGAACCAGGCGGCGAGCCGTACGAGCTCCAGCTCGCCGCCCTCGCCGCCCTGGTCGGTCAGCTCGTCCACGCGGTCGAGGACCGCCCGCAGGTGGTCGACCGTGTGGTAGCGGCGCTGGGGCTCGGCCCAGCGGGCGAGCAGGTTCCGGCCGTACGGGGCGGGGTCGGGGCCCTCACGGCCGGCGCGGGCGGCGAGCAGGGTGGCGTTCCAGCGCCGGAGGAGCGCGGGGTCCTGGTCTGCGGTCATGGGGGCATTGTGCCCGCCGGCCCGCCCACCGGGCCGCCCGCCGCGACCGGTGCCGTGTCAGAGCATGCGGCGCAGGAGCCGGTCGCGGTTCACGAACTGGTGCTTGAGGACCAGGCCGACGTGGCAGGCGAGCGCGGCGAGGAAGCACACCTGCGCGGCCACGTGCACCCACAGCAGGTCGTCGTCGTCCGAGGCGAGGAGCAGCACTCCGGTGACGGGGACGACGAAGGTCAGCGCGTACAGGACGACCTCCGTACGGTGGGCGAGGCGGCGCTCGAACCGCGTGAGCGTCGGCGCCCAGGGCGGCAGGTCCGCGCGCCGCCGCCACAGCAGCCGCGCCGCGCCCAGGACGACGACGAGGGCCCCGACGAGCACGTGGGCGGTCAGCAGGGCGTCCTCGCCGAAGGGCTCGTAACCGCCGCCCCGCCCCCGGCCCCGTCCGGACTCCCCGCCCCTGCCCCGTCCCCGCCCGCGCCCGGACTCCGAGGCGTCCAGCGCGTACCCGAGCGCGAACTGCGCGGCGAACGCGACCACGACGCTCCAGTGGAGGATCTTGGTGAGGGGCCGGTAGCCGGGGCTGCGGTTCATCACTCCGTCCCAGCTCGTCCCGGCGCCTCTCGCACCGTGTGCGGGGGCGGGTACCCGTGCAGTGTCCCGTGCCACTCCTCGGCCGTGCACTCCCGGCAGTGCGTCTCGTCCGCGACGGGCCGGAACAGCATGGACTGGGTGTGGAAGCCGGAGCATTCACGCGCGCCCTGGAGCCGCGGGGACAGCCGGGAACCGGACGACCGGGCGCCGGACGGCTGGGACGCGGACGGCGATGGCGCGGACGGCTGGGGCGCGGACGACGGTGGCGCGGACGGCGGTGGCGTGGGCCGGGGCAGGGTGCGGGGCGGCACCTCCCGCAGCAGGTACCGCACCAGCCCGCCGGGCCGGTGCACGCGCGTCCCGTCACCGGGCAGGCCGCGCAGCACGTGTGCGTGGATGTCGGCGGAGGTGTATCCGGCGTCCAGCCAGCGCGCGGCGAGCCGGGTGAGTTCGTCGCGCATGCCGGGCGGGATGCGGCGCAGGGTGGGGGAGAGGATCGGGAGGACGCCGACGAGGGTGCGGGCTTCTTCGAGGGACGGGGACTCGTCGGGGGCGGCCGGGGTCACCACCTCGGCCGCTTTCGGCGTCTCTGCCGCTTCCGGAGCCTCTGCCGCTTCCGGCTCTTCCGGCACCTCGGCCGCTTCCGGCTCCGCCGGTGTTTCCTCCTCCACCTTCTCCACCTCCTCCTCCCCTTCCGCCGCTGCCGTCGCTTCCGGCTCCTCCGGAAAGGCCGGAAGGTTGGAGTTGTTCTCCCAAAAGTATTTTTCTGGATGACCGCCGGTGGACGGGCTCACCGGCGAACCGGCGGCCGGGTTCCGGGGACCCGGTGCGACCTGCGGGTTCACGGGTGCCCGGTGGAGGAGGCGCGGGTCCCGGGCGAAGATCTTGACGGCCTGTTCGCAGCTCAACGGGACGTTGGAGACGAGCTGTTGCGTCACCCACCTGCCGCCGACCACCTGCACCCGCCGCTCGTGCACGAACCCCTCCGCGATGAGCTGCCGCTTGGCCTTGGTGAACGCGTCTCCTCCGATCCCGGCCCGTTCGGCGGTGCGGGACAGGTTCTCGCGGGCGTTCTCGGGAAGGGAGAGCTGCCAGGTCAGCAGTCGTACGGCGTGGGAGCTGAGCCGGGGGTGCCGGATGAGCTCGTGCGAGAACTGGGTGAAGCCGCGCGAGGGCGCGCTAAAGTTCCGGTAGATCACGGTGGGAGGTGTTCTCTTCCACTAGTGGTTCAGGCCCTCGCTGATGGGTCTCAGGCCATCGGCGGGGGCCGTTTTGCGTGAACGTACCGCAGTGGCATATGCCCGCACCGGCGTGCGGAGTGAAGACCGCCCATTCGAGTGATGCGCGGTCACATCATCATTCAGGTGCGGGATGCGGCTTCCTGGACGAGGTGCTGATGATCCGTACGGCTCCGCGCGGTGTCAGGCTCGCGCGCTCCTCCGGGCTCGCCGCCCAGCACTGCTCGGCCGCCGCCTCCCACAGGTAGCCGCTGGGGCGGGCCAGGACCAGCATGTTCCCGTTCACGGACCGGACTTGCCCGGTGAGCGCCCGCTGCGCGTCGGTCACGACGTCACCGATCCGGTACCTCACTTCTCGGCCGCCCGGGCGGTGCGCAGGAGCACGGTGAGCCGCTTGGCACCGCCGAGGCCGACGGTCCCGAGCCCGTACCGGTGGACGTCACCGGCCGGCCCGCGCGTGACGTCCCGGTAGAGCCCGTTCGTGGGGAGCCCGGCGGTCTCCATGGCGTCCTTGAGGTCGCGGTAGACGCGGGCGGCCTCCGCCTCGGAGACGGGGCGGGAGGGGAGCGGGGGCAGGGGTGTGCTCATGGAGGGTTCCCTTTCTGGTGGATCTTCTCCGGGACGCCTTCACGATCGCGCGTGCCGCCCTACGCTTTCCAGGAGTTGAGTTCCATTGCGCAGGTGGGGAACGGGGCATATGCCAGGACGGCACGATCTGGAACCCGGTGACAGCGTCGAGCAGTGAGGGTTTCTCAACCTGCTTTGCGAGCTTGCCGGTTGACCTGACAGCATGACGAAACCCCTGGTAGATGGGTTTTCGACCAAGAGAACCGTCTCC
>NZ_JNXJ01000030.1:0-142934 GCF_000716625.1 Streptomyces bikiniensis | reverse complement strand
GGCGGTACGGGGGGCGGGGGCCGTGCCGGGGCGGGACACCGCGCGGAGGCCGTGCGCCGCGTGGAGGACGGCTTCCGTACGGAGGTCGAGCGTCGTACGAGGGTTGGGCCCCGTACGGAGGTCGGGTCCTGCAGGGCGGTCGGGCGTCGTACGGAGGTCGGGCCCCGTACGGAGGTCGGACCCCGTACGGGGGTCGGATGCCATGCGGGGTCACGCGGCCCGGGCGAAGCGGCCGGGGCCGTCGTCGTCCACCGGCCCCTCCGCGTCCTGGCTCCCGCTCCGGCGGCCGGAGCGGCGCGCTTCCCGGCCGGCGGACGCGGCGGCCTCGCGGGACAGGCGCCGGGCGGCGGCCTCGCGAACGAGCTGGGCGTGGTTCATGCGGTCGATCTCGTACTCGAACATCACGTACTCCCTGGGTGACCCGGTGTCGGCGTCGCCTTTCGCGACGTCTCCACGGTCGTCTCCCAGGGCCCCCGGCCGCATCGGGCGAGTGCCTTATGTTCGGGGCGCGGGGGGCCTTAGGGAGCCCGGCGCGACGGGGCGGGCACAGCGGCTGACGGGGTCGCCGTTCGGGAAGACGAGTTGCTCGCGGCCGACGAGGACGGTTTCGCCGGCCGTCAGCCGGAGGTGGTGGACGGCATGCGCCCGGGCCGCGGCGCCCGTGCCCCGCTCGGCTCCTCCGAGCAGGAGCAGCCGGTCGGCGTCGATCGCGAGGCCGGAGGGGTCCGGGACCGGCGGGGCGCGGACGCGGGGCGTCCCGCCGGGGCCCGCTTCGATGAGGAGGCACCCGGTCGGTACACGGCGTGGACGGTGGACGAGCGGGAGACGTCGAGGGCGTTCGGGTCCACGGCCACTCCGCGGAGGGTCCGCTCCAGGATCCCGCCCCCGTCGTCGATCACGGCGAGGGCGTCGAAGGGCAGGTCGGCGGGTGCCGGTACGTCCCGGCCCGGCCGCCCGGGCCGGTCGTCGTGACCGGCCGGGGAAGGCCGCGCTCGGGGCGGGCTCAGGAGCCGGCGGTCGGGAGGGAGAGGAACAGGTCGAAGTAGGTGCCGGCCGACAGGAGCAGGCCCAGGCCGCCCAGGACGGCGCCGGCGACGGCGACCGCGCGGACCCAGGAGGGGTGCCGGGGCAGGACGAGCACGGCGACGGCGACGATCAGGGCGATCAGGGCGAAGACGCCGTTCACCAGGGCGGTGCTGTGCCAGGCGTCGCCGTAGATCTCGCTGATCTGCTGGGTGGGGGTGCCGGAGCCGGAGGTCTTGATCTGCCCGACGAGCGTCTCGCGCTCGGAGACGACCTTGCCCGCCCAGGTGCCGGTGAGCGCGACGGCGCCGAGGGCGGCGGAGACGACGGCGGCGGCTCCGGCGCCGACGCCGGAACCGGAGTCGGCGCCGGGACCGGAGTCGGAGTCGGCGCCCGAGTCGGAGTCGGCGCCGGAACCGGAGTCGGAGTCGGCGCCCGAGTCGGTGTCCTCGCCGACGGGGGCGGCCTCCTCCGCGTCGCGATCCGCGTCGAGGGTGTCCGCGGGGTCCCCAGCGGTCGTGGCCTCCGCCGCCCCGCCGTGCTTCTCGTCCCGCTCGGCGGGCCCGGTCTTCCCGGTCGTCCTGATGTCCATGCGGCGCACGCTAGGGGGCCCGTATGAGAGCGGCCTTAACGCGACCGCCCCCGGGCTACTCCCCCGTCCGCCCCTTCCTCGCCGCGCGCCACTCCGGCGCCAGGACCGCCCAGAGTTCCGTGTCCGTGCGCACGCCCCGGTGCGGGTAGTTCTCGCGCAGGACGCCCTCCTTCGTCATCCCGAGGCGGCGGGCGACGGCGATGCTGGCGTCGTTCTTCGTGGAGGCGTACCACTCGACGCGGTGGATGCCGCGTTCCTCGACCGCCCAGTCGATGATCACCCGGCAGGCCCGGGTGACCAGGCCCTTCCCGGCCGCGGACGGTTCCAGCCAGCAGCCCGCCTCGGCGGTGCCGTGCTCCACGTCCATGGTCCGGAACATGACGCCGCCGACGAGGGTGCTCCCGGTCCAGATGCCGAAGATCCGGCCCGCGTCGTTCGCGGCCTTCTCGGCGTACGCGCGGAGGAAGGAGCGGGCGGAGTCCAGGTCCGTGACGATGTCCGGGAGGCCGATGTGCCGTCCGACGTACTCCCGTCCCCGGTCCATGTGGGCCAGGAACTCCCCGGCCCGCCAGGGCTCCAGGGGCCGCAGCTCGGCGCCGTCGTCACCCAGCGATATCGCGAACATCCTCGTTCTCCTCCGCGGTCGGTACCGTCACGCGCTGTGCGGGGATCTTCGCACGCGCGTCGGCGGTGGCCCGGCACTCCGGCGGTTCGATGCTGATGCGGGGCAGCAGGCGGTCGAGCCACTTCGGCAGCCACCAGTTCGCGCCGCCGAGGAGGTGCATGAGCGCGGGGACCAGGAGGGTGCGCAGGACGAAGGCGTCGAGGGCGACGGCGGCCGCGAGCGCGATGCCGAACATCGCGACGACCCGGTCGCCGGAGAGCACGAACGCCAGGAAGACGGAGATCATGATGACGGCGGCGGAGTTGATCACCCGGCTGGTCTCCGCGAGGCCGACCCGGACCGCCCGCCGGTTGTCGCCGGTCTCCAGCCACTCCTCGTACATCCGGCTGACCAGGAAGACCTGGTAGTCCATGGAGAGTCCGAAGAGGACGGAGACCATGATCACGGGGAGGAAGGGTTCGATCGGCCCGGCGCTGCCGAGGCCGAGGAGTTCGCTGCCCCAGCCCCACTGGAAGACCGCCACGACGACGCCGAAGGCGCCGGCGACGGCCATGACGTTCATGGCGGCGGCCTTGAGCGGGATGCCGATCGAGCGGAAGGCGAGCAGGAGCAGCAGGCAGCCGAGGGCGACGACGACGCCGACGAAGAGCGGCAGCTTGCCGACGATGATCTCGGCGAAGTCGTCGTACGAGGCGGTGACGCCGCCCACGTTCACGTCGAGGGAGGTGCCCGCCTCGGCCCTCGGCAGCACGTTCTGGCGCAGCCGGTCGACCAGCTCGCTGGTGGCCTTCGACTGCGGCGAGGAGTCGGGGACGACGGTGAGGACGGCGGTGTCGCCGGAGCCGTTGTACGTGACCGGGGAGACGGCCGCGACGCCCTTGGTCGCGGAGAGCGCGGCCGGGAGCCGGCCCAGGGCGACCCGGTCGTCGGCGCCGTCGAGTCCGGCGACGAGGGTGAGGGGGCCGTTGACGCCGGGTCCGAAGCCCTCGGCGAGCAGGTCGTAGGCCTTGCGCGTGGTCGCGGTGGCCGGGCCGTTGCCCTGGTCGGAGGTGCCGAGGTGGAGCGAGAGGGTGGGCAGCGCGAGGACCGCCATGACGACGGCGGCGACGGCCCCGAGGAGCTTGGGGTGCCGCTCGACGAAGGCGGACCAGCGGGCGGCGAAGCCGGTGGGCAGCTCGGGCTGCGGCCCGTGCTCGGCGAGGGTGCGGCGCTCGCGCCGGGACAGGGCGCGCATGCCGATCAGGGAGAGCAGCGCGGGGAGGAGGGTGACGGAGGCGGCGACCGTGAGGACGACGGTGAGGGAGGCGGCGACGGCGACGCCGTTGAGGAAGCTCAGCCGCAGGATCAGCATGCCGAGCAGGGCGATGCAGACGGTGGCCCCGGCGAAGACGACGGCGCGGCCGGTGGTGGCGACGGCGGTCTCGGCGGCCTCGGCGACGGAGAGGCCGCGTTTGAGGCCCCTGCGGTGCCGGGTGACGATGAAGAGCGCGTAGTCGATGCCGACGCCGAGGCCCACGAGCATGCCGAGCATCGGGGCGAAGTCCGCGACCGTCATCACGTGCCCGAGGAGCACGATCCCGGAGTAGGCGATGCCGACGCTGACGAGGGCGGTGGCGATGGGGAGCGCGGAAGCGGCGAGGGAGCCGAAGGCGAGGAAGAGGACGACGGCGGCGACGGCGACGCCGACGGCCTCCGCGACGTGTCCGCCGGGGGCCTCGGTGAGGGCGACGACGGTGCCGCCCAGCTCGACCTGGAGGTCGTCGGTCGCGGCGGCCCTGGCGGTGTCGACGACGGCCTTCGCCTGCCCCTCGGGGATGTCGTCGGCCTGTTCGGCGAAGGTGACGGTGGCGTAGGCGGTGCGTCCGTCCTCGCTGATCCGGCCCGGCGCGTCCCCGTAGGGGGAGGCCACGGCGGCGACGCCGGGCAGTTCGGCGACCTCGCGGAGCACGCCGGTCATGCGCTCCTGGACGGCGTCGGCGCGGACGCTGCCGCGCTCGGTGTGCCAGACGACGGTGTCGCCGTCGCCGCCGAGGCCGTGGAAGCCCCGTTCGAGGAGGGCGGTGGCGCGGCCGGACTCGGTGCCGGGGACCTCGTAGTCGTTGGAGTACGCGTTCCCCGCGAGGACCGCCCCGGTGCCGGCCCCGCCGAGGGCGAGGAGCCAGAGGAGGACGGCGACGAGGCGGTGCCTGATGCACCACCGGGCGATGGCTGCCAAAGGACGTGCTCCCTGGGTGGTTCGTGGATCTTTCCCGGGAACGGCCCGATAAAGAACGCATGACCTACGTGCGCCCACTCTCGCAGCCAAACGTGATCGTTTGCCCGTTTCGTGTCGATGGTCACATGGGTGTGGTTCACCGGGGCGCGGGCCGGGCGCGGAGCGTCCGGCCCGCGCCCGGGCTCCCCCTCCGCGCCCCGGCTCCCCCTCCACACCCCGGCTCCCCCTCCACGCCCGGCCCCCTCCGGGCTCAGCCTCCGGGCTCAGGCTCCGGGCTCAGCCGGAGACGCTGGCGCGTCCGTTCTCGATGTGGCCCATGAGCCGGCGGCGGAAGCCTCCGGGGGCGGTCACCTCGACGTCGTACCAGCCGTGCGCGTCGGCGGCGGAGTGGACGACGGTGCGGGTCCTCCCCGGCTTCACGGTGACGGTGCGGGTCCAGTCCGCGAGGTCGTCCTCGTCCACGTACCCCAGCGGCCGGACGGTGAAGGAGACGGGGGCGCGGCCGGTGTTCCGCACGGTGAGGTGCAGGTCGCGGTCGTGGTGGTCGATCCGGGTGGCCAGCTCGGCGCCGCCCGTCGCGGGGCCCTCGAACTCGCGCCGGAAGCCGTTGGGGCCGGTGATCGTGAAGCGGTAGCGGTCGCCGGGTACGGGGACGGTCCACTCCCCCGCACCCCTGACGTCCCGGTGCTGCGGGACGTCGAACTCGCCCGCGTACGGGTAGAGGGCGAAGTGCGCGCTCGCCTTCCCCCGGTTGCTCAGCGCGACCGTGACGGCGCCGGCGCGGACGGTGGCGGCGGCGTCCGGCCGGTAGGGCAGGGGGCGGGCGGGGCGGATGCCGGGCTCCTGGACGGGCATCCGCTGCACGGCCGGGGGCCGGGGGCGCCAGCGGCCGGTGAACGGCGGGACCGGCCCCGGCTGCTCGACCTCGGGCTGCCGGCGTCCCCGGTGGAAGTCGAAGGCGGAGGTGAGGTCGCCGGTGACGGTCCGGCGCCAGGGGGTGATGTTGGGCTCGCGGACGCCGGTCAGCTTCTCCAGGAAGCGGATCACGGAGGTGTGGTCGAAGGTCTCGGAGCAGACGTAGCCGCCGACCGACCAGGGGGAGACGACGAGCAGCGGGACGCGGATGCCGAGACCGGTGGGCTGCCCCTGCCAGCGCTCGTCCGTGTCGCCGGCGGGCGGGACGGGCGGCGGGACGTGGTCGAAGAAGCCGTCGTTCTCGTCGTAGTTGATCAGTACGACGGTGTGGCGCCAGACCTCCGGGTGGGAGCCGAGGGCGTCGAGCACCTTGTAGACGAGGGTGGCGGAGGCGATCGGGGAGGAGGAGCCGGGGTGCTCGGAGTCGATCGCGGAGGGCACGAGGTACGAGACCTCGGGCAGGGTCCCGGCGGCGACGTCGGCGCGGAAGGCGTCGGCGAGGGTGCCGCTCTCGACGCGGCGCAGCCCGCGTTCGAAGAGGGAGCGCTCGGCCTTCGTGAGGTCCGCGACGCCCTCTTCGAGCAGGCCGAGGAGCCGGGTCCGCTCGGCGGGGTCCTTCGTGCCGCGCACGGCGGCGTAGAAGGACTCCATGAAGGTGTGGCCGCCGGTGCGGGCGAGCGCCTTGCGGGCGATCTTCTTGAAGGTGGTGAAGAACTCGATGTTGTTGTCGGTGAAGTTCTCCCACTCGGTGTACGTCTTCCAGCTCCGCCCGGCGGCTTCGAGGCGCTCGGCGTAGGTGGGCCAGCCGTAGCCGGGGTGGGTGGCCTCGGCGTACGCGGCGTTGGTGACGGCCCGGCTGCCGTCGGCCTCGTGGCCGGTCCAGCCGGACCAGAGGTGGTTGCGGTTGGGGCTCGTGGAGGTGTGGATCGACGAGTGGTAGGCGTCGCAGACGGTGAAGGTGTCGGCCAGCTCGTAGTGCAGGGGGATGTCGCGCCGGTCGTAGTACGCCATGGTGGCGGCGGTCTTGGCCGAGACCCAGCCGTCCATCCAGCCGCCGCGCCAGGCCTTGGCGCCGCCGCCCCAGGAGTGGTCGAGGTCGCCGATGTACTGGAGGTCCTTCTTCTGCGTCTCGGCGGCGTCCCGGATCGGGAAGGGGAGGACGGTCCGGTCGGCGCCGGCGGGCTGTTCGAAGACCGGGCGGCCGGAGGGGAGCTCAATGGCATTGCGGTCGCCGAATCCGCGGACGCCGCGGAGGGTGCCGAAGTAGTGGTCGAAGGAACGGTTCTCCTGCATCAGGATGACCACGTGCCGGACCGCCGACAACCCTCCGGAGTGGGGCTCCGCGGCCATCGCGGCCTGCAACGACGGCGGCAGCAGCGATCCGGCCGCGGCGGCGCCGAGGGCGCCTCCGCCCAGTGCGAGGAGCCTTCTGCGGGACATCTCGGACGACAAGACCGACCTCCAGTCGACGGCCAATGGTTCTCCTTCGAGCCATTGGGTGGTTCGTCGGGGACGGTAGTGAGACGGGGTGACGGGCGGAAGGCCCGGGGCGGGCCGGGCGGTGAACGTCCAACACCCGGTCACGGGAGTCCAAGCTGGGAAGGCCCCGCGCGGCGGCGGGTGCACGGACCTGGGGGCGCCCCCGGTCCCGTACGGGCGCGCCCCGGAACGCTCACCGGGTGACTCCGCCCGGACCTCTGGCCAGAAGACGGCCGGCCGTCACGACCGACGACCACGGCCTTGGCTTTCCGGCCTGATCCGGCATCGCCCTCCCGGGGCGCGCACCACGGTCGCCGAGTCCGCGAGCAACGGCGTGAACGCCTCGGCCGCCGGGTCGACCGGGAGCAGTTCCTTGTCCAGCCCCGCCCTCCCGCTCGCCACCACCAGGTCCGGGGCCACGCCCACCACGTGCCCGCAGACGATCCCGTACGCCCTGCAGTTCGACCGGCTCGCACATCACCTTTCGGGACACTTCAGCTCGCGCTGGGCGTAGGCCATGAACTCCTTCAAGAGCTCCGGCACCGCACTCTGCGCCTTCTCCGATTCGACCTTCCCGAAAGTTTCAATGTACAGGGCGATGTACTTCCCTGGATCGGACAGGGACTTAGACGGCTCGCAGACGAAGTGTGTGGCGGCACCAACATCCCAGATGATTCCCCCCTTACCCACATCAAGAGGGCGAGGGCTACGCTGGTCCCATGAGGACCACTCGATCGACCGCTCGAATTCCCAAACCGTGGCGTTCACCATGAACCGAGTGATCCCGTCGACATCGACGCTGCAGGTCTCCGAGTCCATGTTTTCATTCAGCTCGAAATCCCCGTCACTGACGGTGACCTTCTCCCCGGCAGGCAGAAAGGGAGCTACCTCGCTACCGGAGAAGGCACCCCAGCAGACACGTGGAGGAAGTTCCGGAACCGCCTTCGGCCCCTCCTTCGTACAACCTGCCAGAAGCACCGGTGCCACCACGCTGAGCACTACGGCCCGGGCCGCATTTCCGAGTTGAAGAGCACCCATCACCCTCACCCCTTTCCACTGGAAATAAGGTCACGCCCGACGGAATGAGCCGTCCCGGCTCTGACGGATGCAATGCCCTGATATTCCTCGATCTGCTCGGGGGTGAGGCCGGTTCCCCGTGCGGCCGCGATGACTGCGGAGGCGGCTGCAGTCTTCGCCGCCTTCTCGGAGGTCGTGTAATCCCGAGCCACTTCATGACGCGCTTCTTCGGACTTGTCCTGCTTGGCGTTTTCCACAACGGATTCGGTGACGTCCTCCTTGATCCAGGTGAAAACGTCACCCGCCAGGGGAACCATGTCGATGTATTTGCCGCCGACCATGTCGATGACGCGGTTGACCCATTTCGCGTTCTCCTCCGTGCCCTTGTTGTACTCCTCCGCCTCATGGGCCTTGGCCTCGTGGACGGCCTGGGCCCTCGCCTCCGTCATGATTCCTGCGATCTCGCCTCCGGGATGGACGGCGTTCTCCAGTGCGTCCCCGGGGTCGCCGTGCCTCTCGGGGTGCTGGAAGACATCGGCCACCAGCATGGTCGTGTACGCCTGCTGGGCGCTGGTGATCGCGCCGTAGGCGTCGGGGTCCTGGCCGACCGCACCCAGGAAGAAGGCCATGTCGTTCTTCTTGAACTCCGCCATCTCTCCGAAGGGCATGGCCTGGTCCGCGCCGTTCTCCGCAGCGGCCTGAAGGTCCGGCATGTACTCCGCCGCCATGTTGCCGAGGTTCGGGGCGATGCCGACGAGTGGGCCGTCTTCGACGGCGAGTGCCGGTGAGGTGCCGATCTTCTCGACGACCTTCTCCATGACGCTCGCCATGGCCTCGGTGTGCTCCACGGCCTTCGCGTCGTCGTCGCCCGGGACGCGGCCGGTGACCGCCGCCTCCAGGGCGTTGCCCATGGCCGACTGGCCGGGGGTCGGCTCGCCGCCGGGGACCGTGTCGTAGTAGTCGTCCGTGGGCTTCTTGTCGAGCATGTGGTCCACGACGCTCTTCGCGTCCTTGCCCGTGAGCTCCTCGTCGGCGAGGGTGACGATGCCGTCCTTGTTCGTGTCCGAGCGGAGGTTCTCGTCGAAGAAGGCCGTCGAGGCGGCCGGGTTGTTGGCCATCGCCTCCATGAGGCCGGTGAGGGGGTTGAAGCCCTTGCCGCCGGTCTCGTCGAGGTTGACGCGCTGGTCCATGTTCATGGGCAGGGCGTGGGACCAGCGGCCCGGGTCCTCGCGGTCCATGGCGACCATGTCCCGGCCGACGGAGAGCAGGAAGTCCTTGTCGTACGCGCCCTCCCGGAGGAGACCGCTCAGGGCCTGGTAGCCGTAGATCTGCGAGAAGCCGACGCCCTGGACGTCGAGCGGCTTGCGGCCGGCCCTCATGAGTCCTTCGGTCCACACGGCGTCGAGGTGGTTCGGGGTGGACCGCTGGGTGGCCAGGCCGAGCATGGCGCCCATGTCGGACTGGATGTTGCGGACCATGTCGACGCGGTCCTGGCCGGCCGGGCCGAGGGACGTGGAGTTCAGCGACATCTCCGCGAAGGCGTCGAGCGTGGCTGCGGGGCCCACCCAGCGGTAGAAGCCGGTCGCGAACTCGGGGTCGTTCCGGTTGTCGTCCAGAAGTTCCTCCAGCTCCTTCAGCGCGGCGACGTTCCGCGCCGTACCGCCCTCGCCGGTGACCTTCTTCAACAACTCCGCCGCCCGGGCGACCTGCTCCTCGTCGAGGCTCTTGTAGGTGGGTGCGGTGAAGTCGTGGGCGTCCTTCACGTTCGCCGCGAGCGCCCGCCTCAGCGAGTCGTCGGCGTCGGCGCAGTCCTCGACGATCCGGTCGATCCTCACCTGCCAGGAGGCCACGGCCTCCTGCTGCTTCCGCACGTCGGCGGCGTAGTCCGGGTAGTCCGGGTCGTGGCGCGCCGCCACGTCCTTCGTCAGGTCGCGCTCGGGCCTGACCCTGCCGTTCGCGTCGACGCGCACGCCGGCCGCCGGGCCCTCCTCGTCCCTGATCCTGACGAGCGAGTCCCGGGCCGCCGTGAACGAGGCGTGCGCGTCGGCGAGCAGCAGGTGGATGCCCTTCGCCTGTGCCTCGGCGTCCTCGAACTCCTTGGCCGTCTTGGCGATGAAGGGCCGGGTGACGTCGGAGTTGACGCCCTGCCACTGCGCCTTGTCGGTCTTGGCCTTCATGCCGTCGCGGGCGTCGGTGGCGAGCTTCTTCAGCTTCGCGGCCATCTCCGACCAGTCGTCCGCGGCCTGCTTCAGCTTGACGACGGGTGCGTTGACGACGTCCTCGAATGTCAGCACGGTGGTTCTTTCCCCCCGGAATCCTCTACTTGAAGTACTCGTCTACTTGAAGTACTCGTCGATCTTGGACGTGGAGAGCAGCCGGCCCCCGATGTCCGCGTCGTCCTTGGCGTGAGTGGACTTGGTGTAGTCGAGGTGGTTGGAGATCCGGGCGCAGGCGTCCAGGAGCGTCCGCAGCTGGCTGTTCCAGCGGTCGTGCACCTTCAGCAGCTCCGACCCGCTGGTGAAGTTGCCGTTCGTGAGGGCGATCGACGCGTCGAAGGTCGACGGCCGGGCGTGGTCGCCGTCCCGGGAGAGCCGGCCGTACAGGAGGTACGCCTCGTGGCCGATCGCGCCGAGGTCGTCCCGGTTCACCACGAGGTCGCCGGAACCCGCGCCCGCGCCGCCGTTTCCGTCGAGTCCGTTCAGCCGCATCTGCGACGACTGCCGCTCCACGGCGTCGCTCTTGAGCTTCTCCCACTCGCCCCAGGACATGACTCCCCCCTCTTTCGACCGGGTCGGCATTCTATGCGGCGCACGTCGGGCGGTTCACAGAAGCGACGGCCGCTTTCCCGCCGCCACCGCTCGGTTCCGGCCACGTCCGGCTCGCCCGTTTCCTTTCCGTACGGGCCCAGGGGCCGTCCGACCGGGCGGCAGGAGAGGGCTGGGAGAGCGGCTCGGCCACGCATCTGCGAACGGTCGGGGACGTCGTCGCGGGTGCGGGATCCGCCATTTTCGGACGGTGCTTCTCCGGTTGACCACGGAGGCGGCAGGACGGCAAGCTGACTTCCTGTCATTCACTGTGCCCTGGGGGAGATTTGAGCAAGTCGGCACACCACATCGGCCCCGATTCCGCACCCGACCGGTACCGGCTCCTGCGGTCCATCGGGCGGGGCGGCGAGGCCGTGCTCTACCTCGCCGAGATCGAGCTGGCGGGGGGCGTGGAGCCGGTCGTCGTCAAGGTCCTCGACTCGAAGACGACGATCACGCCCGAGATCTTCGAGCGGATCAGCCAGAAGTGGAACGAGCAGGCCGAGCTGCTCCGCTTCGTGCACCGTCCCGGCGTCGTCGGCGTGCGGGAGCACTTCCAGGGGCCGCCGATCCACCGGCCCGGCGAGTCCGGGACCATCACCGGCCGGGCCCTGGTGCTGGTCATGAACCACGTCGACGGCCTCGACCTGCGCGACTGGCGGGCCGAGCGCACCCTCACGTCCCCCGCCGAACGGCGCGAGGTGATGCGGACCCTGGAACAGCTCGCGGACGTCCTCGACTGGCTGCACTCCGGGAAGGCCACCCCCTCCGGGCGCACGGTCGTCCACGGCGACCTCTCGCCCGGCAACGTCATGGTGGACGAGTACGGGCAGGCGACCCTCGTCGACTTCGGCCTCAGCAAGCTGACCGCCGACCACCAGACCGCCGAGGTGTGGTTCACCCCCGGCTACGCGGCCCCCGAGGTCTTCGAGGGCAAACGCACCCCGGCCACCGACCGCTACGCCTTCGGCGCCATCGCCTACTTCCTGCTCAGCGGCCAGTCCCCGCCGACCGCGCCCGAGCAGCTGGTCTCCGCGTTCCGCGAGCTGCCGCAGATCGCCGGGCTGCCGGAGGAACAGCGCGACCGGGTCCTGAGCATCGCCTCGGCCGACGCCGGGCGGCGCCCGGTCTCCCTGTCGTCCTGGGTGAAGGACGTACGGCACGGGGTGGTGTCCACGACGACGACCTCGCGCCCGGCGACGGTCGCGGACGCGGTTCCGCCGGCTCCCGCCGCCCCGCCGGTCCCGACCGCGCCGCCCACCGCGCCGCCCACCGCGCCGCCGCGGCCCGCGACCCCGCCGCCGAGCGCGGCCGCCGCGGCGGCGCCGGAGGACCGGCCGCCCACGACGCCCCCGGCGCCCGTCGCGTCACCGCCCCCGGTCGTGACCCCGCGGCCGGTGGTCGCGCCGCCCGTCGCCGCTCCGGCGACGCCCGTCACCCCGCAGCACGCCGCGTACCAGCCCTCCGCCGAGCCGTTCGCCGCCGCCGCGCACGGTGTCGGGGATCCCGGCTTCGGCGGCCCCGGTTCGGGCCCCGGCTTCGGTCCGCCGACGCCTCCCCCCTCGTCCGGCCCGGCCACCGCCCCCACCCCGGCCCCCGAGCCGCGCCGCCGTCGCAAGGGCCCGCTGATCGGCGCCGTGGTCGGTGTCCTCGTGGTCGCCGCCCTCGCGGTGGCCGGCGTCCGGTTCCTCGGCGACAAGAAGGACGACGGCGGGAGCGACAAGGCCGGCCCGGCCGCCGTGACCACCACGACCCCGGCCCCGGAGACGACGGAGCCCGCCCCCGGCGCCACCACCGAGGAGCCGACCGGGGAACCCGCGCCGGAGGAGCCGACCGACACGGCCTCCGCCGATCCGGCTTCCTCGGGGAGCCCGGCGAACAGCGACCCCGGCGCCGTGGACGGCAGCGACGAGGTGGACCTGACCGGCTTCTCCCCCATCGACGGCCTCGACGAGTTCACCGTGGAGTCCGCGACGCTCAACGCCCGGGACTACGGATCGGCCTTCGTGACCGGCTGCTCGTCCGAGTCGACCATGGAGTTCAACCTGAGCCGGAAGTGGGAGACCCTGCAGTTCACCGCCGGCATCGCCGACGACTCCCCGACCGAACAGGCCCGCGTCCACATCTCCGTGGACGACCAGCCCGCCCTCTTCTCCGAGGCCGTGAAGCTCGGCAAGCCCGTGGCGGCGAGCCTCTCGGTCAAGGGCGCGCTGCGGCTGCGGATCCGGGTGGAGGACACCTGCACCTTCTCGCAGAAGGCGTACGTGGTCATCGCCGCCCCGCTCCTCAAGCGGTAGCGGGAGCACGAGAGGGCGGCCCCGCACCGGAACTCCGGTGCGGGGCCGCCCTCCTCCCGTACGGGACGGAACTCAGCCCTCGGAGACGCCCAGCCGCTCCAGGATCAGGTCCTTGACCTTCGCCGCGTCCGCCTGGCCGCGGGTGGCCTTCATGACCGCGCCGACCAGCGCGCCGACCGCCGCGACCTTGCCGCCGCGGATCTTGTCCGCGATCGCCGCGTTGCCCGCGATGGCCTCGTCGACCGCCGCGCCGAGCGCGCCGTCGTCGGAGACGACCTTCAGACCGCGCTTCTCGACGACCTCGTCCGGAGTGCCCTCGCCGGCGAGGACGCCCTCGATGACCTGGCGGGCCAGCTTGTCGTTGAGGTCGCCGGAGGCGACCAGGGCCGAGACCCGGGCCACGTCCGCCGGGGCGATCGGCAGCTCCTCCAGGGAGACGCCCTGCTCGTTGGCGTTGCGGGCGAGCTCGCCCAGCCACCACTTGCGGGCCGAGGCCGCGTCCGCGCCCGCCTCGATCGTGGCGACGATCGGGTCGACCGCGCCCGCGTTGAGGATGGACTGCATGTCCAGCTCGGACACGCCCCACTCCTCGCGCAGCCGGTTGCGGCGCACGCGCGGCAGCTCGGGCAGGCCCTTGCGCAGCTCCTCGACCCACTCGCGGGAGGGGGCCACCGGCACCAGGTCCGGCTCGGGGAAGTAGCGGTAGTCCTCGGCGTTGTCCTTGATGCGGCCGGAGGTGGTGGTGCCGTCGTCCTCGTGGAAGTGACGGGTCTCCTGCACGATCGTCCCGCCGGAGGACAGGACGGCCGCGTGCCGCTGGATCTCGAAGCGCGCCGCGCGCTCCACCGAGCGGAGCGAGTTGACGTTCTTCGTCTCCGAACGGGTGCCGAAGGTCTCGGTGCCGTGCGGGCGCAGCGACAGGTTCACGTCGCAGCGCATCTGGCCCTTGTCCATGCGGGCCTCGGAGACGCCCAGGGCGCGGATCAGCTCGCGCAGCTCGGCGACGTACGCCTTGGCGACCTCGGGGGCCCGGTCGCCCGCGCCCTCGATCGGCTTGGTGACGATCTCGATGAGCGGGATGCCGGCCCGGTTGTAGTCGAGCAGCGAGTGCGAGGCGCCGTGGATGCGGCCGGTCGCGCCGCCGATGTGGGTGGACTTGCCGGTGTCCTCCTCCATGTGGGCGCGCTCGATCTCCACGCGGAAGACCTCGCCGTCCTCCAGCTGGACGTCCAGGTAGCCGTCGAAGGCGATCGGCTCGTCGTACTGGGAGGTCTGGAAGTTCTTCGGCATGTCCGGATAGAAGTAGTTCTTCCGGGCGAAGCGGCACCACTCGGCGATCTCGCAGTTCAGCGCGAGGCCGATCTTGACGGCGGACTCGACGCCGATCGCGTTGACGACCGGGAGCGAGCCGGGCAGGCCGAGGCAGGTCGGGCAGGTCTGCGAGTTGGCGTCCGCGCCCAGCTCGGTGGAGCAGCCGCAGAACATCTTGGTCCGGGTGCCGAGCTCGACATGGACCTCCAGGCCCATGACGGGGTCGTACTCGGCGAGCGCCGCTTCGTACGACAGCAGTTCAGTGACAGTCACGGTGAGACTTTCCCTCTCAGCCCAGCAGGACGTCGTCGTCGCCCAGGCGCTTCAGCTCCCGGTAGAGGATCGCCAGGCCGGTCGCGATCGCGGCGGCGGACACCGCGGCGTCGATCAGCCGCAGGACGTCGTTGTCGTTACGGGCCAGCTTGGCCTGCTTGGCGACGCTGACCGCGCCGAAGGCGGTGGTGGCCAGCGAGACGTACAGACCGGTCTTCGACTTCTTGAAGTTCTTGGCCTTCTTTGCCATGGCACTCACAGCGACGGAGCCTCCTCTAGCAGCGGGTGTCCCCACTTTTCCACGAAGGCGGCCTCGACGGCGGCTCCGACCTTGTAGAGCCGGTCGTCCTTCATGGCGGGGGCGATGATCTGCAGACCGACCGGGAGGCCGTCCTCGGGCGCGAGGCCGCAGGGCAGCGACATGGCGGCGTTGCCGGCCAGGTTGGTCGGGATGGTGCACAGGTCCGCGAGGTACATGGCCATCGGGTCGTCGGCGCGCTCGCCGATCGGGAAGGCGGTGGTGGGGGTCGTCGGGGAGACGATCACGTCCACCTCCTCGAAGGCCTTCTCGAACTCGCGGGTGATGAGGGTGCGGACCTTCTGGGCCGAGCCGTAGTACGCGTCGTAGTAGCCGGAGCTGAGCGCGTACGTGCCGAGGATGATGCGGCGCTTGACCTCGTCGCCGAAGCCGGCCTCGCGGGTGAGGGCGGTGACGTCCTCGGCGGACCGGGTGCCGTCGTCGCCGACGCGCAGGCCGTAGCGCATGGCGTCGAAGCGGGCCAGGTTCGAGGAGCACTCGGACGGCGCGATCAGGTAGTACGCCGAGAGGGCCAGGTCGAAGGTGGGGCAGTCCAGCTCCACGACCTCGGCGCCCAGCGACTTCAGCAGCTCGACGGACTCGTCGAAGCGCTGCACGACGCCGGCCTGGTAGCCCTCGCCGCGGAACTGCTTGACGACGCCGACGCGCATGCCGGCGACGGAGCCGTTGCGGGCGGCCTCGACGACCGGCGGGACCGGGGCGTCGATGGAGGTGGAGTCGAGCGGGTCGTGCCCGGCGATCGCCTCGTGCAGCAGGGCCGCGTCCAGGACCGTGCGGGCGCAGGGGCCGCCCTGGTCGAGGGAGGAGGAGAAGGCCACCATGCCGTAGCGGGAGACCGCGCCGTAGGTGGGCTTGACGCCGACGGTGCCGGTGACGGCGGCGGGCTGGCGGATGGAGCCGCCGGTGTCCGTGCCGATGGCGAGGGGGGCCTCGTACGCGGCGAGGGCGGCCGACGAGCCGCCGCCGGAGCCGCCGGGGATACGGGTGAGGTCCCAGGGGTTGCCGGTCGGGCCGTAGGCGCTGTTCTCGGTGGAGGAGCCCATCGCGAACTCGTCCATGTTGGTCTTGCCGAGGATGACGACGTCGGCGGCCTTCAGGTTCTTGACCAGGGTCGCGTCGTACGGCGGGATCCAGCCCTCCAGCATCTTCGAGCCCACGGTCGTCGGGATGCCGACGGTGGTGAAGATGTCCTTGAGGGCGAGCGGCACACCGGCGAGCGGGCCGAGCTTCTCGCCCCGGGCGCGCTTCTCGTCCACGGCGCGGGCCTGGGCGAGGGCGCCGTCGCGGTCGACGTGCAGGAAGGCGTGGACCTTCTCGTCGACGGCCTCGATGCGGGCGAGGTGGGCCTCGGTGACCTCGACGGCGGTCAGCTCGCCGGCGGCGATCTTTCCGGCGATCTCGGCCGCGGTGAGCTTGATGATGGTGTTGTCCGTCATGACTTCTTAGTCCTCCCCCAGGATCTGCGGCACCTTGAAACGCTGCTGCTCCTGGGCCGGGGCGCCGGAGAGCGCCTGCTCGGGGGTGAGCGACGGACGGACCTCGTCCGCGCGCATGACATTGGTCAGCGGCAGCGGGTGGGAGGTCGGGGGTACGTCTTGGTCGGCGACCTCGGAGACGCGGGCGACCGCGCCGATGATGTCGTCGAGCTGGCCGGCGAAGTGATCGAGTTCTTCGCTCCGCAGCTCCAGACGCGCCAGCCGGGCGAGGTGGGCGACCTCCTCGCGCGTGATGCCAGGCATGCGGTTCCTCACGGGGTGAGCTTGATGGTGTGGGTCCATCCTATGGGGCCGGTGCCGCCGCCCGTGAAACGGTTTCGCCGGACCGGGTCAGCCCCGGGGGACGACCTGCCCCGAGGGGTGGTCCAGGTCGGTCGGGGGCGCGAGGTCGGCGGGGCGGCGCCAGCCGTGCTCGCCGCGGGCCAGGAGCCAGGCGGTCGCCTCGTCGGGCGGCATGGCGGCGGCGACCAGCCAGCCCTGGACGGCGTCGCAGCCCAGGTCGCGCAGCCGCTCCCAGGTCTCGTCGTCCTCGACGCCCTCGGCGACGACGAGGAGGCCGAGGGAGTGGGCGAGGTCGACGGTGCAGCGGACGATCTCGGCGTCCTCGGTGTCGACGGCGAGCCGGGCGACGAAGGAGCGGTCGATCTTCAGTTCGCTGACCGGCAGCCGGCGCAGGTGGACGAGGGAGGAGTAGCCGGTGCCGAAGTCGTCGAGGGACATCTTGACGCCGTGGCCGGTGAGTCCGTTGAGCGTGTCGGCGGCCCGCTGGGGGTCCTCCAGGAGCACGTGCTCCGTTATCTCCAGCTGGAGGGAGCCGGCCGGGACGCCGTGGCGGGCCAGCCGGGCGGCGACGGCGCCGGCGAAGCCGGGGGTGTGGACGTCGCGCGGCGAGACGTTGACGGCGACCGGGACGTCGAGGCCCTGGGCGCGCCAGCGGGCGACCTGGGCGAGGGCGGTCTCCAGGACGTACTCGGTGAGGTGGGGCATCAGGCCGGAGGACTCGGCGATGGCGATGAACTCGTCCGGTGGAACCTTTCCGCGCTCGGGGTGGACCCAGCGGACGAGCGCCTCCAGGCCGGCGACCTGGCCGTCGAAGCGGACCTTGGGCTGGTAGTGGAGCTGGACCTCGTGGGCGTCGAGGGCGCGGCGCAGGTCGCCGAGGAGGCCGAGCCGGTCGGGGGTGTTGGAGTCGCGCTTGGACTCGTAGACCTCGACGCCGGTGCGGTCGCGCTTGGCCTGGTACATGGCGACGTCGGCGCGGCGCAGCAGGCCCTCGGCGTCGAGGGCGTGGTCGGGGAAGACGGCGACGCCGGCGCTGGCCTCCAGGACGAGGGTGAGGCCGTCGAGGTCGAGCGGGGAGGAGAGCTCGGCGACGAGGTGGCGGGCGACGCGCTGGGCGCTGGTGGTGGAGTCGGCGGTGGGCAGCAGGACGGCGAACTCGTCGCCGCCGAGCCGGGCGGCCTCGGCGCCGCGGGGCAGGGCGAGGCGGAGCCGGTCGGCGATCTGGAGGAGGAGCCGGTCGCCGGCGAGGTGGCCGAGGGTGTCGTTGACCGAGCGGAAGCGGTCGAGGTCGATGAGGACGAGGGCGGCGCGGGTCCCCTGGCCCTCGGCGTCCTCCAGGGCGGTCCAGGCCCGCTCCAGGAGCCACTGGCGGTTGGGGAGGCCGGTGAGCGGGTCGCGCAGCTGCTCCTCGGCGCGG
Organism: Streptomyces bikiniensis; assembly: GCF_000716625.1. Classification (NCBI taxonomy): domain Bacteria; kingdom Bacillati; phylum Actinomycetota; class Actinomycetes; order Kitasatosporales; family Streptomycetaceae; genus Streptomyces; species Streptomyces bikiniensis. Next base: position 124,869 of record NZ_JNXJ01000030.1, on the reverse strand, counting down.
GCGCGGGCGATCCAGAGGGTGGAGTCGAGGGCGATGAGGGGGACGGCGAAGAGCGGCAGGAGGACCGGGCGGCTCGCGGCGACGGCGCAGATGAGCGGGGTGATGCCGAGGAGGGCGACGGCGACGAGGCCCTGCCGGAGGAGGGCGGTGCGGGCGACGGTGGGCAGTCCGCGGCCCTGGGGGGCGAGCGTGTACCACAGGAGGAGCCGGGTCACCACGAGGTAGGTGGTCGCGGCGAGCACGATTTCCGGGAGGTCCCCGATCGTCCAGTCGAGGGGCCGCCAGGGCTGCTCGACGGTCGGCACGTCGCCGAAGAGGGCGAGGACGAGGGCGGCGGCGCCGACGCCGAGGACGTCGGCGGCGCCGTGCAGCAGGCCCTGTCGCCAGCGGTGGTGGCGGGCGGCGCCGACGAGGGTGACGACGGTCAGCGAGACGAGTCCGGCGGGCACCCAGCCGTACAGCAGGAGGACGGCGAGGGTGAGGGCGGCGCCGGAGCCGGTGCCGCCCCACCAGCGGTCGCGGCCGAGGGCGACCAGGTGGCCGACGATGAGGCCGGTGAGGACGGCGAGGGACCAGCCGGTGACCCCGCCGGGGAAGAGTCCGTGCCCGGTGGTGAGGGCCTGCTGGAGCCCGGCGGCGAGCAGGACGGCGGCGATGCCCACCACGGCTGCGGGCAGCCGGGAGGTGGAGCTCCCGGGGACCGCGCGGCCGTGCGGCCGGGGGACCGGGGCGGCGCTCTCGGTCGGTTCCATTTCCGTCCCTCTCACAGGCGGCGGTGCCGTCGGTGTGCCATGGGCCGCGGTGGGGCGGCCGTCCGTCGTGCGGCCGCCGTCGTCCGGTGCGGGACCGCCGGCGGGCGGCCGCTCCTCGTGCCACGGGGCCGTTGTCCTGACGCCACGACCGGCAGAGCCCTCGCGCGGCCGTGCAGGACGAGACGCACGGTCACCACACTAGGCCGCCGAGGGCTCCGACGGGCAGCGCTCTCCGTGTCTTGCCCGAATGAGACCCGGCCACCCCTCACCATCTGATATGCGCCGAACGGGTGACGTCTCCCGGGACGGAAAGGGGCTACTCGGCACTTTCGGGGCTGGGCACCGCGGCCTCCCGGGCGGCGTCGGGTCCCTGTTCGAGCAGGATCGAGAAGCCCTGCTCGTCCAGAACCGGAACCTTCAGCTGCACCGCCTTGTCGTATTTCGAACCAGGGTTTTCACCCACCACGACGAAGGAGGTCTTCTTCGAAACGGAACCGGTCACCTTCGCTCCGAGGCGCTGGAGCGACTCTTTTGCGCCATCCCTGGTGAACTTCTCCAGGGTGCCGGTCACCACGACCGTGAGCCCCTCCAGGGGACGCGGCCCCTGGTCCTCGCCGGCGCCCTCGTCCTCCAGGGCGACCCCGGCGGCCCGCCACTTGCGCACGATCTCGCGGTGCCACTCCTCGGCGAACCACTGCTTCACCGCCGCCGCGATGATCCCGCCGACCCCGTCGACGGCTGCCAGCTCCTCCTCGGTGGCCTGCTCGATCCGCTCCAGGGAGCGGAACTCGCGGGCGAGGGCCGCGGCCGCGACCGGGCCCACGTGCCGGATCGAGAGCCCGTTGATGAAGCGGGCCAGCGGGCGCGTCTTCGCCGCCGCGATGTTCTCCAGCATGGCGAGCGCGTTCTTCTTCGGCTCGCCCTTCTGGTTGGCGAAGACGGTGGCGATCTTCTCCTCGCCGGTCTTCGGGTCCCGCTTGGGCAGTCCGCTGTCCGGGTCGAGGACGTACGCCCGGATCGGCAGCAGCTGCTCGATGGTGAGGTCGAAGAGGTCGCCCTCGTCCCGGAGCGGCGGCTCGGCGGGCTCCAGGGGCTGGGTGAGGGCGGCGGCGGCCACGGCGCCGAACTTCTCGATGTCCAGGCACTCGCGGCCGGCGAGGAACTCGACGCGCTCGCGCAGCTGGGCCGGGCAGGTCCGGGCGTTCGGGCAGCGGAGGTCGATGTCGCCCTCCTTCATCGGCTTCAGCGGCGTCCCGCACTCGGGGCACTCGGACGGCATCACGAACTCCCGCTCGCTGCCGTCCCGCAGGTCCGCGACCGGCCCCAGGATCTCCGGGATGACGTCGCCGGCCTTGCGCAGCACGACCGTGTCCCCGATCAGGACGCCCTTGGCCTTGACCACCTCCTGGTTGTGGAGGGTGGCGAACTCGACCTCGGAGCCGGCCACGGTCACCGGCTCCACCTGCGCGTACGGGGTGACGCGCCCGGTGCGGCCGACGCCGACCTTGATGTCGACCAGCTTGGTGTTGACCTCCTCCGGCGCGTACTTCCAGGCGATGGCCCAGCGCGGGGCGCGGGCCGTGGAGCCCAGCCGGCCCTGGAGCGGGATCTCGTCCAGCTTGACGACGACGCCGTCGATCTCGTGCTCGACGGAGTGCCGGTTCTCCCCGAAGTACGCGATGAACTCCCGCACCTCGTCGAGCGTGCCCACCACCTTGTTGTGCCGGGCGGTGGGCAGGCCCCACGCGTGGAGCAGCCCGTACGCCTCGGAGAGGCGGGCGATGTCGAAGCCCTCGCGGGCGCCGATGCCGTGCACCACCAGGTGGAGCGGGCGGGTGGCGGTGACCTTCGGGTCCTTCTGGCGGAGCGAACCGGCGGCCGCGTTGCGCGGATTGGCGAAGGGCTTCTCGCCGGCCTCGACCAGGCGGGCGTTGAGCCCGAGGAAGGCCTCCATCGGGAAGTAGACCTCGCCGCGGACCTCCACGAGGTCCGGGATCCGGTCGCCGCTCAGCCGCTCCGGGACGTCCGCGATCGTGCGCACGTTGGGCGTGATGTCCTCGCCGGTGCGCCCGTCGCCGCGGGTCGCGGCCCGGGTGAGCCGCCCGTGCTCGTACGTCAGGTTCACGGCCAGGCCGTCGACCTTCAGCTCGCACAGGAAGTGGTGGTCGGGCGTGCCGACGTCCCGGGCGACGCGCTCGGCCCAGGCGGCCAGTTCCTCGTCGTCGAAGGCGTTGTCGAGGGAGAGCATCCGCTCGCGGTGCTCGACGGCCGTGAAGTCGGTCTCGTACTGCCCGGCGACCTTCTGGGTCGGGGAGTCGGGGGTCCGCAGCTCCGGGTACTCCTCCTCCAGCGCCTCCAGGGAACGCAGGAGCCTGTCGAACTCGCCGTCGCTGATGACCGGCTGGTCCTTCACGTAGTACCGGAAGCGGTGCTCCTCGATCCGCTCGGCCAGGTCCGCGTGCTTCTCCCGCGCCTCGGCGGGCGGGGCCCCCTCGTCGACTGCCACCTTCGTCCGTCCTCCCGTACCTCGGTCCCCGGTCACTCCGGGTTGTCCGCGAGCGACTTCGCTGCCCGGACGCAGTGGGCGAGCGCCGCGCGGGCGTGGGCGGGCGACGCGCCCGCGAGCCCGCACGCGGGGGTGATCACCACGGACTCCGCGAGGGTCCCCGGATTCAGCCCCAGCCTGCGCCACAGCGTCCTGACACCCATGACGCTACCGCCCGGGTCCGACAACGGGCCGTCGGTGGACGGCACCACACCGGCGAAGAGCTTCGTGCCGCCCTCCACGGCCTCCCCGACCGCCTCCTCGTCACGCTCGGTGAGCAGCCCGAAGTCGAAGGAGATCCCGGCGGCTCCGGCCCGCCGCAGCAGCGCGAAGGGGACGTCGGGGGCGCAGGAGTGGACGACCACCGGCCCGTCGTGGGCCGCGGCCACGTCCCGCAGGGCGCCCTCCACGACCTGCCGGTCCACGGCCCGGTGGGTGCGGTAGCCGCTGGCGGTGCGGACCTGCCCGCGCAGTACGGCGGTGAGCGAGGGCTCGTCGAGCTGGAGGACCACCCGGGCGCCGGGCACGCGCTTGCGCACCTCGGCCAGGTGCTGACGGAGTCCCTCGGCGAGCGATCCCGCCAGGTCCCGGCAGGCGCCCGCGTCGCCGAGGGCGGCCTCGCCGCCGCGCAGCTCCAGGGCGGCGGCGAGCGTCCAGGGGCCCACCGCCTGCACCTTGAGCGCGCCCTCGTACCCCTGGGTGAACTCCTCCAGGGCGTCGAGGTCCTCGCCGAGCCAGGAGCGGGCCCGCCGGGTGTCGCGGCCGGGCCGGTCGCTGATCCGCCAGCCGCTCGGCTCCACGTGCGCGTACAGGTCGACGAGCATCCCGATCGTCCGGCCGGTCATGTCGGCGCCGGGCCCGCGCGCGGGCAGCTCCGCGAGGAACGGGAAGTCCTCGAAGGAGCCGGTGACGGTCTTGGCGGCCTCGCGGGCGTCGCCGCCGGGCAGGGACCCGACGCCGGTGGCGGGGCCCCAGGGGAAGTCGTTCTTCTCGGTCGTGTCGCTCACCCGGGAAGCGTACGTGCCGGGGCGCGCCGGGCGGCGCCGGTGACCGTGCCCCGGGCCGCCCCGGCCCTCTCCGTCAGCGCCCGGGGCGGACGGTGAGGTCGTTGATCTCGGCGTCGCGCGGCAGGTCGAGGGCGGTGAGGATCGCCGTCGCGACCGACTCGGGGTCGATCCACTTCGACGGGTCGTACTCCTTGCCCTCCTGCTGGTGCACCTTCGCCTGCATGGGGCTGGCGGTGCGGCCCGGGTAGACCGAGGTGACCCGGACGCCGTTGCCGTGCTCCTCGTGGCGCAGGGAGTCCGCGAGGGCCTTCAGACCGTGCTTGGAGGCGGCGTACGCGCCCCACTCGGCGTGCGCGTTGAGCCCGGCGCCCGAGTTCACGAAGACGACGTGCCCCTGGGAGACGCGCAGTTGGGGCAGGAAGTGCCGGGTGAGCTCGGCCGGGGCGACCAGGTTCACGTTCAGCTGGTGGTGCCAGGTCCTGGGGGTGAGCTCGCCGACCGGCCCGAGGTCGACGACGCCCGCGACGTGCAGCAGCCCGTCGACCCGCTCGGGCAGGCTCTGGTGCGAGAACGCCCAGGAGAGCCGGTCCGGGTCCGCGAGGTCCCCGACGAGGGTCCGCGCGCCGGGGAACTGCGCCGCGAGCTCCTTGGCCCGCCCCGCGTCGCGCGCGTGCAGCACGAGCTCGTCCCCGCGCGCGTGGAGGCGGCGCGCGACGGCGGCGCCGATGCCGGAGCCGGCTCCGGTGATCACATGAGTAGCCATGGCCCCCATGCTCGCATCAGCGGGGAGCCGGGGAGGCGATCTCCTCCTCCAGGTACGCGAGGGCCGCCGCGCCGTCGTCCGCGAAGAAGACGAGGTCGGCGAGGGGGAGCGGGAGGAAACCCTCCTCCTCCATGCGCCGGAACTGCTCCCTCAGGCCGTCGTAGAAGCCCTCCGTGTTGAGGAGGACCACCGGCTTGCGGTGCTTGCCGTGCTTCTTCAGTTCCAGGATCTCGGTGGCCTCGTCGAGGGTGCCGGTGCCGCCGACCATGACGACGATCGCGTCGGACTTGGCGAGGAGCAGGGCCTTGCGCTGTGCGAGGTCCTCGGTGACGACCATCTCGTCGGCGTTCGGGCGGGCCTTGTGGGCGAGGAAGTCGACGGAGACGCCGACGAGCCGGCCGCCCGCCTCCTGCACCCCGTCCGCGACGACCTTCATCAGGCCGGTGTCGGAGCCGCCCCAGACGAGGGTGTGGCCCGCCTTGCCGAGCAGGGCCGCGAACGCGCGGGCCGGGGCCGTGTACCGCTCGTCCAGCCGGGCGGCGGAGAGGAAGACGCAGATGTTCATGGGCCCACCGTAGGCGGTCGTGGAAGAAGTCCGGCGGGCGGCGATGAGTTCCGGGGGCCGCCCCGGTCTGCCCTGCCATGAACGAGCTGAGCGGGTTCCGCGGGCGCGTCACGTCGCGGGACGGGACGACGGTCGCGTACGAGCGGTACGGGGACGGGGACGGGCCGCCGCTCGTCCTGGTGGGCGGGGCCCCGGGGGCGGCGGACGGGCGGGCCCTCGCCGGGCTGCTCGCCCGGGGCTTCCCGGTCGTGGCGTACGGCCGCCGGGCGCACGGCGGCGCCGAACGGGAGATCGAGGACCTGGCGGCCGTCCTGGCGGCGGCGGGCCCGGGAGCGGCCGTGCACGGCACGGGGACGGGCGGTGCCCTCGCGCTCGCCGCGGCGGCGGCCGGGCTGCCGGTGGGCCCGGTGTCGGTGTACGAGCCGCCGCACGTGGACGCGCCCCTCGACCGGGTCTCCGCGTGCGTGCTGGTGGTCGACGGGGGCTTCAGCCCGGCGGAGACCCGGCGCGCGGCCCGCGAGCTGGCGGCGGCCCTCCCCCGCGCCCGGCACCGCACCCTGACGGGCCAGACCCACGAGGTGGCCCCGCACGTCCTGGCCCCGGTCCTGGCGGAGTTCCTGGCGGAGGAGTTCCGTGCGGAGGGGTTCCTCACGGAGGGGTTCCTCACGGAGGACCGGGGGGCCGGGACCGGGCGGTCCTAGGGCGTGTGCCGAAAGTCCCGCCTGCCCTCCGGGCAGACGGCGCTGCTTTCGGCACGCGCCCTAACCGCCGGCCGGTTCCGTCGTCCTGCGGGTCGTCGTCGCGATCGTCGCCGAGCCCACCACGCGCGTGCCGTCGTACAGGACGATCGCCTGGCCGGGGGCGACGCCCCGGACCGGCTCGTCGAAGGCGACCCGCAGTTCGCCGTCCTCCAGGGCCGCGCTCACCGGCGTCTCGCCGCCGTGGGCGCGGAGCTGGGCGGTGTAGCGGCCGGGGCCCTCGGGGACGGTGCCGCACCAGCGGGGCTTGATCGCGGTGAGGGCGGTGACGTCGAGGGCCTCGACGGGGCCGACCGTGACCGTGTTGTTCACGGGCGAGATGTCGAGGACGTAGCGGGGCTTGCCGTCCGGGGCCGGGTGGCCGATCCGCAGGCCCTTGCGCTGGCCGATGGTGAAGCCGTACGCGCCCTCGTGGGTGCCGACCTTCGTGCCCGACTCGTCCACGATGTCGCCCTCCGCCTTCCCGAGGCGGGTGGCGAGGAAGCCCTGGGTGTCGCCGTCGGCGATGAAACAGATGTCGTGGCTGTCGGGCTTCTTCGCGACCGCGAGCCCGCGCCGCTCGGCCTCCGCCCGGATCTCGTCCTTGGTGGTGAGGGTGTCGCCCAGCGGGAACATCGCGTGCGCGAGCTGCTTCTCGTCCAGGACGCCGAGGACGTACGACTGGTCCTTGGCCGTGTCGGAGGCGCGGTGCAGCTCGCGGGTGCCGTCCTCGCCCAGGACGACGGTGGCGTAGTGGCCGGTGCAGACCGCGTCGAAGCCGAGGGCGAGCGCCTTGTCGAGGAGCGCCGCGAACTTGATCTTCTCGTTGCAGCGCAGGCAGGGGTTGGGGGTGCGGCCGGCCTCGTACTCCGCGACGAAGTCGTCCACGACGTCCTCGCGGAACCGCTCGGCCAGGTCCCACACGTAGAAGGGGATGCCGATGACGTCGGCGGCCCGGCGCGCGTCGCGGGAGTCCTCGATCGTGCAGCAGCCGCGCGCTCCGGTGCGGAAGGACTGCGGGTTCGCGGAGAGGGCGAGGTGGACGCCGGTGACGTCGTGGCCCGCCTCGGCGGCGCGGGCGGCGGCGACGGCGGAGTCCACTCCGCCCGACATGGCGGCGAGGACCCGGAGGGGACGGGCGTGGGGGCGCTGGGGCGGGGTCTGAGTCATAGCCCCACCAGGGTACGGGGCCACGGGAACCACCGTCGCGGTGGTAAGCGTTCTCGATGGCATGGGGAGCAAGGGGAAGAAGGCGGTGGGGCGGCGTGCCGTCCTGCTCGGCGGCGGTGCCGCGGTGGTGGGCACGGCCGTGCTCGCCCGGGAGGAGCTGGCGCGCGCCTGGTGGCGGCTGCCGGGGACGCAGAAGAAGCGGGTGGAGGGGGAGCTGGACCACGCGGGCGCGGAGTGGACGTCGGCGTCGCGGGCGAACTGGCGGCGGGCGGACCGGCCGGACGACTACACGATCGACCGGGTCGTGATCCACGTCGTGCAGGGCAGCTACGCGACCGCCCTGCGGGTCTTCAAGAACCCGGGGCACGGGGCCGCCGCGCACTACGTGGTCCGCAAGGACGGGCACGTGGCGCAGATGATCCGGGAGCTCGACGTGGGCTTCCACGCCGGGAACCGGGACATGAACGAGCGGAGCATCGGCATCGAGCACGAGGGCTTCGTGGACCGGCCGGAGGACTTCACGGCGGCGATGTACGAGGGGTCGGCGCGGCTCACGGCCGGCATCTGCGCCCGGTACGGGATACCCGTGGACCGGGAGCACGTCATCGGGCACGTCGAGGTCGAGGGCACCGACCACACCGATCCCGGTCCGCACTGGGACTGGGACCGGTACCTGCGGCTGGTGCGGGAGGCTTCGAAGAAGCCCGTGTGAGGGGTGCGGGGCCGGGCTCAGCTGAGGCCGGCCGTGCGGGCCCTCTCCACGGCCGGGCCGATCGCGCCGGCGACCGCCGCCACGTCCTCCTCGGTGGAGGTGTGGCCGAGGGAGAAGCGCAGGGTGCCCCGGGCGAGGTCGGGGTCGGCGCCGGTGGCGAGCAGGACGTGGCTGGGCTGGGCGATGCCGGCGGTGCAGGCGGAGCCGGTGGAGCAGGCGATGCCGGCGGCGTCGAGCAGCAGGAGCAGCGAGTCGCCCTCGCAGCCGGGGAAGGTGAAGTGGGCGTTGGCGGGGAGCCGGTCGACCGGGTCGCCGCCGAGGATCGCGTCGGGGACGGACGTACGGACGGCGGTGACGAGCTCGTCGCGCAGGGCGCCGACCTCGCGGGCGAACTCCTCGCGCCGTTCGGCGGCGAGCCGGGCGGCGACGGCGAAGGCGGCGACGGCGGGGACGTCGAGGGTGCCGGAGCGGACGTGCCGCTCCTGGCCGCCGCCGTGCAGCACGGGGACGGGGGCGTGCTCGCGGCCCAGGAGGAGGGCGCCGATGCCGTAGGGGCCGCCGATCTTGTGGCCGGAGACGGTCATGGCGGCGAGTCCGGAGGCGGCGAAGTCGACCGGAACCTGCCCCACGGCCTGGACGGCGTCGGCGTGCAGGGGGACGCCGAACTCGGCGGCCACATCGGCGAGTTCGCGGACCGGCATGAGGGTGCCGATCTCGTTGTTGGCCCACATGACGGTGGCCAGGGCGACGGTCTCCGGGTCGCGGGCGATCGCCTCGCGCAGGGCCTCGGGGTGCACCCGGCCGTGGTGGTCGACGGGCAGGTACTCGACCCGCGCGCCCTCGTGGACGGCGAGCCAGTCGACGGCGTCGAGGACGGCGTGGTGTTCGACCGGGCTGGCCAGGACGCGGACGCGGCGGGGGTCGGCGTCGCGGCGGGACCAGTAGAGGCCCTTGACGGCGAGGTTGTCGGCCTCGGTGCCGCCGGAGGTGAGGACGACCTCGCTCGGCCGGGCGCCGAGGGCGGCGGCGAGGGTCTCGCGGCCCTCCTCGACGGTCCGCCGGGCCCGCCGTCCGGCGGCGTGGAGGGAGGAGGCGTTGCCCGTGACGGCGAGGTGGGCGGTCATCGCCTCGATCGCCTCGGGCAGCATGGGCGTGGTCGCGGCGTGGTCGAGGTAAGCCATGGTGGGTCGATTCTACGAGCCCGCCGCGGCGCTCCCGGCGCCTGGCCCGTTTACGCCGCCGGGGCCGGGGGTGCCCGCCGTATCCGGGGGCGCCCGCCGCGCCCGGCCCGCCGCGCCCGGGGGACGCCCGTCCGGCTCGACCCGGATGTGCCGCCGTACCCGGATGCGCCGCCGCCCCGCCCCTGTGCGGCAAGGGCGGGGCGGCGGTGGTCCGGGCGTACGGGTGCAGCGGGCGTACGTACGGGGGTCGGGCGTACGGGCTCAGCCGCGCGGGGCGCGGGCCAGCTGGCGGGACTGGGCGACCAGGCGGTCGGCGCTGTCCCAGACCTCGGCGTCCTCCTCCAGGAAGCCGCCGGCCAGGTTGCGGGTGGTGATGGAGACCCGCAGCGGGCCGGGGGCCGGACGGCAGCGGACGTGGGTGGTGAGCTCGACGGTCGGGGTCCAGCCCTTCAGCCCCAGCTCGAAGGAGGTCGGCGGCAGGGCGTCGACGGTGAGCAGCAGGGAGAGGGCGTCGGGCTCGCGCCCGTCGGCGAGGCCGAACCAGGCACGCATCTCGCCCTTGCCCGAGGGGGCGCCGATCGCCCAGCCGACGCAGGCCGGGTCGAGGCGGATGTCGAGCCGCTCGGTGATGGCGGAGGAGCCGGGGATCTGCGGGGTGGGGCCGTCGGAGGCGCCGAAGCAGTTCTCGATCGGGGCCATCGCCGGGGGCGTCGCGCTGGTGCGGACGTCGTCGGGGAGGGCGTCGAGGTCGCCGTACGAGGCGAGGACGCGGATGCGCTCGACCTCGGTGCCGTCCTCGGCGTACTGGAAGAGCGAGGCCTGGCCGGTGGAGAGGGTCCGGCCGGTGCGGACGGTCTCGGTCCTGATCACCGCGGGACCGGGCACGGACGGCGTGAGGTAGTGCGCCGAGATCGTGAACGGGTCGGGGTGCGGGAGGTGGTGGCCGAGGGCGCGGCCGAGCAGGGCGAGGAGGTAACCGCCGTTGACGGCGTGGATGATCGTCCAGCCGGCGGAGAGGTCGGCGTCGTAGACGCCGGGTTCCCGGAGGGTGACGGCGGTGTCGCGGTCGAACTCGTTCGCGACGGCGGCGTCCGTCCCGGCGTCCGCCCCGGCGTTCGTCTCGGTGCTCGTGCTCATGGATCCGACGGTACCGCAGGTTACTACTGAGCGGTAGCTTTCTCCGGCTCCTCGCTGGCGGAGGAGCGGCGGTTCCAGGCGCGGGGCGCGCGCCAGTGGTAGCGCATCGCGAGGAGGCGGAGCACGAAGGCGGCAAGGACGGCGGCGCCGCTGGTGAAGGCGTTGAGGGTGTCGAAGCGGATGCAGAGCACGACCATCGTCGCGCCCACGATCGCCGGGACGGCGTACAGGTCCCGGTCCCAGCGCAGCAGCGAGGGCACCTCGTTGGCGAGCACGTCGCGCAGGACGCCGCCGCCGACGGCGGTGGCGAGCCCGAGGGCGGCGGAGGCGGTGAGGCCGAGCCCGTAGTCGTACGCCTTCGTCGTCCCCGTCACGCAGAAGAGACCGAGGCCGGCGGCGTCGAACACGTTGACGGCGGCCTGGGTGCGCTCCACGTGGGGGTGCAGGAAGAAGACGAGGACCGTCGCGACCAGGGGCATGAGGAAGTAGCCGAGGTCGGTGAAGGCGGCGGGGGGTACGGCGCCGATGATCAGGTCGCGGAAGAGCCCGCCGCCGAGGGCGGTGACCTCGGCGAGGACGGCGATGCCGAAGACGTCGAAGTTCTTCCGGACGGCGAGGAGGGCGCCGGAGATGGCGAACACGAAGATGCCGACGAGGTCGAGGGCGTGTTGGACGGAGGGGGTGAACAGGTCGTGGAGCACCGCCCAATTGTGCCGGTAGTTCCCGTGGGGGGTGGGCGGAGGCCTGCGGGTCCGGTGTCCCGGTGACCTCGGTGGGCCTGGAGCCGGTTCTCGTGTCGCGCCTCTTCCGGCGGGGGCGGAGCCGTCTTGCCCCGGCTCCCTGGCGGGTGGGGGGATCTCCCCCCACCCGCCCCTTCCCGAAACCCTGACGGGACCGGGGGCCGCGCCCCCGAACTCCCCTGACGCGAGCGCTCCGCGCCACGAGCCGGCGCGGCTGCCGGGTCCGGCGGCGCGGCCGGGCGGGCGCCGCCCGCATACGCGAGAGGTCCCCGCCGCCCGAGGGGCGGCGGGGACCTCTCGGGGTTCACGCCTTCGGCGCGTCGCCCTCGGCGGCGGGGTCGGCGGCCTCGGCCGGCTTCGTCGCCCCGGGCGCGGGCTCGGCGGCGGCCTCGGCCGCCCCGTCCGCCTCGGCGGAATCTCCGGACTCGACCGGAGCCTCCGCAGCCGCGGGCTCCTCGGCCTTGGCCAGGGCCTCCGCCTCCGCAGACTCCTCCACCCCGGCCGCGACCGGCGCCGTCGCCTCCGGGCGCTTCGTGATCTCCACCGACTCCCGCGCCCCCGGCACCGTCACGCCCTCCGCGTTCTCCGGGTGGTGGCAGGCCACGCGCTGACCCGGGCGGAGCTCCAGGAGCGGGGGCTCCTGGGTCTTGCAGACGTCCGTGGCCTTCCAGCAGCGGGTGTGGAAGCGGCACCCCGACGGCGGGGCGATCGGGGAGGGGACGTCCCCGTTGAGCAGGATGCGCTCGCTCCTGGCTCCCCGGCGGCGCGGGTCGGGAACCGGGACCGCGGACATCAGGGCCCGGGTGTACGGGTGCATCGGGGCCGTGTACAGGGAGGTGCGGTCCGCGAGCTCGACGATCTTGCCGAGGTACATCACGGCGATGCGGTCCGAGACGTGCCGGACGACCGAGAGGTCGTGCGCGATGAACACGTAGGTGAGGCCCAGCTCGTCCTGGAGGTCGTCCAGGAGGTTGACCACCTGCGCCTGGATGGAGACGTCCAGGGCCGAGACCGGCTCGTCCGCCACGACCAGCCTCGGCTTGAGCGCGAGCGCGCGGGCGATGCCGATGCGCTGGCGCTGACCGCCGGAGAACTCGTGCGGGTAGCGGTTGTAGTGCTCCGGGTTGAGGCCCACCAGACCGAGGAGGCGCTGCACCTCCTTCTTCACGCCGCCCTCGGGCTCGACGCCCTGGAGCCGGAAGGGCGCCGAGACGATCGTGCCGACCGTGTGGCGCGGGTTCAGCGAGCCGTACGGGTCCTGGAAGATCATCTGGATGTCCCGGCGGAACGGACGCATCCCGGACACCCCGAGGTGGGAGATGTCCTTGCCCTGGAACTCGACCGTGCCGCCGGTCGGTTCGAGCAGGCGGGTGATGAGCCGGCCCATCGTGGACTTGCCGCAGCCGGACTCGCCGACGACGCCGAGGGTCTCGCCGGGGTAGACCTCGAAGTCGAGGCCGTCGACCGCCTTGACCGCGCCGGTCTGACGCTGGAGCAGGCCCTTCCGGATGGGGAAGTGCTTCTGCAGGCCGGTGACCTTGAGCAGGGGTTCCATGGTCTCGCTCACAGCTTCGGCGCAATCTCTTCGGTCCAGATGCGGGTGCGCTCCTCCTGCGGCATGTGGCAGGCGGAGTAGTGGCGCTCTCCGACGAGCTCGAGCTCGGGCCGCTGGGTGCGCGTGATGCCGCCCTTGGGGACGTCCGCGTACGGGCAGCGCGGGTTGAAGGCGCAGCCGCTCGGGATGTTGATGAGGCTGGGCGGGTTGCCCCTGACCGGGATGAGCCGGTCGGTCTGCTCGCGGTCGATCCTCGGCATCGAGCCGAGCAGGCCCCAGGTGTAGGGGTGCTGGGGCTCGTAGAAGACCTGCTCGGCCGGACCGCGCTCGACGCAGCGCCCGCCGTACATGACGAGGATGTCGTCGGCCAGCTCCGCGACGACGCCGAGGTCGTGGGTGATGATGACGACCGCGGAGCCGAACTCCTTCTGGAGGTCCCGCATCAGGTCGAGGATCTGCGCCTGCACGGTCACGTCGAGGGCCGTGGTCGGCTCGTCCGCGATGAGCAGCTCGGGGTTGTTGACGAGCGCCATGGCGATCATCGCGCGCTGCCGCATGCCGCCGGAGAACTCGTGCGGGTAGTTGTCGAACCGCTTGGCGGGCTCGGGGATGCCGACCCGGTCGAGGAGTTCGACGGCCCGGGTGCGCGCCGTCTTCTTGTCCACGTCGTGGTGGACGCGGTACGCCTCCACGATCTGGGCGCCCACCGTGTAGTACGGGTGCATCGCGGACAGCGGGTCCTGGAAGATCATGGCCATCTCGCGGCCGCGCATCCGGCGGACCTCGTCCGGGTCGGCCGAGAGCAGCTCGCGCCCGTTCAGCCAGATCTCGCCCGAGATCCGGGCCTTCTGCCGGCCGTACTGGCCGACCGTGTGCAGGCCCATGATGCCGAGCGAGGTCACCGACTTGCCGGAGCCGGACTCGCCGACGATGCCGAGGGTCTTGCCCTTCTCCAGCTGGAAGGAGAGGCCGTCGACCGACTTGACCAGACCGTCGTCGGTCGGGAAGTGGATCTTCAGGTCGCGTACGTCGAGGAAGGCGCCGGAGGGGGCGGAACCGCCGGCGGGCTCCTCCACCGCCGCTCCGGTCTTCGGCAGCTGGTCCGTCATGCGAGCCTCACTCGGGGGTCGATCACCGCGTACAGAAGGTCCACCACGAGGTTGGCGATGACCACGGAGGCGGCCGTGATGAGGGTGACCGCGAGGATCACCGGCAGGTCGCGGTCGCCGACCGCCTTGAAGGCGGCGTTGCCGAGACCCGACAGGTTGAACGCGGTCTCGGTCAGGACCGCGCCGCCGACGAGGGCGCCGAGATCCATGCCGAAGATGGTCAGGATGGGGGTCATGGTGGAGCGCATCGCGTGCTTGCCGAGCACGACCGGCTCCGGCAGCCCCTTGGCGCGGGCGGTGCGGATGTAGTCCTCGCCGAGGACCTCCAGCATGGTGGCGCGGGTGAGGCGCGCGTACATCGCCGCGTAGAGGAAGGCGAGGGTGACCCAGGGGAGCAGCAAGCCGGCGAACCATCCGCCCGGGGACTCGGCGAACGGCACGTACTTGGCGTCCAGCCAGCCGAGCTGGGTGCGGAAGAGGAACATCGCCAGCATGGCGGTGAAGTAGATGGGGAGCGAGACGCCGGCGAGCGCGGTGACCATCGCGGCCCGGTCGATCGCGGTGCCGCGCTTCAGCGCGGAGACGACGCCGGTGGTGACGCCCATGAGGAGCCAGAGCACGGCCGCGCCGACGACCATGGAGAGGGTGACCGGGATGCGGTCGACCAGCATGGTCCAGACGTCCTGCTCGGTCTTGAAGGAGTAACCGAAGCACGGGGCCGCGCAGTGGATGCTGTCGCCGCCGCCCGTGTAGTCCCGGCCGACGAAGATGCCGGAGACGAAGTGCCAGAACTGCACCAGGATCGGCTCGTCCAGGCCCAGCTTCTGCCGGATGCCCTCGATGGAGGCCGGGTCCGCCTGCTTGCCGACGAACATCGCGGCAGGATCGCTGCCGGTCAGCTTGGGAATGAGGAAGAAGATGCTGAGCGTCACGAGCGTGACGACGAGCAGCATCACGACGACCGCGAAGAGTCGCCGGACTATGTATGCAAGCATGCGGTCGGCCGGTCGGCGGCCGGGGGACCCGATGGGGTCCCCCGGCCGCCGCCCTCGGCCATCACCTGCCCTTCGGACCTGGCGGCGGGTGGTGCGCCGGTGGAGCGGGTCGGATTACTTGACGACGCCGAGCGACGCGTAGTCGTAGCGGCCGTTGTAGGCGTCCGCCGTGTAGACGTTGGTCAGCCGGGAGCTGCGCCAGATGATGTTCTTCTCGTGGGTGAAGGGCAGGTAGACCGCGGCCTCCGACACCTTCGTGTTGATCTGCTTGTAGAGCTCGCCGGCCTTGACCGGGTCGGTCTCCTTCAGCGCCTGGTCGAACAGGCCGTTGATGGCCGGGTCGTTCAGCTCGGAGAAGTTGTTGTTGCCGCTCTGGAGGATGAAGCGGCCGTCGACCAGCGGCTGGAGGAAGCCCTGGCCCGACGGGAAGTCGGCGCCCCAGCCCATGATGATGATGCCGTAGCCCTTCTCCTTGACCACCTTCGGCGAACCGATGATGCCCGAGGTCTGGGCGCCGTCGAACTGGTCGATCTGGGCCTCGATGCCGACGGCCTTCAGCGACTGCTGGAGGGACTCGGCGGTGGCGATCTCGATCGGCTTGTTGTTCCGGACCGCGATGGTGGTCTTGAAGCCGTTCGGCTTGCCGCACTTCGCGAGGGCCTCCTTGGCCTTCGCGACGTCCGCCTTGCCCGCGAGCTTGCCGTACGGGTCGGCCTTCGGGTCGGCGCCCTTGATCGCCGGCGGCAGCATGTTGGAGGCGATGTCGCCACCGGCCTGCGGGCCGCCGCGGGCGGTCTGGAGGGATTTGGAGTCGGCCGCGTAGATGATGGCCTTGCGGCACTCGACGTTGTCGATGACCGTCTGCGGGAAGACCGCGTAGCGGATGAAGCCCGTCTGCGGGTTGTCGATGTTGCCCTTGTGCTGCTGGAGCACCTTCTGGCGGGCGGCGGCTCCGACACCGGTCGCGTTGATGTCGAGGTCGTACTCACCCTCGATCAGGCGGTTGTCCATGTCGTCGGCGTTCGTGGTGAACGTGACGCTGATCTTGTCCGGCAGGGCCTTGCGGACCGTGTCCGTCTTGGCGTCCCACTTGTCGTTGCGGACGAGCTTGATCGACTTGTTGGGGGTGTACGACTCCCACTTGTACGGGCCGGAGGAGAAGGGCTTCAGGCCGTACTTGGACTTGGTGTCCTTGTCCTGGCGGACCGGGGAGGCCGCGGGCATCGCCAGCATCTGCAGGAAGTCGCCGTTGGCGACCGGCAGCTTGAAGACGATGGTCTTGTCGTCCGGGGTCTCGATGGCCTTCAGGCCGAGCTTGTCCGGGGAGGTGTCCTTGTACGGGCCCTTGTACTCGCCCTTGGGGTCGAGGACCTGCTGGAGGTAGATCGGGCCGCCGGAGATGACGTCCTGCGCCCAGATGCGCTCGATGCCGTACTTGATGTCCTTGGAGGTGATCGGCTTGCCGTCCTCCCAGGCGATCCCGTCCTTCAGGGTGAAGGTGTAGGTGAGGCCGTCGGCCGAGACCTTGCCGGTGTCGGTGGCGAGGTCGGAGACGAGCTCGGTGGAGGCGGTGCCCGGCGCGGCCTTGAAGGTGACGAGCTGGCGCGTGTAGTAGCGGGCGAAGTCCCACACGAAGCCGTAGTAGCCGCGCTGCGGGTCCCAGCTGTCGGCCTCCTGCGAGCCGATGAACTTCAGCTCGCCGCCCTTCTTGTCGGAGGCGTTGAGGACCTTGTTGACGCCGCCGTTGAAGGCGAGGCCGTCCTTGCCCTTGTCGCCGCCGCCGCCGTTGCCGCCGCCGCAGGCCGTGGTGACGACCATCGTGGCCGCCGCGAGCAGCGCGCCCGCGGCGATTCTGCGCCTCTGAGTGCTCATCAGGGTCATGGGTCTCGCAACCTCCGGGATAGTGGCGGCCGTTACGGCGGACCGCCGTTGGGGATGGGCCTCCTGTCGCCAGCGGCAGGGGCGGGTCTTGCGGGTCGTCGGCGAACGGTCAGCGGGAGCCCTTCGGGTCGAGCGCGTCGCGCACGCCGTCGCCGAAGAGGTTGAACGCCAGGACGGTGATGAAGATCGCGAGGCCGGGGATCACCATGAACAGGGGGTCCGACTCGTAGGTGTTGACGGCCTTGGACAGCATCTGTCCCCAGGAGGCGGTGGGCGGCTTCACGCCGGCGCCGAGGAAGCTGAGGGCCGCTTCGGTGAGGATGTTGGTGGGGATCATGAGGGTCGCGTAGACCGTGATCGGCGCCACCAGGTTGGGCAGCAGCTCCTTGCGGAGGATGTAGAGGCGGCCCGCGCCCAGGCTGCGGGCGGCCTCCACGTACTCGCGCTCGCGCAGCGAGAGGGTCTGGCCGCGGACGATGCGGCCGACGTACGGCCAGCCGAAGAAGCCGATCACCACGACGAGGGCGCCGATGCGCACGCCCGAGCCCTCGATCCCGAACAGCTCGTTGGGCAGCACCGAGACCAGGGCGATCGTGAAGAGCAGCTGCGGGAAGGCGAGCATGACGTCCATGACCCGGCTGAGGGCCGCGTCGATCCAGCCGCCGAAGTAGCCCGCGACGATGCCGAGGACGGTGCCGAGGAGCACGGCGAAGACCGCCGCCAGGAAGGCGACGAGCAGGGAGATCCGGGCGCCGTAGACGATGCGGCTGAAGACGTCGCGGCCGTTGACCGGCTCGACCCCGAGGAGGAAGTCGGAGCTGATCCCGCCCCAGGAGCCGATCGGGGTGCCGAAGAGCGGGTCGATCTGGTCCTCGTGGAACTCGTCCGGCGGGTGGCCGAGGAGTCCGACGATCAGCGGCGCGAAGATCGCGACGAGGATGAGGAAGCCGACGACGCAGGCGCCGGCGAGGGCGAGCTTGTCGCGCTTGAGGCGGGTCCAGGCGATCTTCCAGGGCGAGCGGCCCTGGATCCCCTTGTCGGGGGTGCCGGAGGTACCGGGATCGGCGGGCGCGCCGTCGACGGTGGCGGTCGACGCGCCCGCACTCGTCTCGTGCAGTGGTGCCGTCATCGTGGTGAGGACCCCTCTCGGCCGCCGGTGGCCGGCCCTTGCCCGCCGCGGGTAGCGGCTCGGTGGAACAACCTGCTGGGCACCTGCTCGAAAGGAGCTGAACACCCGGTGTTCCGGGGAGTCTTCAATGGCCTTGCGATCACCCGCCAGCCCTGACGGGGAATGTTTGCTCAAACGTGATGCGGTGCTGCAACTTCCGTTATCCGGACGCCGCGCGGGCGTGAGCGGACCATCCCGGCCCTCTTCCCCTCAAACGGACATGTCGCTCAACTGGGCGTTTGAACTCTTCAATTGGGGCGAACGAAGAGCTCCGGCGGGGCCGGTGGGGCCGACGGGGAAGAGGAGGCGTCTCAGTATGCGGACGGAGCCGCCGGCGGGTACCCGTATCCCGGGGCGGGCGCGGAGCCGCGCCCCGCGTGCGCCTCGCGGTCGTAGAAGGGGCGCGCGTTCGCCTTCAGCCAGAGCGCCACCGGGTCGTACGCGTCGGAGAGGGCGACCGTCGAGACGGGCAGCCCGTCGGGGACGGAGCCGATGGACTGGCGCATCATCGTCCGGACCGCGTCGACGGCCGCCGGGGAGGTGTCGTACAGGTCGAGCCCGATGACGAGGTACGGGGAGCCGAGCGCGGGCTGCACCCAGCCGCGGCGCAGCGCCCGGACGGCCGGGGTGCGGTGGGCGTTCTGGGTGATCAGGGCGTAGAACTGCGGAAGCTCCAGGGCCGGCTCGGTGACGCGCAGCGGCCCGGCGGGCATCCGGTCGAGGCCGGTGGCGATCCGGCGCAGGTCGGCCCAGGGGATGCCGACGCCGCCGCCGGGGGCGTGCGGATTCAGCCAGACGCCCCAGCGGTCGGGGTAGAGGGCGCGGGCGATCTCGCGGCCGGTGACGACCTCGTGGGCGCGGTTCCAGCCGGAGGCGGCGAGCTCCTGGTCGGAGGTGACGCAGGGCGCGTAGCCGAAGCCGTCGACCTCCATGTTCCCGTACTGGGCGTCGGGCGAGCCGGGCGCGCCCTGCCAGAGCAGCATCCGCAGCTCGCCGTCGGCGAGGGCGTGCAGCAGCCGCTCGTACGCGTCGTAGCGTCCGGGCGCCACCTGGCGCAGCATGTGCTCGACGTGTCCAGCCGCAGCGGTGCCTGACGCGCTCACCCTGGGTCCCGCCCCTCTTCCGTCCACCACGTCCGCGCGGCCGCCGGGTCAGGGGCGGCCGTCGCATCGGTTCCGTCGAATCAGTTCAGCTTAAACAGGGTGCCGCTCACACGGCGGCGCGCTGGTAGAAGGGGCGGACCCGCTCCACCATCCAGTCGCCCACCGGGTCCTGCGCCATGTCGAGCAGGATGAGGTTGACCGGCCAGGCGACCTCGACGCGGCCGAGGGCCCGGCCGAGGGCGTCCAGGGGGGCGGTGCGGTCGGCGCCCTCCCAGTGGGAGAGCTGGACGCCGATGAAGAGGGCCGGTTCGGTGCCCTCGACGCTGGCGAGGGCGCGGCGGGCGCTGGCGACGACGCCGGTGGCCTCGAACTCGGCGGAGGCGGCGGCGAGGAAGTCGACGGGGTCGTCCTGCCAGTCGGGCTCGAAGAGCCGGACGCGGCCGCCGGAGGCGGGGCCGTCGAGCGGGGTCCGGCCGGCGCGGCAGAGCTCGGCGACGGCGGGCGGGGGCAGCGGGACGCCGACGGTCCCGCCGGGGTTCACGGCGATGCCGAGCTGCGGGGGCAGACCGCGGGCGAAGTCGCGGGCGGGGGCGACTGCGAAGGACATGTGGTCGCCGGCGCAGGCGCGGAACTGCTGCTCGGAGCTGAAGACGGGGACGAAGGCCGCGCCGTCGATCTCCATGGTGGCGAGGTCCAGGTCGGTGCTGTCGGGGCCGCCGCCGTTGGGCAGCGGAATCCAGACCGGGCTGCGGCCGAGGACCTCGACGAGGCGGCCGCCCGCCTCGGGGTTGCCGAGCGAGGCGGCAAGCACCTCTTCCAGCTCGTTGCCCGGCCACGTCACGTCCACGGTCCCGTCCCCTTCTCGCACGGCCTGCCGTATCCGGCCGCCCGGCAGCACCCTAACGCCGCCCCGGCACCGCCGTGGCCGGAAGGGGAGGGTACGGGCGCCCCGGGGGCGCCGCACACGGGCGCCCGGGGCACGGCGCGCGAGGCCCCGGGCGCCGCGGGAAGGGGTCAGCCCGCCTCCCCGAAGGTGATCGTCCGGAGGGTGTCGGCGGCGTCCCGGTCGAGCAGGGTCGCCGAGGCGCAGCCGTGCGGCAGCCGGCCGCCCTCGGCGGCCCGCAGCAGCCGGGAGACGGCGCGCCGGTGCCGGGCGAAGGCGTACGCGGAGACGCCCCGGCCCCGGGCGTGCTGCCCGGCCCTGGCGGTGTCCGGGGCCACGTCGAGGAGGAGCAGGTGCAGCTCGCTCCCCCGGCGGCGGGCCTCGCGGGCGAGCCAGCCGCGCACCCAGGACTGGGTGCCGCAGTCGTGCACGATCACGCTCGCGCCGGAGCGCAGGGCGCGGCGCAGCCCGGCGTAGTGCGCGAGCCGGACCAGGGGGCGGTAGACCGCGTACGGCAGGAGGCGGGGCATCCGGGCCTCCCAGCGCTCCCGGACGTCCTGGGAGTCGATGCCCCGGTCCCCGGCGGTCCGCTTCATCAGGGTGGACTTGCCGCTGCCGGGCAGCCCGGAGACGACCACGAGGTCCCCGGCCGCGAAGGCGAGGGCGCGGGGGCCCCGCCCGCCGCGCTCGCGCAGGTCCCGCAGGACCCGGCCCCGTCCCCGGGTCCGGGCGCGGGCCCGTGGGGACGGTATGCCGGTACTCGCCGCGTATGCGCCGGTGTGCTGGACGGTCATCGACTCTCCCCCTGACGGGTCTCGGAAGACCCTTCCCAAGAAGTGTAAAGAAACGGTAATGGGGCACAAGCGATTTGCCGCGCCGACACCGCGTGCAATGATGTGCGCGCCAGGCGCCCACGGTCGCCTGTACAACCGCATACCGGCCGTTCGAATCCGCGCGGGAGAGTTCCGGACCACGGAGTGGGTGACCACCCGGTGCGTCCGGGCGCCGAAGGAGCAAGACCCTCCCTTGAATCTCTCAGGCCCCGTACCGCGTGGATGAGGCAGATCTGAAAAGCGGGACACCCCGGTGTCCCCACCCAAGGTGCAAGCCGGGCTCTCGGTGACGAGATGCCCCCGGTGAACCTCTCAGGTTCCATGACAGATGGGGAGGACGTCCTCGCCCGTCATGTCTTCGTCACCGAACGCCTTGGGACCCGGGAGCCACCCCATGACCACTGCCCCCCGCCTCACCGCCCTCGATGCGCTGCATCGCTCCCTGGGCGCGACCATGACCGACTTCGCGGGCTGGGACATGCCGCTGCGGTACGGCAGCGAGCGCGACGAGCACCACGCCGTCCGCACCCGGGCCGGCCTCTTCGACCTCTCCCACATGGGCGAGATCACCGTCACCGGCCCGCAGGCCGTCGAGCTCCTCGACTTCGCCCTGGTCGGCAACATCTCCACGGTGGGCACCGGCCGCGCCCGGTACACGATGATCTGCCGCGAGGACGGCGGCATCCTGGACGACCTGATCGTCTACCGCCTGGGCGAGACGGAGTACATGGTCGTCGCCAACGCCTCCAACGCGCAGGTCGTCCTGGACGCCCTCACCGAGCGCGCGGCCGGCTTCGACGCCGAGGTCCGCGACGACCGCGACGCGTACGCCCTGATCGCGGTCCAGGGCCCGGAGTCCCCCGGCATCCTGAAGTCGGTCACCGACGCCGACCTGGACGGCCTGAAGTACTACGCCGGCCTGCCGGGCACGGTCGCGGGCGTGCCCGCCCTGATCGCCCGCACCGGCTACACCGGCGAGGACGGCTTCGAGCTCTTCCTGAAGCCCGAGCACGCCGAGGGCGTGTGGAAGGCCCTGACCGAGGCCGGCGAGGGCGTCGGACTGATCCCCTGCGGCCTGTCCTGCCGCGACACGCTCCGCCTGGAGGCGGGCATGCCGCTGTACGGCCACGAGCTGACCACCTCCCTCACCCCCTTCGACGCCGGCCTCGGCCGGGTCGTGAAGTTCGAGAAGACGACGAACGAGGGCCGCTTCGTCGGCCGCGAGGCCCTGGAGAAGGCCGCCGAGCGCGCCGAGACCGCCCCGCCGCGCAAGCTGGTCGGCCTGATCGCCGAGGGCCGCCGGGTCCCGCGCGCCGGGTTCTCCGTCGTCAAGGACGGCGAGGTCGTCGGCGAGGTCACCTCCGGCGCCCCGTCCCCGACTCTCGGAAAGCCGATCGCGATGGCCTACGTGGACGCGGCGCACGCGGAGCCCGGCACCCAGGGTGTAGGTGTGGACGTCCGGGGCACCCACGAGCCGTACGAGGTCGTGGCGCTGCCGTTCTACAAGCGCCGGAAGTGACGAAGTCGTCCCACCGCGCGTCTCACCCCGCAAGACCCACGTTCATCAGCACTCCCCCGATCCAGGAGAATCAGGTCATGAGCAACCCCCAGCAGCTGCGGTACACCAAGGAGCACGAGTGGCTGTCGGACGCCGAGGACGGCGTCGCGACCGTCGGCATCACGGAGTTCGCGGCCAACGCGCTCGGTGACGTCGTCTACGCCCAGCTCCCCGAGGTCGGCGACACCGTCACCGCGGGCGAGACCTGCGGCGAGCTGGAGTCGACGAAGTCCGTGAGCGACCTGTACTCCCCCGTCTCGGGTGAGGTCGTCGCCGCCAACCAGGACGTGGTGGACGACCCGTCCCTGGTGAACACGGCTCCGTTCGAGGGTGGCTGGCTGTTCAAGGTGCGCGTCGCGGGTGAGCCGGACGACCTGCTCACCGCCGACGAGTACGCCGCGTTCTCCGCCGGGAACTGAGACCGGACCCGAGACCCCTTAGGGATCGATTCATGTCGCTTCTGAACACTCCCCTCCACGAGCTGGACCCCGACGTCGCCGCCGCCGTCGACGCCGAGCTCCGCCGTCAGCAGTCCACCCTCGAGATGATCGCCTCGGAGAACTTCGCTCCGGTCGCGGTCATGGAGGCCCAGGGCTCCGTCCTCACCAACAAGTACGCCGAGGGCTACCCGGGCCGCCGCTACTACGGCGGCTGCGAGCACGTCGACGTCTCCGAGCAGATCGCCATCGACCGGGTCAAGGACCTGTTCGGTGCCGAGTACGCCAACGTCCAGCCGCACTCCGGCGCCTCCGCGAACCAGGCCGCCCTCTTCGCGATCGCCCAGCCGGGCGACACGATCCTGGGCCTGGACCTGGCGCACGGCGGCCACCTCACCCACGGGATGCGCCTGAACTTCTCCGGCAAGCAGTTCAACGTGGTCGCGTACCACGTGGACGGGGCCGGTCTGGTCGACATGGCCGAGGTCGAGCGCCTCGCCAAGGAGCACCGCCCGAAGGTGATCATCGCGGGCTGGTCGGCGTACCCGCGCCACCTGGACTTCGCGGAGTTCCGCCGGATCGCGGACGAGGTCGGCGCCTACCTGTGGGTCGACATGGCCCACTTCGCGGGCCTGGTCGCCGCCGGTCTGCACCCGAACCCGGTCGAGTACGCGGACGTGGTGACCTCCACCACGCACAAGACGCTCGGCGGCCCGCGCGGCGGCATCATCCTGGCGCGGGGCAAGGAGTTCGCGAAGAAGCTGAACTCCGCGGTCTTCCCCGGCTTCCAGGGCGGCCCCCTGGAGCACGTGATCGCGGCCAAGGCCGTCTCCTTCAAGGTCGCGGCCTCGGAGGAGTTCAAGGAGCGGCAGCAGCGCACCGTCGAGGGCGCCCGCATCATCGCCGAGCGCCTGGTGCGGGACGACGTCAGGCAGCACGGCGTCTCCGTCGCCTCCGGCGGCACGGACGTGCACCTGCTCCTGGTCGACCTGCGCGACTCGGAGCTGGACGGCCAGCAGGCCGAGGACCGCCTCCACGAGGTCGGCATCACGGTCAACCGGAACGCGGTCCCGAACGACCCGCGCCCCCCGATGGTCACCTCCGGTCTGCGCATCGGCACGCCGGCGCTCGCGACCCGCGGCTTCGGGGCCGAGGACTTCCGCGAGGTCGCGGACGTCATCGCCGAGACCCTGAAGCCGGGCTTCGACGCCGAGAAGGCCGAGGCCCTCAAGGCCCGGGTGACCGCCCTCGCGGACAAGCACCCGCTGTACCCCGGCCTGAAGTGACACCGCAGTAGTAGTGACACCGTAGTAATTTCGTACGCTTTTGTTCGTACGGACATCCGGGGCACCGCGCACACTGGAACAACGGGCGCGGTGCCCCGACCCGTGTCCCCCCGCCCCACGCGCTCTCTGCACCACCCCGGCAGACAACGACGTCCAGCCCCCACAAGGAGTCATCCCGTGGCCATCTCGGTCTTCGACCTGTTCTCGATCGGCATCGGTCCGTCGAGCTCCCACACGGTGGGCCCCATGCGCGCGGCCCGGATGTTCGCCCGCCGCCTGAAGAACGAGGGCCTGCTGGCCCACACGGCGAAGGTGCGGGCGGAGCTGTACGGCTCCCTCGGCGCCACCGGCCACGGCCACGGCACCCCCAAGGCCGTCCTGCTCGGCCTGGAGGGGAACTCGCCCCGCACGGTCGACGTCGAGCACGCGGACGAGGAGTTCGAGCGGATCAAGGCGAGCGGCCGGATCAACCTGCTCGGCGCCCACGAGGTCCCCTTCGACTTCGACGCCGACCTGATACTGCACCGGCGCAAGGCGCTCCCGTACCACGCCAACGGCATGACGGTCTTCGCGTACGACGCGGAGGGCGGGCTCGTCCTGGAGAAGACGTACTACTCGGTCGGCGGCGGCTTCGTCGTCGACGAGGACGCGGTGGCGGGCGAGAACCCGATCGTCCCGGACGACACGGTCCTGAAGTACCCCTTCCGCACCGGCGACGAGCTGCTCCGCCTCGCGAAGGAGACCGGCCTGTCGATCTCCGCGCTGATGCTGGAGAACGAGAAGGCCTGGCGCACCGAGGACGAGATCCGCGCGGGCCTCCTGGAGATCTGGCGGGTCATGCAGTCCTGCGTCTCGCGCGGCATGTCCCGCGAGGGCATCCTGCCCGGCGGCCTGAAGGTGCGCCGCCGCGCGGCGAACTCCGCCCGCAAGCTGCGCTCCGAGGGGAACCCGGAGGCGCACGCCATGGAGTGGATCACCCTGTACGCGATGGCGGTGAACGAGGAGAACGCGGCGGGCGGCCGGGTGGTCACGGCCCCGACGAACGGCGCGGCCGGCATCATCCCCGCCGTCCTGCACTACTACATGAACTTCGTGCCCGGCGCGGACGAGGACGGCGTGGTCCGCTTCCTGCTCGCGGCCGGCGCGGTCGGCATGCTCTTCAAGGAGAACGCCTCGATCTCCGGCGCCGAGGTCGGCTGCCAGGGCGAGGTCGGCTCGGCCTGCTCGATGGCGGCCGGCGCCCTGGCCGAGGTCCTGGGCGGCTCCCCGGAGCAGGTGGAGAACGCGGCCGAGATCGGCATGGAGCACAACCTGGGCCTGACCTGCGACCCGGTCGGCGGCCTGGTCCAGATCCCCTGCATCGAGCGCAACGGCATGGCGGCGGTCAAGGCGGTCACGGCCGCGAAGATGTCGATGCGCGGCGACGGCAGCCACCTGGTCTCCCTGGACAAGGTCATCAAGACCATGAAGGAGACGGG
Source organism: Streptomyces bikiniensis (assembly GCF_000716625.1). Lineage (NCBI taxonomy): Bacteria > Bacillati > Actinomycetota > Actinomycetes > Kitasatosporales > Streptomycetaceae > Streptomyces > Streptomyces bikiniensis. Next base: position 99,274 of record NZ_JNXJ01000030.1, on the reverse strand, counting down.
CGCCGACATGAGCGTCAAGTACAAGGAGACCGCGCGCGGCGGCCTCGCGGTGAACATCATCGAGTGCTGACGCCGGGCCCCGGGCGGGCGGCGACCACGGTCGCGCGGCCCGCCCGGGCGGGCGCGGGTCAGGCCTTGCTGAGGTGCGCCCAGAACTCGTCCCACGACAGCCGGCCGTCGCCGTTGTCGTCGCGCTGCTTGATGAGCGCCTCGGCGACCGTCTCGGTGACGTGGAAGTCGCCCAGCTGCGCCATCACGCTCTTGTACTCCGCGGCGGTGATGAAGCCGTCCCCGTCCACGTCGTACCGGTTGAATGCCGTGCGTGCCGACTCGATGTCCGCCACTGTTTCCGCCCCTTCATGGTGCTTGTCTGACGGGGGTCAGATTAGCCGCCCCGGGCCGCCCGGCCGACGGGGGTCGGCGGAAGACGCCTCCTCTCGGCCGGTCCGTTCCGCCGGAGGCCGGGGCCGGCCGTCCAGCATGCGGACGACCCCGGGAAACAATCAGTGAACCGCATAGCCATTCACTGTTTGCAAGGCAGGTGCCACATGTCACCAACGATTCACAGTTAAAGTGTGAGCTTTTGACCGTTTTTGCCCCACTAGGGACTTTTGGCGATGAGGGCACTTGTCTGACATAGTCGATGACACGACCTCCATTGACCCGGGCCAGGTCGACAACAGCGGCCGTGGATACACCCCCCCGTCCACGGCGCACCACACGGAAGCCCCCAGCACGCCCCACCACGGCGCACGGGGGCTTCCGTGCGTCCGGGGACGGGCCGCCCGGTGACTCAGACGCGGTCCGCGACCCGCATCTCGAACCAGGTCGTCTTGCCGCGCGGCGCCAGGTCCACGCCCCACCGGTCCGCCAGCTTGTCGACCAGGAAGAGCCCCCGGCCGCTCGTGTCCAGCTCGTGCACCGGCATCAGACAGGGCAGCCCGCGCGAGGGGTCGCGCACCTCGATCCGGATCGAGCCCCGGCGGCGGTGCAACCGCAGCACGAAGGCCCGGGCGCCGGTGTGCCGGACGGCGTTCCCCACCAGCTCCGAGACCAGGAGGACCGCGTGCTCGGCGAGCTGCGGCCCCAGCGCCCACTGACGCATCACGACGTGCTGCGTGAGCCTGCGGGCCACCCACGCGGACTCGGGCCGGGACGGCAGCCGGACGTCGCCCTCCGCCGGATTCCCGTACAACTCCACTGCTTCGGCGGCCTGTTCGTCGTCCGCGGCCAGTGACCACCGCGCCGCGGCGGCGCTCGCGCGCCGCCGTGGTTGCTCCCTACCCTCCAGGCCCGCCATGCCCACCATCATGGCCGGACGGAACGGTCCCCGGGGGCCGTTCCGCGGGAAACGGCCCCCTACGGGCCCGGGGAAGGCCCCCTACGGGGCCGGCACAGACGCCTTACGGACACCTGGCCGACAGCCGCCGGTTCCCTTTCGGTCAGCTCAGCCGAATTTCGCCTTGCCCGGGCCCTCCTCGACGAAGCTGCGCATCCCGCGCTCGCGGTCCTCGGTGGCGAACAGACCGGCGAACCAGGTGCGCTCGATGGCCAGACCGGTGTCGATGTCGGTCTCCAGGCCCTGGTCGATCGCCTCCTTCGCGGCCCGCAGCGCGACGGCCGGCCCCTGCGCCAGCTTCGCCGCCCACGCGTGCGCCTGCTCGTACACCTCGGCGGCCGGGACGACCCGGTCGACCAGGCCGAGGGAGAGGGCCTCGTCCGCCTTCACCATCCGGCCGGTGAAGACGAGGTCCTTGGCCCTGGAGGGGCCGACGAGGCGGGAGAGGCGCTGGGTGCCGCCCGCGCCCGGGATCAGGCCGAGCAGGATCTCGGGCTGGCCGAGCTTGGCGTTGTCGGCGGCGATCCGGTAGTCGGCGCAGAGCGCCAGCTCGCAGCCGCCGCCGAGCGCGTAGCCGGTGATCGCGGCGACGACCGGCTTGGGGATGCGGGCGACGGCGGTGAAGGCGTCCTGGAGGGCGCGCGAGCGCTTGACCATGGCCACGTGGTCCATGACCTGCATCTCCTTGATGTCCGCGCCGGCCGCGAACACCTTCTCGCCGCCGTACAGGACCACGGCCCGCACGTCGTCGCGGTCGGTCGCCTCCTGGGCCAGCTCGCACAGCCGGTCCTGGGTGGCGACGTCCAGGGCGTTCATCGGGGGGCGGTCGAGACGGATCGTGCCGACGCCTTCGGCGACTTCGAGGTTCACAGTCATGGGAGAAGGTTAGGACTCGTCGACGCGAAGGGGCCCGGTGCTGTTGCTCACAGCACCGGGCCCCGCCGAAGAATCCGGGACCGCCTAGGCGATCCACTCCGACCACGGCATGTTCCAGCCGTTGAGGCCGTTCTCCGGCTTGATCTGCTTGTCCTTGGAGTTCTTCACGACGACCACGTCACCGATGATCGAGCTGTCGTAGAACCAGGCGGCCGGAGTCGAGGCGTCCCCCGCGCCCCGGGTGTCCGCGAGGCCGACGCAGCCGTGGCTGACGTTCTGCGAGCCGAAGGTGCTCTTCGGGGCCCAGTAGTTGCCGTGCACGAAGGTGCCCGAGGTGGACAGGCGCATCGCGTGCGGCACGTCCTTGATGTCGTACTCGCCGCCGAAGCCGACCGTGGCCCCGTTCATCCGGGTCACCTTGTACTTCTCGCTGATGACCATCTGACCGTTGTACGTGGTCGTGGACGGCGCGCCCGCGGTGATCGGCAGCGTCTTGACGATCTTCCCGTCGCGCTCGACCTTCATGGTCTTGGCACTGGCGTCGACCGTGGAGACCTGTCGGCGGCCGATGGTGAAGGTGATGGTCTTCTTCTGCTTGCCGTAGACGCCGGGGCGGCCCTCGACGCCGTCCAGGTTGAGGCGCACCGTCACCTTGGTGCCGGCGGCCCAGTACTGCTCGGGGCGGAAGTCCAGGCGGTCGTTGCCGAACCAGTGACCCTCGATCGGGACGGACGGCTCGGCCGTCACCCTGATGGCCTTCTCGACGGCCTCGGGGTCGGTGATGCCCCGGGTGAAGTTGATGGAGACCGGCATGCCGACGCCGACGGTCGAGCCGTCCTCCGGCGTGTAGTGGCCGATGAAGGTGTTCTTCGGGACCAGGGTGGTGAAGGTGGTGTCCTTCGCCGACTCGCGGCCCTCGGCGTCCTTCGCGACGGCGTGCACCTTGTACTGGGTGCCCGCGGACAGGTGGGCGGTCGGCTGCCAGCTGGCGCCGTCCGCCGCGATCTTCCCCTCGACCGCGGTGCCCTTGGAGTCGGCGACCGTGACCGTGGTCAGCTTGCCCTGCTGGGCGGTCACCTTGAGGGCGCCGCTGGTGGCGACCGACTCGGCGCCGTCCTTCGGGAGGATCGTCACGACGGCCTGGGAGGCCGCGTTCTCCTGCTTGCCGTCGCCCTGGGCCTGCGGGCCCCGCGCGCCGCCGGTGGCGTCCCCGCCGCCCCCGCCGCAGGCGGTGAGCACCAGGAGCAGCGCCCCCGCCGCCAGGGCCCGGAACCGGACGCCCCCGCGTCGCCGGCCCCTACCCGTGGTTCCCGCCGGTGCCCCCGATATAGGCTGCCCGTTCACTGTGGTCGTCTCCCCTCGCACGGCCCGGCAACGCCACGGCCCCACCCCCGTGCGCATCCGCTCGCGCACACGGCGCTAGATAATCACACCGCAGGACACGAAAGATCCTCGCGCATGTCACCGTTCCGTCCCGATCGACGTGCTGGTGACACATCGGGCAACACCCTCCCCGTCCGCCACGGTCCACGCCCGTGACCAGGGCCTGATCCACCGGACGGGCCCCTGGGGCCGGCGGTCCCGCCGGACCGGGCGTCACTCCTTGGGCGTGCCGATCCGCAGCCGGTTGCCGTCGGGGTCGCGCAGCTCGACCTCGCGCGCCCACGGGGCGTCCTCCACCCGTACGCCGAACTCGGAGGCGACGGCGTCGACGTCCCGGACGCGGAGGTAGACCAGCGTGTCGGGGCGGGCGTCGCCGGTGTGCTCCGACAGGAACAGCCGCAACCCGCCCCGGGCGACCTCGACGAACGCAGGGAAGCCCGGCCCGAAGCGGTGCTCCCACCGCCGGGCGAAGCCCAGCCGCCCGTACCAGGCGACCGCCGCCGCGGCGTCCTCGACGCGGAGAACGGGGACGGCCTCCTCGGCCATGAGGTCGGCGGGGTCCGTGGGTTCCGTGGGTTCCGTGGGTTCCGTGGAGTTCGCGGGTTCCATGCGGGTCATCGTCGCAGACCGTCCGGGGCGAAGGCGGGGGTTCAGCGGAGCGCCGACCCCGCCTTCCAGCTCTTCCAGTCCGTGTTCCAGCCGCCGAGGCCGTTGTCGGGGGCGACCTTCCGGTCGCGGGAGTTGACCACCTCCACCACGTCCCCGATCAGGGTCCGGTCGAAGAACCAGCCCGCGGGCGAGCGTTCGCTGCCGCCCTTCTCGTCCCGGAGCCCCACGCAGCCGTGGCTGACGTTGGCGCTGCCGAAGGTCTCGGGCGGGGCCCAGTAGTTGCCGTGCAGGAAGGTCCCGGACTCGGTGAGCCGCATCGCGTGCGGCACGTCCTTGATGTCGTACTCGCCGCCGAAGCCGACCGTGGCCCCGTTCATCCGGGTCACGTCGTACAGCTCGGTGACGACCATCTTCCCGTTGTACGTGGTGGTCTTCGGCGCCCCGGCGGTGACCGGCAGGACGGCCAGGACCCGGCCGTCCCTGCGTACCTCCATGGTGTGCGCGGCGGCGTCCACGACGGAGACCTGGGAGCGGCCGACGGTGAAGCCGACCTTCTTGCGCTGGATGCCGTACACGCCGGGCGCCCCCTCGACGTCCCGCAGGTCGAGGTCGACGGTGACCCGGGTGCCGGGGGCCCAGTACCGCTCCGGGCGGAAGTCGAGCCGCTCCCCGCCGAACCAGTGGCCGGCGACCTCGACCGGCGGGTCGGAGGTGATCCGGACGGCGCGCTCGACCGCGGCCCGGTTCTCGACGGGCCGGCTGAAGGTGAAGGAGACGATCATGCCGGTGCCGACCGTGGAGCGGTTCTCCGGCTTGAAGTAGCCGATGAAGCGGGACTCGGGCACCACGGTGGTGAAGGTGGTGTGGCGGGCCGAGCGGCGCCCGTGCGCGTCGAGGGCGACGGCGTCCACGCTGTACTTGGCGGCCAGGGCGAGCCGGTCACGGGCCGACGGCCGCCAGCGCAGCCCGTCGGCGGAGACCTCCCCGGCGACCTCGGTCCGCCGGCCGTCCTCCACCCGGGCGACGGTCACCCGTTCGAGCCGTCCGCCGTCCACCCTCACCTCGACCGGCGCGTCGGCCGGGACCGCGCGGCTGCCGTCCTCGGGGACGACCCGGATGACGTCGCCGGGGGCCCGTCCCTTGCCCGGCAGGGAGAGGTCGACGCCCCTGCCGCCGTCCGCTCCGGTGCAGCCCGCGAGGCCCGCCAGCAGTCCCGCCACCGCGAGGGCGCGCCCCGCGCGCTTCCATACAGATCTCACGCCCGGACCAACGACGGGCCCCCTCCAGGGGAAACGTGCGTGCGGGTCATGTTGGGAGCACGGCCGTGCGGGCAGAACAGGGGGAGAACCTCGCGCGGGGAGCGGTGGCCGGGACGCCACCGCTCCCCGCGCGAGGGCCCGACGGAGCCGCGGGAGGCCGGACGGTGGCGAGCGCAGCCGAGCAGGAGGCGGTACAGCAGCGTGCCCTGGAGCGGGCGGGGCCGCCCGTGTGGCCGGGGGCCCCGACGCCCCTCGGCGCCCGCTGCCGGGTCGGACCCGGCGGGGTCGCGGGCACCAACTTCGCCCTGTGGGCGGGCGGGGCGGAGGCCGTCGAGCTGTGCCTGTTCGACGGGGACGGGACGGAGACGCGGCTGCCGCTGACCGAGCTGACCCACGAGATCTGGCACGGCTTCGTGCCCGGGACCGGGCCGGGGCAGCGGTACGGCTACCGGGTGCACGGCCGCTGGGACCCGTGGACGGGCGCCCGGTGGAACCCGGCGAAGCTGCTCCTCGACCCGTACGCGCGGGCCGTGGACGGCGAGTTCTCCCTGCCCCCCGAGGTGTACGGGCACGTGCGGGACTGGCCGCAGCAGCACGTGGCCGACACCGTCCGCGACGAGCGGGACTCCGCCCCGCACGTCCCGAAGGGGGTCGTCGTCCACGACGACGACGACTGGTCCGACGACCGCAGGCCCAAGACGCCCTGGCAGGACTCGGTCATCTACGAGGTCCACGTCAAGGGCTTCACCCGGCTGCACCCGGGCATCCCCGAGCACCTGCGCGGCACGTACGCGGGGCTCGCGCACCCGGCGGCGGTCGACCACCTCGTACGGCTCGGGGTGACGGCGGTGGAGCTGCTGCCGGTGCACCAGTTCGCGCACGAGGACCACCTGCTGCGGCGGGGCCTGCGCAACTACTGGGGGTACAACTCCGTCGGCTACTTCGCGCCGCACGCCGGCTACTCCTCCTCGGGGACGGCCGGGCAGCAGGTCGGCGAGTTCAAGAAGATGGTGCGGGCGCTGCACGCGGCCGGGATCGAGGTCATCCTGGACGTGGTCTACAACCACACGGCGGAGGCGGGCGAGCTGGGCCCGACCCTCTCCCTGAAGGGCATCGACAACCGGGGCTACTACCGGCTCCAGTCCGACGCCCGCCGGTACGCCGACTACACGGGCTGCGGCAACACCCTGCACGTGGTGCAGCCGCAGGTGCTGCGGCTCATCACCGACAGCCTGCGCTACTGGGTGACGGAGATGGGGGTGGACGGCTTCCGCTTCGACCTGGCGGCGGCGCTCGCCCGCTCCTTCCACGACGTCGACATGCTCTCCCCCTTCCTCGCGGTCATCGCCCAGGACCCGGTGCTGCGCCGGGTGAAGCTGATCGCGGAGCCCTGGGACGTGGGCAACGGCGGCTACCAGGTGGGGGCCTTCCCTCCCCTGTGGACCGAGTGGAACGACCGCTACCGGGACGCCGTGCGGGACTTCTGGCGCGGGGCGCTGCCGGACGTGCGGGACCTCGGCTACCGGCTCTCCGGCTCCAGCGACCTGTACGCCTGGGGCGGGCGCCGGCCGTACGCCTCGGTCAACTTCGTCACCGCCCACGACGGCTTCACGCTGCGGGACCTCGTCACGTACGAGCGGAAGCACAACGAGGCCAACGGCGAGGGGAACCGGGACGGCACCCACGACAACCGGTCCTGGAACTGCGGCGCGGAGGGCGAGACCGACGACCCGGAGATCGGGGCGCTGCGGCTGCGCCAGCAGCGGAACCTGCTCACCACCCTGCTCCTGTCGACCGGGGTGCCGATGCTGGTCTCCGGCGACGAGATGGGCCGGACCCAGGGCGGCAACAACAACGCGTACTGCCAGGACAACGAGATCGGCTGGCTCGACTGGTCGCTGCCGGAGGACCCCGGCCGGGCCCAGCTCCTCGCCCTGTCCCGGCGGCTCCTCGCGCTGCGCCACCGGCATCCGGTGCTGCGGCGCCGGGCCTTCTTCTCCGGCCGCCCGCAGCGGGCGGACGGGCTGCGGGACCTGGCCTGGTTCACGGCCGAGGGCACGGAGATGACGGAGGGCGACTGGTACGCGCGGGCGGGGACGCTCGGCCTCTACCTGTCGGGCCGGGACATCCCGGGCCGGGACGCGCGGGGCGAGCGGATCACCGACGACAGCTTCCTCGCCGTCCTGCACTCCGACCACCGGCCGCTGGACTTCCGGCTGCCGGGGCCGCCGTGGGCGGAGGCGTACGAACTGGTCGTGGACACGGCCCGCGAGGACCAGTCCGAGCCGCCGGGCACGGTCCACCGGGGCGGGGAGGTGCTCGCGGTGGGGGCCCGGTCGGTGGTGCTGCTGCGGGTGTCCCGGTAAGGGCCCGGGGCCCGCCGCTTCAGGAGCGGCCCAGTATCCCCCGGTCGTACCCGGCGGCGACGGCGGCCGCCCGGTCCTTCACGCCCAGTTTGCCGTAGAGGTGGGTGAGGTGGGTCTTGACCGTGGCCTCGCTGATGAACAGCTCGGCGGCGATGGCCCGGTTGGCGGTGCCCCGGGCGACGAGGGCGAGGATCTCGGCCTCGCGCGCGGAGAGGGTGGTGTCGGCGGGCGGGGCGGCGGGGGCCCGGACTGCGGTGACGAGCCGGGAGGCGACGGCCGGGGAGAGGACGGTGCGGCCCTCGGCGGCGGCCCGCACGGCCGCGAACAGCTCCTCGCGCGGGGCGTCCTTGAGGAGGTACCCGGTGGCGCCGGCCTCGATCGCCGGGAGGGTGTCGGTGTCCGTGTCGTACGTGGTGAGGACGAGGACCCGGGCGCGGGCGCCGTGCCGGGCGAGCGCGGCGATGGCTTCGACGCCGCCGCCGCCCGGCATCCGCAGGTCCATGAGGACCACGTCGGGGTCGAGTTCCAGGGCGAGTTCGACGCCCCGGACGCCGTCGGGGGCCTCGCCGAGGACGCGGAAGCCGGAACCCTCGGCGGCGAACATGCCGCGCAGGCCGTCCCGTACGACGGGATGGTCGTCGACGATCAGCAGGGTGATGTCGGTCATGGTGTGGCCAACGGTACGCGGGCGGAGACCGCCGTGCCCTCGCCGGGGGCGGTCTCGACGGTGACGGTGCCGGTGAGGCGCTCGGCGCGGGCCCGCATGCCGTCGAGCCCGAACCCGCCGCCGTCGCCCCGTTCGGGCCGGGCGAGCGGGTCGAAGCCGCGCCCGTCGTCCCGTACGTCCAGGGTGATCTCGTCGCCCATGTAGGAGAGGGTGATGCCGGCCCGGGCGGCGCCGGAGTGGCGGGCGGTGTTGGACAGGGCCTCCTGGGCGATCCGCAGCAGTGTGGCGGCGACCTCGTCGTGGAGCGGGGCCTCGGTGCCGGTGACGGTGAACCGGGTGTCGACGCCGGTGCGTTCGGCCCACTCCTCGACGGTCTTGCGCAGGGCGTCGGGGAGGGTGTCGTGTTCCAGGGCGACGGGGCCCAGGTTCCGCACGGAGCGACGGGCCTCGCCGAGGCCGTGCCGGGCGAGGTCGGCGGCGCGCCGCAGATGGATCTCGGCGCGGTCCCGGTCGGGGGCGGCGGAGGCGGCCTGGAGCTGGGTGACGACCCCGGTGAGGCCCTGGGCGATGGTGTCGTGGATCTCTGCGGCGAGCCGCCGCCGCTCGTCGGCGACCCCGGCCTCCCGGGCCTGGAGGAGGAGTTGGGCCTGGAGGGCGGCGTTCTCGGCGAGGGCCTGTTCGAGGCGGCTGTTGGCGCGGGCCAGCTCCGCGATGGTGACGGCCCGCTCGGCGGCCTTCTCGGCGTCCTTCTCGGCGAGGTGGGAGAAGCCGACGACGAGGCAGGCGTTCAGGGCGAACAGGCCGCCGAAGGCGAGCCACTGCACCGGGGAGGCGGGCGGCAGGCCCCCGGACTGGGAACCGGCCATGGTGGCGGCGACGACGAGGAGCCCGGGGTGGGAGAGGCGGCGGGACAGCAGGTGGACGGCGTCGAAGTAGCCGACGCAGGCGTAGACCGCGAAGAAGGGGTTGAGCCAGGTCAGGACGGAGGCGAGGACGGTACGGAGGACGAAGTACGCGGTGGAGGCGGGGCCGGGCGCGCCGGGCACGAGCACGGGCGGGGACTCTTCCCGTACGGGCTCCGGCTCGTCCCGTACGGGCTCCGTACCACCCCTTGCGGGCTCCGGCTCGTCCCCTATGGCCCCGGTGCCGGGCCGTTCGGTCGTCCAGCCGTGGGCCGCGACGAACCGGGCGCAGCGGCGGTCCCACACCACGTGGAGGAGGAGGGCCACGGCCACCAGGGCGCCGACCGCCAGCGCCTCCGCGCGGTCCATCAGCATCCCCACCGACGCCCCGGCGATCGCGGTGGCGATGCCGAGCAGGCCGTACGGCCCCCAGCGGAAGAACTGGCGCCAGCGTTCCTCGACGGTGGTCGGCACCGCCCCACCCCCCTCACTCACTCACTCGCTCACTCACTCACTGCCAGCGGAACCAGCGCACCGACGCGCCGGTCAGGACGCCCGTCCACAGGGCCATGACCCCGAGCGCGGCCCAACCGGGCCAGCCGCCCGACGCGGCCGTGTCGAGGGCTTCGGAGGCGGCGCCGAAGGGGGTCAGCCCGACGATCCGCTGCAGCGTATCCGGCATGGCCTGGACCGGTACCCAGACCCCGGCGGTGAACATGGCGGGGAAGAAGACGGCCGAGCCGACGGCGGTGGCGATCTTCTGCGTGCGGGAGACGGCGCACACGGTCGCGCCGAGCGCGAGCCCGGACGCGACGGCGAGCAGCAGGGCGATCAGGTACCCGGCGGGGTTCCCCGGCAGGGCGACCCCGAAGGCGAGGCGGCCGACCGCGACCACGAGCAGCGCGGAGACGAGCGCGGCGGCGGCGTGCAGCGCGAGCTGGGCGGTGAGCAGGGTTCCGGGCCGTACGGGGGTGGTGGACATCCGGCGCAGGATGCCGCGCTCGCGGTAGCCGGAGAGGACCGGGGGCATGGCCTGGAGCCCGGACATGATGAGGGCGAAGAGGACGGCGACGGGGACGTACAGGTCGATGACCCGGCGTCCGCCGAGGTCCTCGGAGGCCTCCCGGAAGGAGGGGATCAGGCCGAGGACCACGAGCAGCAGGGTCGGCGAGAGCATGACCCAGAACAGGCTTCCGGGCTCGCGGCCGAAGAGCCGCGCCTCGGTCTTCAGGACGGTCGCGGTGGGGGTGCTCATCGGTGGTCGTCTCCCGTCAGGTCGAGATAGGCGTCGTCGAGGGTGGCGTCGGTGACCCGGAGCTGGTGGGCGGTGACGCCGTGGCGGGCGAGGAGGGACACGAAGGCGGTGACGGTCTCGTCGGTGCCGCCGACGACCGTGCGCCCGTCGGCGGTGGTGACGGAGACGGCCCCGGGGAGCGCCCGCAGTTCGGCCGGGTCGACCGGGACGCCGGCGGCGAAGGAGATCTCCTTGGCGCCGCCGGAACTCCGGATCAGCCCCTCGGGGGTGTCGAGGGCGGCGATCCGGCCGCGGTCGAGGACGGCGATCCGGTCGCAGAGGCGCTGGGCCTCCTCCATGAAGTGGGTGACGAGCAGGACGGTCACCCCGCTGTCCCGGACGGCCTCGACCAGCGACCAGACCTCGCGGCGGGCGCGCGGGTCGAGACCGGTGGTGAGTTCGTCCAGGACGACGACCCGGGGGTCCCCGATCAGGGCGAGGGCGATGAAGAGCCGCTGCTTCTGGCCCCCGGACAGCTTCGCGAACCGCACCTTCAGGTGGGGCAGGAGGCCGAGCCGCTCGGCGAGCGCGTGCGGGTCGGCGGGCCGCTCGTGGAAGGAGGCGTACAGGTCGAGGGCCTCGCGGACGGTCAGTTTGGCCTGGAGCTCGCTCTCCTGGAGCTGGACGCCGAGGACCCGGGTCACCTCGGCGCGCCGCACGGCGGGGTCGTACCCGCAGACGCGGACCAGGCCCTCGTCGGGGGTCCGCAGCCCCTCGACGCACTCCACGGCGGTGGTCTTGCCGGCGCCATTGGGTCCGAGGATGCCGAAGACCTCCCCCTCGCCGACCTCGAAGGAGACCCCGTCGACGACCTTCCGGCCGGCGTAGGACTTGTGCAGTCCCCGTACTTCGATCGCTGCTGTCGTCATGTCCCGAGCCTCCCGTCCCGGGCGGCCCGCCGGTATCGGCCGATCCGCTCGTACCGGCCATCGGCCGATCGGTTGACGGCGGGTACGACTCCGGGGCGCGGCGGAGTGCCCCGGGGTGCCGCGGACGGCCCCCGGGCGCCCCGGCCGGAAAACCGGGTGAGCGGTGTCAGTGGCGAACCGTAAGGTCGGACCTGATGCCCGAGAACCCTTTGCCCCCAGCGAATCCGGCGGACCCGGCGAATCCAGCGAACCCTGTGGACCCTGTGGACCCGGTAAGCGCCCCCGACCGGTCGGCGGTGCGCGTCCTGCTCCGTCTGTGGCCGTACGTACGGCCCGTGCGGGGGCGGCTGTTCACGGCCGCCTTCGTCGCGATCGTCGCCTCCTGCCTGTCGCTCGTCATCCCCCTCGTCCTGAAGTGGCTGGTGGACGGGCCGGTGGCGGACCGGGACCCGGGTGGCGTGTGGCTCGGGGCGCTGTACCTGCTGCTGCTCGGGATCGCGGAGGCGGTGCTCTTCGGCTTCCGGCGCTGGCTGGTGGCGCGGCCGCTCGCCGGGGTGGAGGCCCGGATGCGGTCGGACCTGTACGGCAGGCTCCAGCGGCTGCCGATCGCCTTCCACGACCGGTGGGCGTCGGGCCAGCTCCTGTCGCGCGGGACGACGGACCTGATGCTGGTCCGGATGTTCCTCGCCTTCCCGCTGACCTTCCTCCTGGTCAACGGCGTGACGATCCTGGCCGGGTACGTGCTGCTGCTCTCCCAGGACTGGTCCCTCGGCCTGGTGCTGCTGACCCCGGTGCTGCCGCTGGTGGTGGTCTGCTCGCTCTTCGAGGGCCGGTACGGGCGGGTGGCGCGCCGGGCCCAGGACCAGGTGGGCGACCTGACGACGGTCGTGGAGGAGAGCGTCCTCGGCATCCGGATCGTCAAGGGCTTCGGCCGGCACCGCAGCCAGGCGCGCGCCTTCCGCGAGCTCTCCGAGCGGCTGCACGGCACGGAGCTGCTCAAGGCTCGGCTGCTCGCCATGATCTGGGCCGTCATCACGGTCGTACCGGAACTGGCCATCGGCGCGGCGCTCGTCCTCGGCACGGTGCAGGTCGCGGACGGCGACCTGTCGGCGGGCACGCTCGTGGCGTTCCTGTCGACGGCGCTCGCGCTGCGCTGGCCGGTGGAGTCGATCGGCTTCCTGCTCGCGATGAGCCAGGAGGCGGCGACGGCGACGGAGCGGTACTTCGAGGTGATGGACGCCGAGGAGGAGCCGGACACGGCCGCCCCGGAGGCCCCGCGGAGCGGCGGCCCGGACGGGGTCCGCTTCGAGAACGTCGTCTTCCGCTACCCGGACGCCCCCGAGGACGCCCCACCGGTCCTGGACGGCCTCGACCTGCACATCCGCCCCGGCGAAACGCTCGCCCTGGTCGGCGGCACGGGCTCCGGAAAGACGACGCTCACCGCCCTCGTACCGCGCCTGCACGAGACGACGGGCGGCCGCATCCTCCTCGACGGCGAGGACATCGCGCTCATGGACCGCCGCCGCCTCCGCTCCCTGGTGTCGACGGCCTTCGAGGAGCCCACCCTGTTCTCCGCCTCCGTCGGCGAGAACGTCCTCATGGGCGCCGACGGCACGGCGGGCGAACCGGAACTGCGGCGCGCCCTCGCCGTGGCCCAGGCGGACGGCTTCGTGGACCGGCTGCCCGAGGGCGCGGCGACCCGGGTCGGCGAGCAGGGCCTGAGCCTGTCGGGCGGCCAGCGGCAGCGGCTCGCCCTGGCCCGCGCGGTGGTCGGCCGCCCCCGCTTCCTGGTCCTGGACGACCCCCTCTCCGCCCTCGACGTGCACACGGAGGCGCGGGTGGAGGCGGCCCTGCGGGAGGTGCTGCGGGGGACGACGGCCCTGGTGGTGGCGCACCGCCCGTCGACGGTGATGCTGGCCGACCGGGTCGCGCTGTTGTCCGGGGGCCGGATCGCGGCCGTGGGCACCCATCAGGAACTGCTGCGGAGCAGCGAGGAGTACGCCTGGCTGATGTCGGGCGAGAAGGAACGGCGATGACGGACACCACGCTCACGAAGCCGCCCGCCCCCGCGCCGGACGAGCCGGACCCCTTCGACCGCGACGACCTGCCCGCGCCCCCGGGCGCGACGGGCGCCCTGCTCCGCTCCCTCCTGTCCGCGCACCGCGCGCGGGTCGCGGTCGCGGCGCTGGTCCTCCTGGTCAAGGAGGCGGCGGTCCAGGCGGGCCCGCTGCTCGTCGCGTACGCCATCGACCGCGGCGTCCCGGCCTTCCGTGCGGGCGACCACGGCCCGGTGGTCGCCGTGGCCCTCGGTTACCTCCTCTGCGCGGTCCTCTCGGGCCTCCTCCAGTACGTCTTCGTCCGGGGAGCGGCCCGCGTCAACCAGGACGTCCTCCTGGACCTGCGCGGCCGGATCTTCCGCCACGCGCAGGTCCTGAGCGTCGACTTCCACGAGCGCTACACCTCGGGCCGGCTGATCTCCCGCTCGACCACGGACGTGGAGTCCCTGCGCGAACTCCTCTCGGAGGGCCTCCAGGAACTCATCGGCGTGGTCCTCTCCTTCCTCTCGATCACCCTGGTCCTCCTCTGGCTGGACCTGGGCATCGGCGCCGTGGCGACGGCGTCCTTCGTCCCCCTCTGCCTCCTGGTGCAGCTCTACCGCCGCCGCGCGGGCCGGGTGTACGGCGAGCGGTCCACCGCGATCGCGGGCGTGATCGTGAAGTTCGCGGAGACGATGAACGGCATCCGCCCGGTCAGGGCGTTCCGCCGCGAGAAGGCCAACGACGCGGAGTTCGACGCTCTCAACCGGCGCCACGAACGAAGCAACGGCGACGCGCTCCTCGAAATGGCCCGCTACGTCGTCGGTTCGCGCCTCGTGGCGAACACGGCGGTGGCCGGAATGTGCCTCTGGGGCGCCTACCGGGTGGCGGAGGGCTCCCTGGAACTGGGCGTCCTGGCGGCGGCGGTCCTCTACATGCGGCGCCTGTACGACCCGATCGACCGCCTGGGCATGTTCCTCAACTCGTACGAGTCGGCGGCGGCGTCCCTCACCAAGATCGCGGGCCTCCTGGCCCAGGAACCGGGCGTGCCGGAGACGACGACACCGCGCGAACTCCCCCACCGCGAGGGCGCCCCCGGCCGGGAGGTGGTCTTCGACGAGGTGAGGTTCGCGTACCGCACGGGAGGCGAGGTCCTCCCCACCTTCGACCTGAGGATCCCGGCCGGCCAGACGGTGGCCGTGGTGGGAGCCACAGGAGCAGGAAAATCGACCCTGGCCAAACTCCTGGCCCGCTTCTACGACCCGACGGAAGGCCGAGTCCTCCTCGACGGCGTCGACCTCCGCGATCTCACCACCCCCGACCTCCGCCGGGGCATCGTCATGGTCACCCAGGAGGCGTTCCTCTTCTCGGGCACGGTGGCGGAGAACATCGCGATCGGCCGCCCGGACGCGACCCGCGAGCAGATCGAAGAGGCGGCACGGGCCATCGGGGCCCACGACTTCATCAGGAACCTCCCCGACGGCTACGACACGGACGTGCGCAAGCGCGGCGGCAGGATCTCGGCGGGCCAGCGCCAACTGGTGGCCTTCGCCCGGGCGCTCCTGGCGGATCCGGCGGTCCTGATCCTGGACGAGGCGACGAGCTCCCTCGACGTACCGGGCGAAAGGGCGGTCCAGCAGGCGATGGACACGGTCCTGAAGGGCCGTACGGCGGTGGTCGTCGCCCACCGTCTGTCGACGGTCGAGGTGGCGGACCGGGTCCTGGTGATGGAGTCGGGCCGGATCGTCGAGGACGGCCCGCCGTCGGCCCTGGTGACGGGCGACGGCCACTACGCGGGCCTGCACCGGGCGTGGCGGGACAGCCTGGTGGGCTGAGGAGAAGCCCGCGGCCGCGAGTGGGGGCTGTGGAGGGGTTCGTGTCCGGGACATCAAGCGTGATGTGTGGCGCACGAGAACCGGTCACTCCGCCGGGACCCGCATGCGCCGTAAATCGTGCAGTTCCGGACGCGGCCCCCGGAACGGCCCCCACGCCCCCGAGAAACCGGAGTGCGCCCCACCGCCCAACTCCGACGGGCGAAAACGCGCCTCCGGCCGAACACCACCCCACGTCCACCCCACAGCCCACGAAACGTCCGCTTAACGAACGCGCCCGTACCGACAGCGGACGATTTCTGGCCAACTTCCAGCCGCACTCCTGACAGGTCCCCGTCATCCCTGCCACTCTCTCCCCCGGCTCTCCGAACGAAAGTTCAGACACCGCCGAACGTGCTCAACCGCTCTCCTTGCTCTGCCCGACGGACTCACCCAGGCCCGCCGGTACCCCCCTCGCAAAAGGAGTCCGCGTGAGATCCACGCCCAGCCGTCGCGCCACCGCGACCGGCGCCCTGATAGCCGCCGCCGCCATGATCGCCGTCAGCGTCCAGACGGGTGCCGCCACCGCGGCCGACACCCCGTTCAGCGCCGCCCCCAAGGCCCAGCAGGGCACCTCGGCGAACCCCGGCAAGCTCCCGGCCGACCTCACCCCCGCCGAGCGCACCGCGCTGATCAAGGCGGCCGACGCCGACAAGGACGCCACGGCCAAGTCCCTCGGCCTCACCGCCCAGGAGAAGCTGGTCGTCCGCGACGTCGTCCAGGACCGCGACGGCACGACCCACACCCGCTACGAGCGGACCTACGCGGGCCTCCCCGTCCTCGGCGGCGACCTGATCGTCGAGGAGACGAAGGCCGGTGCCCGGCAGAGCGTCACCAAGGCGGTCCGCGCGGAGCTGAAGAACGTCGACACGACCGCCAAGGTCGCCCCGGCCGTCGCCGAGAAGCAGGCCGTCGGCCTCGCCCGGGCGGACGGCTCCGAGAAGACCGCCGCCAGCCGCGCCCCGCGCAAGGTGGTCTGGCTCGCCGAGGGCACCCCGGTCCTCGCGTACGAGACCGTCGTCGGCGGCCTCCAGCACGACGGCACCCCGAACGAGCTGCACGTCGTCACGGACGCCAAGACGGGCGCGAAGCTCTACGAGTGGCAGGCCGTCGAGACGGGCACCGGCAACACGCAGTACAGCGGCCAGGTGACGCTCGGCACGGCGCCCTCGTACACGCTGACGGACACGGGCCGCGGCAACCACAAGACGTACAACCTCAACGGCGGCAGCTCCGGCACGGGAACGCTGTTCACCAACTCCACCGACGTGTGGGGCAACGGCAGCCCGTCCAACAAGGAGACCGCCGGCGCCGACGCGCACTACGGCGCCGCGCTCACCTGGGACTACTACAAGAACGTGCACGGCCGCACCGGCATCCGCGGTGACGGCGTCGGCGCGTACTCCCGGGTCCACTACGGCAACGCGTACGTCAACGCCTTCTGGCAGGACTCCTGCTTCTGCATGACGTACGGCGACGGCGCGGGCAACGCCAAGCCGCTGACCTCGATCGACGTGGCCGCGCACGAGATGACGCACGGCCTCACCTCGGTCACCGCCAAGCTGGTCTACAGCGGCGAGTCCGGCGGCCTCAACGAGGCCACCTCGGACATCTTCGCGGCGGCCGTCGAGTTCTACGCCAACAACGCCCAGGACCAGGGCGACTACCTGGTCGGCGAGAAGATCGACATCCGCGGCAACGGCACCCCGCTGCGCTACATGGACAAGCCGAGCAAGGACGGCTCGTCCAAGGACGCCTGGTACTCGGGCATCGGCTCGATCGACGTCCACTACTCCTCGGGCCCGGCGAACCACTGGTTCTACCTGCTCTCCGAGGGCAGCGGCACCAAGACGATCAACGGCGTGAACTACGACTCGCCGACCTCGCAACCTCTCCGTCGGCGTGGACATCGTCCACACCTACAAGGGCGACCTCGTCGTCGACCTCGTCGCCCCCGACGGCTCGGTCTACAACCTGCACAACCGCACCGGCGGCAGCGCCGACAACATCGTCCAGACCTACACCGTGAACGCCTCCTCCGAGGTCGCCAACGGCGCCTGGAAGCTCCGCGTCCAGGACAAGGCCTCGGCCGACGTCGGCTACATCAACGCCTTCAAGCTGACCTTCCCGTAACCGTCACGGGCAGGGCCGGAACGAAGTGACGGACGCCCCGGGGGCAACGCCCCCGGGGCGTCCGCGCGTCCTCCGTAGGGTGGAACGCATGATCAGGGTGCTGCTGGCCGACGACGAGACGATGATCAGGGCCGGGGTGCGGGCCATCCTCGCCACCGACCCCGGGATCGAGGTGGTGGCGGAGGCCGGCGACGGGCACGAGGCCGTCGCGCTCGCCCGCGAGCACCGGCCGGACGTCGTCCTGCTCGACGTCCGGATGCCCCGGCTCGACGGGCTGGCCGCCGCCGAGGAGCTGCGCGGGACCGTGCCGGGCGCGGCCGTCGTCGTGCTCACGACCTTCTCCGAGGACGCCTACATCGCCCGGGCGCTCGCCTCGGGCGTCGGCGGCTTCCTGCTGAAGTCGGGGGATCCGCGCGAACTCATCGCCGGGGTCAAGGCGGTGGCGGCCGGCGGGGCGGCGCTCTCCCCCTCGGTCGCCCGCCGGGTCATCGACACCCTGGGCGGCGAGCGGCTCACCCGCGCCGCCGGGGCGCGGGCCCGCCTGGAACCGCTGACCGGCAGGGAGCGGGAGGTCGTGGCCCTCCTGGGCGCGGGGCTCTCGAACCAGGAGATCGCGGGCCGGATGCACATCGCCGAGGGCACGGTGAAGGCACACGTGAGCGCGGTCCTGGCCCGCCTGGGCCTGCGCAACCGGGTCCAGCTGGCGGTCCTGGCGCACGAGGCGGACCTGGTCGCACATGACTGAACGCCCCCGCCGGCCCTGGCCCTGGTCCCGGCCCCGGCCCCACCTCCGCCCCCGGCCCCGGCCCCGCCCCCGGATGAGCGAACACCCCCACCGCCCCGCCCCCACCCGCGCACACGTCGTCGCCGACACAGCCCTCTGGCTCCTCCTCTCCCTCCCGGTCCTCCTCCGCTCGGACCCGAACGACGGCGGTTCCTGGCCCCTGGTCGCCCTGGGGGTGGCGGTCCTCGGCGGCTGCGTCGCGGTGAGCCGCCGATGGCCGCTGGCGCCGCTCGCGACCGTGGTCGCGGCGAGCCTGACCGTCACCCCGGAGCTGTTCACCCTTTCGTACAGCCTGGCCCTGGTGGCCTTCGGCCACCTCGCGGGACGACGGCAGGAGCGGACACGGGGGGCGCTGTGGCTGTTCGCCGCGGTCGCGGCGACGGGACTGCTCCTGACCACGGTCACGCACACACCCCTCACCCAGTGGTTCACCCTCCTCCTGGCGCTGGCCCTGGCGGTCGTGGCGCCGTGGCTGATCGGGCGTTACGCACGCCAGTACGACCGGCTGGTGCGCAGCGGCTGGGAGCTGGCGGACCGGATGGAGCGGGAGCAGGCGGCCGTCGCGGACCGGGAGCGGCTGCGGGAGCGGTCCAGGATCGCGGGCGACATGCACGACTCCCTCGGCCACGACCTGGCCCTGATCGCGGTCCGGGCGGGCGCCCTGGAACTGGACCCGGCCCTCGGCCCGGAGCAGCGGCGGGCGGCGGGCGAACTGCGGCGCGCGGCGGCGGACGCGACGACCCGGCTGCGGGACGTCGTCGGCGTCCTGCGGGAGGACGGCGCGGGGGCGCCGACGACCCCGCCCGGCGAGACGGTGGAGGAACTGGTGGCCCGCGCCCGCACGTCGGGCCTCCCCGTCGGGCTCACCACGACACCGTCACCGGTGCCGCCCCTCCCGGGGATGACGGGCCCGGCCCTGCACCGGATCGTCCAGGAGGGCCTGACCAACGCGGCCAAGCACGCACCGGGCGCGGCGGTCTCGGTGACGGTCGCGCCGGAGGCGAAGGGCGTACGGATCCGGGTGGCCAACGGCCCCGGTGCCGCGAACCCGTCCCTCCCCTCCGGGGGCACCGGCCTCGTCGCCCTCGACGAGCGGGTCCGCCTCGCGGGCGGCACCCTGACGCACGGGCCGACGACGGACGGCGGCTTCGCCCTGGAAGCCGTCCTGCCCCGCAACCCCCCGCCGTCCCCGCCCACGGCCCCCACGTCCGCGCGCGAACTGGACCGGGCCCGCCGCGAGGTGCGCAAGGGCCTCGCCCGGGCGATCTGGGTCCCTCTGGCCCTGCTCACGGCCCTCGGCCTGCTGATGACGGGGGTCGCCCTGTGGACCCAGCACCAGTCGCACCTGGAACCGGACGAGTACGCCCGTCTGCGCATCGGCCAGCCGTACGCACGGGTCGCCGAACACCTGCCCGCCCGCCCCCTGGACGGCCCACCGCACGACGCCCCCGCCGAACCCTCCGGCACGGACGAGTGCCGCTACTACCGGACGACCCTCCTCGCCGCGATCCCGGTCTACCGCCTGTGCTTCACGTCGGGGCACCTCACCGACAAGACCGAGGTGCCCTGAACGGTCACGAGATGATCACTATCCTTCACCGTACGTACACAGTCCGGCAGGCTGAGCCGATGCGCAGACTCACCACCCCGCTCGCCGCCGGCCTGCTCTTCACCCTCACCGCCTGCGGCGGCAACGAACCGTCCACCCCGACGGTCAGCAAGACGAGCAGCAGCCCCGAACCCGCAGCCACGACCAGCAACTCCCCCAGCTCCACTCCGACGGACACCACGTACAAGCTCGGCGAGACCGCGAAGGTCACGACCGACGACGCCACCTTCACCGTCACCGCCCTCGCGTACACCCAGCCGGTCAAGGGCCCCCAGCCCCCGGACCCCACCACCCAGGGTGGAGACGTGTGGGCCACGGTCGAGGCCAAGGTGTGCAATGTCAGCGGCGCCACGCTGACCGTCACTCAGTTCCCCTGGTCCCTCGCCTACGCGGACGGCGCCGTCGTCAAGGTCACCGGCTCCACGGGCGGCGACCTTCCGAAGCCCGAGTTCCCCATGGACCAGCCCGTCAAGAACGGCCGCTGCGTCAAGGGCAAGATCCCTTTCCCGGTCATGAACAACATCCGACCGGAACGAGTCGTGTACGCCCCTGAGGCCCTGAAAGCCACTCCTGTCGAGTGGACCGTTCCCAAGCAGTAGGAAAGGCGGCGCCCGTAGTCGGCAAGCCCCACAACGGGCGCATTTTCTGCTTCGATGATGATCCAAGACTGACCGGGCTGCCGACCTTCCCGAACCGATCCCCATGGCCCGACAGGCCTGATCAAACCTGATAAGACCATGTCTCACGTGGTGATCTTGGCGAGCTTCTTGTAGCAGGTCATGGCTGCAGCAAGGCCGAGGAAGGCGAGGAAGTGACTGCCCTTTCGTTCATAGCGGACGGTCAGGCGGCGGTATCCGAAGAGCCACGAGATCGATCTTCCGATCTTCCATCGGTGTCTCCCAAGACGTTCGGAGGACTCCACGCCCGGCCGAGCGATCCGCGGAGTGATGTTGCGTTCACGCAGCCACGCCAGGTTGCCGGCCGAGTGGTAAGCCTTGTCGGCCCGAACCTTTTCGGGGCGTCGCCGGCGAGGGCCGCGGCGCGAGCGGACGGCCGGGATCCCAAGGACGAGCGGGCCAAGCGCTTGGACGTCGTTGACGTTCGCAGCGGACACCCCGACGCCCATGGGCAGCCCCTGCGCGTCGGTCAGAACGTGCAGTTTGCTGCCCGCTTTGCCTCGGTCGACTGGATTTGGCCCCGCCAGCGAACCCCCCTTTTCGCCCGCACCGAGGCCGCGTAGACGATCACAGAACTCCAGTCGAGTCCGCTGCGGGCTCCGATCTCGTCCAGAATCACGCGGTGCAGGCTCCGCCATACTCCGGATGCGGTCCAGACGGAGAACCTCCGGTGAGCCGTCGCCGACGACACTCCGAACGTCGGTGGCAGATACCGCCAGGCGCACCCGCTGGTCAACACGTACACGACGGCAGTGAACACGGCACGCTGGTCGACCGGCGCGGCGCCACCGCCCTGCGGGCGCGAGCGGAAGGACGGCAGCACCGGCTCGACCAATGCCCATAGATCATCCGGCACGAGCCGCTGCGACAGATCCCCACCCATGGACGATCATGATGCCGCTGCCGGCCACCCGGCGACGGCCGGTGGAGCGTTGGGCTGGTTGCCCTCGCCACCTCAGAATGGGCGCATGGCTCCTCTCTCCATCGACCCGCGCTCGCTGAACGCCGACGAGCGCGCAGTGCTTGAACACATCCTGTCGGCAGAGTTCGATGGCGCGTCGCAACTGCGGAATCAGCTGGACCGCACCGAGGTGACCGCTGCCTGGGGACCCGACTCCGTGAGCGTCGATCTGCAGGTCCGGGAACCGTGCGAGCATGCGGCGCTGTCGACCGAGCTCGTTCCCGTGGACGCGCACGTCCATGACCCGTCCGGCGCCTACGTCGGCGAGATCCTCGTCTGGACGGACCGGGGAGCCACGCTCGCAGCCCTGGAGTTCGCCTGGGTCACCGACGAGATGCCCACGTCTCTCCCGACCGTCATGCACGGCCGGCTCAGCTGGCCGTCCTGACGGCTCCGCCCGCCCTCAGCCCCTATCCCCCGCAGGGGGCGAGATCACCACGTGAGACACGGTCTTAGAACTCCTAACGAAATGATCTTCGAGGTGGTCGGATCGCTCGAGGGAGCATTGATCCGGGGGTGTGAGGTGGCTCGGCCGAAGCCGTGGCATGTCGAGGACGAACTGTGGGCGGTGGTCGAGCCGCTGTTGCCGAAGGTTGAGCGTCGGGTCCGGCATCCTGGGCGGAAACGACATCCGGACCGGCTGGTGTTTCAGGGCATCCTGTTTGTCCCGCATACCGGGATCGCCTGGGAGCACCTGCCGCAGGAGCTCGGCTTCGGTTCGGGCATGACGTGCTGGCGGCGCCTGGCCGAGTGGACCGAGGCCGGCGTCTGGCGCCGACTCCGCGAAGCGCTCTTGGCAAGGCTCCGCACCGCAAACGCCCTGGACTTCTCCCGGGCCGCGGTCGACGGCTCCCACATCCGCGCGTTAAAAGGGGACCCAAGACGGGACGAAGCCCTGTCGACCGGGGCAGGGCGGGCAGCAAGCATCACCTGATCACCGATGCCACCGGCATCCCGCTCGCCGTCACCCTGACCGGCGGCAACCGCAACGACGTCACCCAGCTCATCCCACTGCTCCAGGCAGTGCCACCCGTCAGGGGCAAGCGCGGCCGACCGCGGCGCCGCCCCGCCGTCGTACTCGGGGACCGCGGCTACGACCACGACAAATACCGCCGCCTCGTCCGCGCGCTCGGCGTGAAGCCACTGACCGCGCAACGCGGAACCGAACACGGCTCCGGACTCGGAACCAGGCGTTGGGTTGTCGAGCGCGCCTTCGCCCACCTGTACTGGTTCCGCCGCCTGCGGGTCCGCTGGGAGATCCGCGACGACATCCACGAAGCCTTCCTCGCCCTGGGATGCGCACTCATCTGTTGGCGACGCCTGTCAGCAGTTCAGCGCCGCCATTCATAGACGCCCGGCGAAGACTCAAGGACCTCGCTCGGCCACTGCTTCAGCACTCGCCCAAGCAGCCTGCGCTGCTCGTCGATCCAACCCTCTTCGAGGTTCACCGGAAGGAACACAGACACGCACGAACTGCTCGGATCCTCCACGTGGACTGCGGGAGTCTCATGCTCTTCGTTGTGCGGCTGGATTCTGATCGCAGGGCTGTGGGCCTCGTCCCTCCAGCAGATGTCCTGCCCTGCAGCAAGTAGATCCAGAGCCCGAGACCATGTCTCCAGGTCAGCAGGGGACACAGACATGGCCAGACGACCGCTGACAAAGCTGCTTGTGATCACGGCCTCTGCGTCAAGCTGGTCGTGAAGATGCAGCAAGCCCGGCGACCGACGCCCCAACACGCGGACCTGGAAGGTGTTGTCACCATCCGAGAGACTGATCAGTTCCACCATGCACCCCTGTTCTGCCCGCCTTCCCCCGTTAAGGCTCATGGTGTGGAACCGGAGTCTCGGCCACAACCAGATTCCCTCTGCCTCATTCCGTTAGGAGTTCTTAGGCGCTAAGCCACATAACGGCCCCCTGAGAAGCGTTCGGTCTCATCAGCCATGTGGGGGCGAGGGGACGCCTCTCCGCGTTCCGGGCCTACTCCAAGGGAAGCTCCGCGAGCATGACGGCATAGACCGGCGAGTCCGGGAAGGGTCGTCGCTCGCCCACCTTGCGGAAGCCCCAGGAGTCGTACAGGGCCTGTACGCGGGGGTGCTCCGTGTCGACCAGGAGGACGGCCAGGTCCTCGTCCCTGCTGCCCAACAGAGCGCGGGCGAGCCGCTCGGCGACTCCGGCCCCCCGGTGCTTCGTACGCACCGCCAGCTCGGAGAAGGAGAACGTCAGGTCCCTCTCCGGAGCCGGGTCGAGATGCTCCCGCCACCACTCGCGGTACCTGGTGGCCGGGGCCCCGTAGGCGAAACCCGCCGCCTCGTCGCCGTCGTGCGCGATCACGCAGGAGAAGGCCGAAGCGCTGCCCCAGTGATCGACGAACCATGGAAAGCGCTGGTTGAACTCGTCGTCCATCGCGTCCGCATAGGCATCGGCGTGAATGTCGATGAGCGTCTGCCGGATCCGGGGCAGGTCTTCGTGGGCGTAATACCGGAGGTTCGGCTCGGCGGCCTTCACGATCGGCTCCATTCGGATCGACAGCGGTCCCCCCACTCTCGTGCGACCGCCGCATCCGGCGCAAGAGTGATCAAGCACCTGTAGAAATCCCCGAGGCGCGACCGCACGCGGCCGGGGATCGGATGTCCCTCCATCAGCTCGAAGGCGGCCGAGGCGCTGGCGCACGCCTGGTCGACATCGCCTCGGCGTACCTGGGCCAGAGCGAGTTGAGCCGTGGCCATCGCACGGTTCCGGCGGAACTGCCGCGGAATCGCGGACAGAGCACGGTGGGAGGCGGCTTCCGCCTCGGCGAAGTCCCCGATCCTGTTCCGGACGACGGCGGTCAGGGCTGTCAGCTCAGCCGGCCCGTAGAAGGCCGTCCAGCTCGGCCGGGGACCGGCCGAGACCACCTTGCTCAGGGCTTCCTGCGCGTATCCGAGAGACCTGAGCGCGGCCTGACGGTCGCTGTTCGAGTGGCCGACGGCCGCACGGGCATGGGTCAGGGAGGCGAAGAACGGGTCCCGCCTGGTGACGCTCGTGGCCTGGGCCGCCATGGCCGAGTCCACTGCGTCCGCGTGCTCCCCGCGCTGGTTGGCCAACATCGCGTACAGGTTCCAGACCTGAAGCTCCGCGATGGAGTCCTGTCCCATTCCGGCCAGGTACAGGGCTCTCCCCAGAAGGGCATGGGCCCGGTCCCCCCTGTGGGCGTCCAGCGCGCTCCAGGCCGCCGTGGCGGTGTAGTCGGCGGCCACGGAGAAGAGCCTCCGGCGGACACGCTGCGTGGCTCCGAGCTTCTGCATCTCCAGGGCTTCGGCGGCTCCCGCCGGCGCGGCCTTCTCCAGCCCTTCGTGGCCGCCCTTGGTGTCGTCCAAGGCCATCAGCGCGTCCAGACCGCTGCGGAGCCGGATGACGTCGGAAGTGCCGACCCGCGGAGGAGTACCCGAGAAGGGGGCGACGACTGCGACCGTCGTACCGCCGGCTCCGGCAAGGAAGTTCCTGCGGTCCACAGGGTCCTCCCGGGGTGTCGAGGGGCGTCTTCTCGCCGGAGGGTGGAAACCCAGCTCCTCGGCGGCACAACCGAATACTGCCTCCAACGCTTTCCGCTGCCGGGGATGGGGCCACCTGGTTCTTCCGGTCAGCCAGTTGCGGACCGTCCGGTCACCGACCGTGCCCTCGTGTCCCTCGTCGATCAGGTGGGTGTTCACCGCGTCGGCCAACTCATGCTGCTTCAAGCCGCGCTCCTGCATGGCGCTGTCGAGGCGTTCGTTCCCCTCCACGTGTCCACGGTAGTGACTCGGTCCCGGTCCATGAGTGCAGATCGCGCGGAAATTTCCGGTCGGGCACGGGGCGGACCCACGGGATTTTTCCTCCTGCAACGGCCGGGGCGGTCGTTCACTGGGGCAAGGCCGTAGCCGCTCGCAGGCTGGTTCGTGCGGCGCTGATCGTCCGGGGCCTGGAGTCGCTGATCGACAACGCCACCCTCGTGGTGACCGAGCTGGTCTCCAACGCGGTCGACCACAGTCGTCTTCCGTCGATCCGGGTGCTCGTCTCCCGGCCCTCGGCGAACGGAATCCGTGTGGGTGTGGTCGACCGCTCCAGGACTGTCCCCGTGCTGCGAACGGACTCCAACGGTGACCAGGTCCGGGGGCGGGGACTGGTTCTGGTCGACGCGCTGACGGAGCAGTGGGGCACCGAGCCGTACCGGTGGGGCAAGCAGGTCTGGGCCGAGCTGAAAGAGGAGACAGCGTGAAGAAGGACGGAAAGCCCTGGGTGGGCGATCGGGTACGCGACGAGGTCACCGGCAGGAAGGCCATCGTGACCGACGTCCGGAAGGGTTCGACCCATATCCTGCGTCCCGTCGCGGGCGGGGGCGCCTTCTGGGAAGCCCAGGATCCCGACAGGCCCACCGTGACGGAACCGTCCGGAGGCAGGTCCTGAGAACCGTGGCGCCTCGGGGCGAGGCACCACGGTTCAGGGGACCCGCCCGTCCCCTACCGCAACAACACCCCCGCCCCCTCCCCCGTCGTCTCCTCCGGGAGGGTCGCCAGGCCCAGTTCGGTGGGGTGGGCGAGGAGGGGGTGGGTGGGGAGGACGCGGACGGTGCAGCCGAAGGAGCCCGTGCGGTCGAGTTCCAGGGTGCCCGCGTACGGGAGGCGGCCCTCCAGGTCCGGGCCGCCCGCCGGCTTGAGGGTGACGGTGCGGGGGGACGTGAGGGTGTCGTCGGCGTCGACCCGGCCGGTGACGGCCTGGACCTCGACGTCGTCGGGGGCGAGCGTGCCGAGGGCGACCCGGACGCGGACGACCGGGGTGGCGCCCAGCTCCGCGTCGGCCACGTCGTCCGCGAGGCCGTCGCCGACCTCGACGTGGTCGACGGCCACCTTGGGCCAGGCCTCCCGGACCCGGGCCTTCCAGGCGGCGAGTTCGCGGGCCCGGTCCGGGGTGAGCGCCCGGCGGGCGGTGGCGGCGGGGGCGTAGAGCCGCTCGACGTACTCGCGGACCATGCGGTCGGCGAGGACCTTGGGGCCGAGGTCGGTGAGGGTGCGGCGGACCATCGCCGTCCAGCCGGACGGGACGCCGTCGGGGCCCCGGTCGTAGAAGCGGGGGGCGACCCGGCGCTCGATCAGCTCGTAGAGGGCGGCGGCCTCCAGGTCGTCGCGGCGCTCCTCGTCGGCGGCGGCCGCGCCGTCGGCGGTGGGGATGGCCCAGCCGAAGTCGGGCTCGAACCACTCGTCCCACCAGCCGTCGAGGACGGAGAGGTTGAGGCAGCCGTTGAGGGCGGCCTTCATGCCGCTGGTGCCGCAGGCCTCCAGGGGGCGCAGGGGGTTGTTGAGCCAGACGTCGCAGCCGGGGTAGAGGCCGCGGGCCATCGCCATGCCGTAGTCGGGCAGGAAGACGATCCGGTGCCGGACCCGGGGGTCGTCGGCGAAGCGGACGAGTTCCTGGACGAGCCGCTTGCCGCCGTCGTCGGCGGGGTGGGCCTTGCCGGCGACGACGAGCTGCACGGGCCGCTCGGGGTGGAGCAGCAGCGACCGCAGCCGGTCCTTGTCGCGCAGCATCAGGGTGAGCCGCTTGTACGAGGGGACGCGGCGGGCGAAGCCGATGGTGAGGACGTCGGGGTCGAGGACGGAGTCGGTCCAGCCGAGTTCGGCGGCGGCCGCGCCGCGCTGCCGCCAGGAGGCCCGCAGCCGGTCCCGTACGTCGGTGACGAGCCGTTCGCGCAGGGTGCGGCGCAGGTCCCACAGCTCGCGGTCGCTCGCGTCGGGGCCGAGCGGGCCGACCTCGGGGGCGACCCAGGTGGGGGCGTGGACGCCGTTGGTGATGGAGGTGATGGGCACTTCTTCGGGGTCGAATCCCGGCCAGAGTCCGGCGAACATGGCGCGGCTGACGGCGCCGTGCAGGGTGGAGACGCCGTTGGCGCGCTGGGCGAGGCGCAGGCCCATGGCGGCCATGTTGAAGACGCCGGGTTCGCCGCCGAGGGGGGTCTCGTCGCCGAGGGCGAGGACGCGGCCGGTGTCGACGCCGGGCAGGGCGCCGTCCTCGCCGAGGTGGCGGGCGACCAGGGCGCGGTCGAAGCGGTCGATGCCGGCCGGGACGGGGGTGTGGGTGGTGAAGACGGTCCCGGCCCGGACGGTCTCCAGGGCGCTGTCGAAGTCGAGCCCGTCGCGCTGGAGTTCCCGGATGCGTTCGAGGCCGAGGAAGCCGGCGTGGCCCTCGTTGGTGTGGAAGACCTCGGGGGCGGGGTGGCCGGTGAGCCGGGTGTACGTGCGGACGGCGCGGACGCCGCCGATGCCGAGCAGCATCTCCTGGAGGAGCCGGTGCTCGCTGCCGCCGCCGTAGAGGCGGTCGGTGACGCCGCGTTCGCCGGGGGCGTTCTCCTCGACGTCGGAGTCGAGCATGAGCAGCGGGACGCGGCCGACCTGGGCGGTCCACAGGTGGGCGTGCAGGCTGCGGCCGCCGGGCAGGGCGAGGGTGACGCGGGCGGGGGTGCCGTCGGGCTCGCGGAGCAGGGTGACGGGCAGCTCGCCGGGGTCGAGGACGGGGTACTGCTCCTGCTGCCAGCCGTCCCTGCCGAGGGACTGGCGGAAGTAGCCGTGCCGGTAGAGCAGTCCGACGCCGATCAGGGGGACGCCGAGGTCGCTGGCGGCCTTGAGGTGGTCGCCGGCGAGGATGCCGAGGCCGCCGGAGTACTGGGGCAGGGCGGCGGCCACGCCGAACTCGGGCGAGAAGTAGGCGACGGCGGCCGGGAGGTCGCCGGGCTGCTCCTGGTACCAGCGGGGGGCGTTCAGATAGGCGTCGAGGTCCTCGGCGGCGGCGCGGAGCCGGACCAGGAAGTCCTGGTCGGCGGCGAGCGCGGCGAGCCGGGTGGCTTCGAGGGAGCCGAGGATCCGGACGGGGTCGGTGCCGGGCGGGGCGTCCGGCCCGGAGGTGCCGAGGGACTCGAAGAGGGCCCGGGTGGGCTCGTGCCAGGACCAGCGCAGGTTGCGCGCCAGGTCAGCGAGGGGTCGAAGGGTGTCGGGGAGGACGGGACGCACGGTGAATCGACGGATTGCCTTCACGTGTTCCACCTTCGCAGGCGAGTACGGACCGGAGGGGACGCACCACGCTGTGTGTCCGGCGTGCCGCTCCGATGGTAG
This sequence comes from Streptomyces bikiniensis, assembly GCF_000716625.1. Taxonomy (NCBI): domain Bacteria; kingdom Bacillati; phylum Actinomycetota; class Actinomycetes; order Kitasatosporales; family Streptomycetaceae; genus Streptomyces; species Streptomyces bikiniensis. Next base: position 70,521 of record NZ_JNXJ01000030.1, on the reverse strand, counting down.
CCCCGACCGGATCGGAGCAACGGGAACCGACGGGTGAGGACACCCCTGTGACGGACCGTGCGGGAGCAACGTCCTGATGCCGCGGGGACGGTGACGGCTTCGTGTCCGACTTCCGCCCTTGCCCGTTTTGCTACGACCCGGTAGTTAACAAAGCGCCGGATTGCCCGAGGGTGCACCATGGGAAGGCTCCTCCGGTAACGCCCGGCACGCGCCCCTTCCTGACCCCCTTTCACCCCCTCGGTTCGACCGTCCGGGTGAACGCGGACGGGAGAGGGCACGCCCCCGACCCGCCGGCCGTCGGCGGAGCTAGAAAGAGCGCACCACCACCCGCACCCCCGTACCCCGTCAGGTGATGCTGTGAATCCGCTCATGGGACGCATTCCCGTACTGGACGTCCGCCCACTGGTCGACTGCGGCCGGCGCCCCGCGAAGGCGGTGGCCGGAGAGACCTTCGAGGTGACGGCGACCGTCTTCCGCGAGGGTCACGACGCGGTCGCCGCCAATGTCGTGCTGCGCGGCCCGTCGGGCCGTCCCGGCCCCTGGATCCCGATGCGCGAACTGGCGCCGGGCACCGACCGGTGGGGGGCCGAGGTCACCCCGGACGCCGAGGGCTCCTGGACGTACGCCGTCGAGGCCTGGAGCGACCCGATCGCCACCTGGCGGCACGCGGCGAAGATCAAGATCCCGGCCGGGATCGACTCCGAGCTGGTCCTCGCCGAGGGGGCCGAGCTGCACGAGCGGGCGGCGAAGGGCGTCCCGAAGAAGGGCGGCGGCCGGGAGGCCGTGCTCGCGGTGGCGGACACCCTGCGCGACGCGTCCCGTCCCGCCGCCGTGCGGCTCGCGGCCGCCCTGGCCCCCCGGGTGGTGGAGACCCTGGACCGCCACCCGCTGCGCGAACTGCTCACCTCCTCACCGAAGTTCCCCCTCCGGGTGGAGCGCGAGCGGGCCCTGTACGGCTCGTGGTACGAGTTCTTCCCTCGCTCCGAGGGCGCGCGGACGGTCGACGGGCGCACGGTCCCGGGGAACTTCCGGACGGCCGCCGAGCGGCTTCCGGCGGTGGCGGCGATGGGCTTCGACGTGGTGTACCTGCCGCCGGTGCACCCGATCGGCGAGACCCACCGCAAGGGACCGAACAACTCCCTGTCGGCGTCGCCGAGCGACGTGGGCGTGCCGTGGGCAATCGGTTCGCCGGAGGGCGGGCACGACGCGCTCCACCCGGACCTGGGCACCTTCGAGGACTTCGACGCCTTCGTGGTGCGGGCCCGGGAGCTGCGCCTGGAGATCGCGCTCGACTTCGCGCTCCAGTGCTCGCCGGACCACCCGTGGGTGGAGAAGCACCCGGACTGGTTCCACCAGCGCCCCGACGGCTCGATCGCGTACGCGGAGAACCCGCCGAAGAAGTACCAGGACATCTATCCCATCGCGTTCGACAAGGACATGGACGGGATCGTCGAGGAGACCGTGCGGGTGCTGCGGCACTGGATGGACCACGGCATCCGGATCTTCCGCGTCGACAACCCGCACACCAAGCCGGTGGTGTTCTGGGAGCGGGTCATCGGGGAGATCAACAAGGACGATCCGGACGTGGTCTTCCTGGCGGAGGCGTTCACCCGGCCCGCGATGATGCGGACCCTGGGCGCGATCGGCTTCCAGCAGTCGTACACGTACTTCACCTGGCGCAACACCAAGGAGGAGCTGACGGAGTACCTGACGGAGCTGTCCCGGGAGACGGCCGCGCAGATGCGGCCGAACTTCTGGGTGAACACCCCGGACATCCTGCCCGGCTACCTCCAGAAGGGCGGCCGGCCCGCGTTCGAGGTGCGGGCGGTGCTCGCGGCGACGCTCTCGCCGTCCTGGGGCGTGTACGCCGGGTACGAGCTGTGCGAGAACACCCCGCTGCGGGAGGGCAGCGAGGAGTACCTGGACTCGGAGAAGTACGAACTGCGGCCCCGTGACTGGGAGTCGGCGGAGCGCGCGGGGAGGACGATCACCCCGCTGATCACGAACCTGAACCGGATCAGGCGCCGCCACCCGGCCCTGCGCCGGCTGCGGAACCTGACCTTCCACGACGTGGACAACCCGCAGGTGATCGCGTACAGCAAGCGCTCCGGTTCGAACACCGTTCTGGTGGTCGTCAACCTCGACCCGCACCACACCCAGGAGGCGACGGTCTCGTTGAACATGCCGGAACTCGGCCTCGACTGGCACGAGACCGCGCCGGTGCGCGACGAGCTCACCGGCGACACCTATCACTGGGGCAGGGCCAACTACGTGCGCCTGGAACCGGGCGTCACGCCCGCGCACGTACTGGCCCTGCGACCGTCCCCGCAGACCGGAGGGTCACCCACCTCATGACTGTCAACGAGCCCGTCCCCGACAAGTTCGAGGACACCCCCGCCAAGGACCGTGACCCCGACTGGTTCAAGCGGGCCGTCTTCTACGAGGTCCTCGTCCGCTCCTTCCAGGACAGCAACGGCGACGGCGTCGGCGACCTGAAGGGCATCACGTCCAAGCTGGACTACCTCCAGTGGCTGGGCGTGGACTGCCTCTGGCTGCCGCCGTTCTTCAAGTCCCCGCTGCGGGACGGCGGCTACGACGTGGCCGACTACACCTCGGTGCTCCCGGAGTTCGGCGACCTGGCCGACTTCGTGGAGTTCGTGGACGCGGCCCACCAGCGCGGCATGCGCGTGATCATCGACTTCGTCATGAACCACACCAGCGACCAGCACATGTGGTTCCAGGAGTCGCGGCGCGATCCGGACGGGCCGTACGGCGACTACTACGTCTGGGCCGACGACGACAAGCAGTACGCGGACGCCCGGATCATCTTCGTCGACACGGAGACCTCCAACTGGACCTTCGATCCGGTGCGCAAGCAGTACTACTGGCACCGGTTCTTCTCGCACCAGCCGGACCTCAACTACGAGAACCCGGCGGTGCAGAAGGAGATCCTGTCCGCGCTGAAGTTCTGGCTGGACCTGGGGATCGACGGCTTCCGGCTGGACGCGGTGCCGTACCTGTACCAGGAGGAGGGCACCAACTGCGAGAACCTTCCGGCCACCCACGCCTTCCTGAAGCGGGTCCGCAAGGAGATCGACGAGCACTACCCGGACACGGTGCTGCTCGCCGAGGCGAACCAGTGGCCGGAGGACGTCGTCGACTACTTCGGCGACTTCCGGTCGGGCGGCGACGAGTGCCACATGGCCTTCCACTTCCCGGTCATGCCGCGGATCTTCATGGCCGTGCGGCGCGAGTCCCGCTACCCGGTCTCGGAGATCCTGGCGAAGACCCCGGAGATCCCGTCCGGCTGCCAGTGGGGCATCTTCCTGCGCAACCACGACGAGCTGACGCTCGAAATGGTCACGGACGAAGAGCGCGACTACATGTACTCCGAGTACGCCAAGGATCCGCGGATGCGGGCCAACATCGGCATCCGGCGCCGGCTCGCCCCGCTCCTGGACAACGACCGCAACCAGATGGAGCTGTTCACCGCGCTGCTCTTCTCGCTGCCGGGCTCACCGGTGCTGTACTACGGCGACGAGATCGGCATGGGCGACAACATCTGGCTGGGCGACCGGGACGGGGTGCGCACCCCGATGCAGTGGACGCCCGACCGGAACGCCGGCTTCTCCTCCTGCGACCCGGGCAGGCTCTACCTTCCGGCCATCATGGACCCGGTCCACGGCTACCAGGTGACCAACGTGGAGTCGGGCATGGCCTCGCCGTCGTCGCTGCTGCACTGGACGAAGCGGATGATCGAGATCCGCAAGCAGAACCGGGCCTTCGGCACGGGGACGTACACGGAACTGCCCGCGTCCAATCCGGCGGTGCTCGCGTTCCTGCGCGAGGACGGCGACGACCTGGTGCTGTGCGTGAACAACTTCTCGCGGTTCGCGCAGCCGACCGAGCTGGACCTGCGGCGCTTCGCGGGCCTGCACCCCATGGAGCTGATCGGTGGCGTGAAGTTTCCTGCCATCGGTCAACTCCCGTACCTCCTGACCCTCGCGGGACACGGGTTCTACTGGTTCCGCCTCAAGAAGGGCTGAGACCGGGACGGTTCGGCCACGTCCGCGGCGGGGCGGTTTCACCCGTCCCGCCGGGGGCACTGTGACCCACACACGATTCAGGTCCATACGGGCCTTCTTCCCGGGCCCGTACGGATCTTCCCTTTCCGACACGTCCCGCACATCCGGACAGTCCAAGCCGCCATCCGGGACACTCTGCGCATTTGAACGTATACGAAAGCCAACTGCGCGCCCCGGGGAAAGGACGCGATGCCATGCCGGAGACCGCATCCACCACCCGGGCCCCGGACGCCCTCCTTCCGTCCCTCGCCCCCCTGCTCCACGAATGGCTGCCACGGCAGCGCTGGTTCGCGGGCAAGGGCCGCCGGGTCACCGGATTCACCCTGGACGCGGCCACCGAGCTGCTGCCGCCGGACGGCCCGGGGCCCGGCCTCCTCCACCTGCTCGTACGGGTCGAACAGCCGGGCCGCCCGGCCGGTTCGCCCTCCGACTGCTACCAACTGCTCCTGGGCGTACGGACCCAGCTCCCGCCCCGCCTCGCCCCCGCCCTGATCGGGCGGATCCGGCAGGGGCCGCTCGCCGGACGGGCCGTCTACGAAGGGCTGCGCGACCCGCGGCTCGCCGGGCTCCTCTACGAGCGGCTGCGCACCCCGGGCCGGACCGGCCCGCTGCGCTTCCACGCCACCACCGCCCTGCCGGCCGCGCTCGCGCCCCGCGTGCTCGACGCCGAGCAGTCCAACTCCTCGCTCGTCTACGGCGACGCGTACATCCTGAAGATCTTCCGGCGGGTCAGCCCCGGCGCCAACCCCGACCTGGAGCTGCCGCTGGCGCTCAGCCGGGCCGGCTGCGCCCGGGTGCCCGCGCCGGTCGCCTGGTTCGAGTCGGGGGCCGCGACCCTCGGCGTCCTCCAGCCGTACCTGCGGGACTCCCGGGACGGCTGGCGGCTCGCGCTCGACGCGCTGGCCGACGGGCGCGAGTTCACCGCCGAGGCGCGGGCGCTCGGCCGCGCCACGGCCGAGGTGCACCTGGCGCTCGCCGGGGCGCTGCCGACGCGGCGGCTCGGGAAGGCCGAGGCCGAACTGCTCGCCGACGCGATGGACCGGCGGCTGCACGCGGCGGCGCAGGCCGTGCCCGCGCTGCTGCCGCACGTGCCGGGGCTCCGGGCCGTCTTCGCGGCGGCGGGCGGGGCGGCCGGGGCGGGGGCGCTCCAGCGCATCCACGGCGACCTGCACCTCGGGCAGACCCTGCGGGGCTCCGACGGGGCCTGGGCGGTCATCGACTTCGAGGGGGAGCCCGCGAAGCCGCTGGACGAGCGGCGCAGCCCGCAGCCCACGGTCCGGGACGTCGCCGGGATGCTCCGCTCCTTCGACTACGCGGCCCGCACCCACCGCCCGTGGAACGCCGACTGGGCGGCCCGCTGCCGCGACGCCTTCTGCGGCGGCTACGCGGAGGCGGCGGGCGCCGACCCGCGCTCGGACCCGGCGCTCCTGCGCGCCTACGAGACCGACAAGGCGGTGTACGAGGTCGTCTACGAGGCCCGGCACCGGCCGGACTGGCTGCCGGTCCCGATGGCGGCGATCGAACGGCTGGCGGCGATCCCGTGAGTACCCCGTTCGGAGCAGCGGACCCGTCCCGCGGGCCCCGTCCCACCCGCGAGAACCCCCACCGGCCCCGTTCGGCCGAGTGTCCCGGCGTCCCCGCGGCCCGTTCCACAAGCGTGTTCCCCACCGATTCCCCCTTTCCCTTTCCCGTCCTCCAGGAGGCATCCCCGTGACCGCCCGATCCGCAGGAAAGACGTCCACAGCCAGGAAGGCGCCCGCGTCGGCCACTGCCGGGAAGGCGTCCGCGGCGGACCTGCTCGCCGTGCGGAAGGAGCCGGCGCCGGAGCGGCCCGCCGTACGGAAGGCGCTACCGCTCGACCCGGGCGACCGGGCCCGGCTGCTCGCCGGGGAGCACCACGACCCGCACGGGGTGCTCGGCGCGCACCCGGTGCGCGGCGGGGTGGTGGTGCGGGTGCTGCGCCCGTTCGCCCGGGAGGTCGCCGTCCTCGTCAAGGGCCGCCGGGTCGTGCTCCACGACGACGGGGACGGTCTCTTCTCCGGGCTGCTGCCGCTGCTGCGGAAGGTGCCGGCGTACGAGCTGAGGGTCCGTTACGACGAAGGCGCCGAAGGCACGGAGCTGGAGGTCCAGGACCCGTACCGCTTCCTGCCCTCGCTCGGGGACCTGGACCTGCACCTGATCGGGGAGGGCCGGCACGAGGAGCTGTGGACGGCGCTCGGCTCCCGGATCATGACGCACGAGGGCGTGGCCGGAACCCGGTTCGCGGTCTGGGCGCCGAACGCGCGCGGGGTGCGGCTCACCGGCGAGTTCACGTACTGGGGCGCGGGCCTGCCGATGCGCTCGCTCGGTTCGACGGGCGTGTGGGAGCTGTTCGTGCCCGGTCTCGGCGAGGGCACGGTCTACAAGTACGACATCGCCCGGCCCGACGGCTCGCACACGCTGCGGGCGGACCCGATGGCCCGGCGGACCGAGTGCCCGCCGAACACGGCGTCGATCGTCACCGAGTCGCACCACGTGTGGAACGACGGCGAGTGGATGGAGCGGCGGGGCGCGCGCCCGGCGCACGAGGCGCCATTGTCGGTGTACGAGGTGCACCTGGCGTCCTGGCGGCCGGGGCTCACCTACCGCGAGCTGGCCGAGCAGCTGCCCGCGTACGTGCGCGACCTCGGTTTCACGCACGTGGAGTTCATGCCGGTCGCCGAGCACCCCTTCGGCGGCTCGTGGGGCTACCAGGTGACCGGGTTCTACGCGCCGACGGCCCGGATGGGCACCCCGGACGACTTCAAGTACCTGGTGGACGCGCTGCACCGGGCGGGGATCGGGGTCCTGATGGACTGGGTCCCGGCGCACTTCCCGAAGGACGACTGGGCGCTCGCGGAGTTCGACGGGCGGCCGCTGTACGAGCACGAGGACCCGCGCCGGTCGCACCACCCGGACTGGGGGACCCTGGAGTTCGACTACGGGCGCAAGGAGGTGCGGAACTTCCTCGTCGCCAACGCCGTGTACTGGTGCCAGGAGTTCCACATCGACGGCCTGCGGGTGGACGCGGTCGCCTCGATGCTCTACCTGGACTACTCGCGCGAGCACGGCGAGTGGGTGCCGAACGAGTTCGGCGGCCGGGAGAACCCGGACGCCGTGGCGTTCCTCCAGGAGATGAACGCGACCGTGTACCGGCGCTGCCCGGGGATCGTGACCTTCGCGGAGGAGTCCACGGCCTGGGACGGGGTGACGCGGCCGACGGACCAGGTGGGCCCCGGCGGCTTCGGGGGCCTCGGCTTCGGCATGAAGTGGAACATGGGCTGGATGCACGACTCCCTGGAGTACGTGCAGAAGGAGCCGGTGCACCGGAAGTACCACCACAACGAGATGACGTTCTCGATGGTGTACGCGTACAGCGAGAACTACATCCTGCCGATCTCGCACGACGAGGTCGTGCACGGCAAGCGGTCGCTGGTGTCGAAGATGCCGGGCGACTGGTGGCAGCAGCGGGCCAACCACCGCGCGTACCTGGGCTTCATGTGGGCCCACCCGGGCAAGCAACTGCTCTACATGGGCCAGGAGTTCGCGCAGGGCGGGGAGTGGTCGGCGGACCACGGCCCGGACTGGTGGCTGCTCGACCCGGAGTACGGGGCGGAGGCGGACCACCGGGGCGTGCGGGACCTGGTGCGCGACCTGAACACGGTGTACACGGCGACGCCGTCGCTGTGGGAGCGGGACACCTCGCCGGAGGGGTTCGAGTGGGTGGTCGGGGACGCGGCCGACGACAACGTCTTCGCGTTCCTGCGGTTCGACGGCTTCGGCTCGCCGCTGCTCGCCGTGTCGAACTTCTCGCCGGTGGTGCGGCACGACTACCGGCTGGGGGTGCCGGACACCTTCGCGGCCTGGACGGAGGTGCTGAACACGGACGCGGCCCGGTACGGGGGCTCGGACGTGGTCGGCACCGACCCGGCGAAGACCGAGTCGGTGCCGTGGCACGGGCGGTCGTCCAGCGTGCGGATGACGCTGCCGCCGCTGGCGACGGTGTGGCTCAGGCCGGCTTGAAGGGCACGGCGGGCGTGAGCCCCGGCCCCGGTCTCAGGCCGGCCTGATCACGCCGAGGCGCTGGGTGGCCCGGGTCAGCGCCACGTACAGGTCGTTCACGCCGTGCGGGGCGCCGGCCCGGATGCCGTCCGGGTCCACGACGAGGACCGTGTCGAACTCCAGGCCCTTGGCCTGCCGGGGGTCGAGCAGGACCACCGGCCGGGTGAGGTCGGGGGCCGGGCCGTGGTCGGCGTCCGGGAGGGCGGCGACCAGGGCCGGGTGCAGCTCCGGCGGGGCGATCACGGCGAGCCGCCCGTCGGGGCGCCGCTCGGCGGCGACCGCGTCGGCGGCCTCCTTCACCGGGTCCCCGGCCGTGCGGTCCCAGGGCTCGACGCCGGTGGAGCGGACCGAGCTCGGCGGTTCGAAGCCGGGGTCGGTCTCGCGCCGCACGTCGGCGGCGACGGCCATGATCTCGGCGGGGGTGCGGTAGTTGACGCCGAGCCGGACCAGCTCCCAGCGGTCCTCCACGTACGGGCCGAGGATGTCCCGCCAGGCGCCGACGCCGGCCGGGTCGCCGGTCTGGGCGGGGTCCCCGACCAGGGTCATGGAGCGGCTGGGGCTGCGGCGCATCAGGAGTCGCCAGGCCATCGCGGAGAGCTCCTGGGCCTCGTCCACGATGATGTGCCCGAAGGCCCAGGTGCGGTCGGCGGCGGCCCGTTCGGCTGCGGTGCGGTGATCGGCCTCCTCGTGGCGCTCCGCGAACCGCTCGGCGTCGATGATGTCGTGGGCGGAGAGGACCTCGGAGGCGTCCTTGTCCTGCTCCTCCTTGTCCTCGAACTCGTAGGTGCGGGAGGCGTAGGAGACGTCGAGGACCCCTTGCGCGTACTGGATGCGCTTCTGCCGCTCGGCCTCCTCGGCGGCGCGGGCGGCCGAGTCGTCCTGGCCGAGCAGTTCGGCGGCCTCGTCGAGGAGGGGCACGTCGGCGGGGGTCCACGCGCCGCCCTCGCGGCGGATCGCGACGGCGTCGGCGTCGGGCAGGTGGGTGGGCTCGGTGAGGTAGTCCGCGAGGAAGTCCTGCGGGGTGAGGGCGGGCCAGAGGGTGTCGAGGGCCGCGTACACCTCGGGGTTGGCGGCGATGCCCTTGGCGAGCAGGGCGATGTCGTCGGGGCCGAGGAAGTTGGGGCCGCCGTAGGGGTCGGCGCCGATGCGGTCCGCGAGCTGCTCGGCGAGGGCGTCGAGGATCCGGAAGACGAAGTAGGGACGGGCGAGGTTGTGCGGGAGGGCGGTCTCGCGTGCCTTGTGGCGGGCCTCCATGGCCATGCCCCAGTCCACGACCAGGTCGCCGTCGTCGTGCGGGACGACGAGGGGTTCGCCGCGCTCGGGGACCCGCTGGCGGTCGCGTACGGCGGCGGCGAGGGCGTCGGCCATGGCGGCGGAGCCCTTGACGGCGGCGGCGCGGGGGGTGTCGGTGCCGGTGGCGCGGACGCCGGGGAAGAGCTCGGCGGGGGTGGCGAGGAGGACGCCGGTCTCTCCGAGGGAGGGCAGCACGTTGCCGATGTAGCCGAGGAAGGCGGGGTTGGGGCCGACGACGAGGACGGCCCGGCGGGCCAGCTGCTCGCGGTGGGCGTAGAGGAGGTACGCGGCGCGGTGCAGGGCGACGGCGGTCTTGCCGGTGCCGGGGCCGCCCTCCACGACGAGGACGCCGCGGTGCGGGGAGCGGATGATGGCGTCCTGCTCGGCCTGGATGGTCTGCACGATGTCGTGCATGCGGCCGGTGCGGGCGGCGTCGAGCGAGGCGAGCAGCACCTCGTCGGCGTCCCGGCTCTCGTGGCCGGTGCGGGTGGCGTCGGCGAGGTCGAGGACCTCGTCGTGGAGGGCGGTGACCGTGCGGCCGGTGGTGCTGATGTGGCGGCGGCGGGAGAGGCCCATCGGCTCGTATCCGGTGGCGAGGTAGAAGGGGCGGGCGACCTCGGCGCGCCAGTCGACCACGAGGGGGGTGCGGTCCGGGTCGTCCTCGCGGATGCCGAGCCGGCCGATGTGGTGGTCGCGGCCGTCGCGGAAGACGAGCCGGCCGAAGCAGAGGCCGCTCTCCCCCGCGTTGAGCGCGGCGAGCAGCCCGGACTGTTCGGCGACCAGCACGTCCCGTTCGAGCCGGCCCTGGTTGCCGCCGGTGCCGGGGGTGCGCAGGGCGCGGTCGACGGCGGCCTCGGCCTGGTCCCTCAGGTCGTCGAGTCGTGTGTAGAGATCGGTGATGAATCGTTGTTCATTCCGAAATTCCTCGGTTGACAATTCGACTCCCGGCGCGATACAGTGCGTTTAGTGAACTTCTCCGTGTCGCCTTTGTGTGCGCACACGGAATCCACCAATATACGTGATGCGATACCCCGACTGTCAATTCCAGTCGGGGTATTTCTGTATGCCCTGACGGCATGTCCTGACGCGAGCGAATTCCGGGGACCGGGGCCCTGATCCGCCGGACACGACGCCCTAGTCGTGCCCGGGTCCGTCGTAGACGGTCAGCGCTCCGGCGAGGTCGAGGTCGGCGACGGTGCCGTGCGCCCCGGCGCGGACGAGCAGCACCGCGCCGAGCGCGGTGCTCCAGAACGTCCTGGCCTCCGCGCCGAGCGGCCGGCGGGTCCCCCAGCCGCGGCTGTCGACGAGCCGGCCCACGAAGCGCTCGGACTGCCGGAACAGCAGTTGGAGGTGCCGGTCGACCACGGGGGCGAGCTCGGGCTTGGAGATTCCCGCGGCGAGCGCCCGCGCGACCGACGGGAGCGAGGGCATGGCCAGGACGGCGCGGGCGACGTTGCGCCGGAAGGCCGCCGCGTCGGGGGCCTGCCGGCCGATGCGCTCGATGCGCCGGGCGTCGTGCAGCAGGCCGAGGAAGGCGGCGTGCACGAGCAGCGCGTCCTTGGACCCGAAGTGGTAGGTGACCTGGTTGGGGAAGACGCCCGCCGCGTTCGCGATCTCCGCGACGCTCGGCTCGGCACCGGGCCGCTCTCCGCAGAGCCGCGCGGCCACCTCGATCAGGTGACGCCTCGTCGCGCGCCCCCGGTCGCGCGACCGGACCGGCGTCGAACGGGTCGGCGTCGAGCGGGTCGGTGCCGCCGCGGCTTCGGTTCGCTTCTTCTCCACGCTCGAATTGTATGTGATACAACATGGTCTCGTTCGCTTGTATCGCATACAAGAAAGTTGAGGGACATGCACCGGACCGAAGTCGTCGTGACCGGACTCGGCGCGATCACACCGCTCGGCGGGGACGTGGAGTCCACCTGGAACGCCCTGCTCGCCGGCGGGTCCGGCATCCGCGGCGTCGTCCTGCCCGGCCACGAGGCCGCCGGCCTTCCCGACGTCGTCGCGGGGACGATGGCGGCCGACCCGGCCGACTCCCTGCCGCCGGTGCGGGCGAGGCGGCTCGACCGCTCGCAGCAGGCGGCCCTCGTCGCGGCGGCCGAGGCCTGGGCCGACGCCGGTGCCCCGCGGGTGGACCCGGACCGGCTCGCGTCCGCGATCGGCACGGGCATCGGGGGCGTACAGACGCTGCTGAGGGAGGACGACGCGCTGGAGACGGCCGGGGCGCGGCGCGTCTCGCCCCGCACGGTCCCGATGCTCATGCCCAACGCCGCGGCGGCCCTGATCAGCATCGAGTACGGCGCGCGGGCCGGTGTCCACACCCCCGTCTCGGCGTGCTCCTCCGGTGCCGAGGCGATCGCCCTGGGGGCCGGGCTCATCCGCGCGGGCGAGGCGGACGTGGTCATCGCGGGCGGGACCGAGGCCGCGATCACCCCGATCACCGTCGCCGGCTTCGTCCAGGCGCAGGCGTTGTCCCAGTACACCGCCGAACCCGCCTCGGCGTCCCGGCCGTTCGCCGCGGACCGCAGCGGATTCGTCCTCGGCGAGGGCGCGGCCGTCGTGGTGCTCGAAAGCGCCGAGCACGCCGCGGCCCGGGGCGCGCGCGTCCGCGCGGTGCTCGCGGGCGCCGGCGTGGCCGCCGACGCCCACCACATCACCGCGCCCGTCCCCGACGGCTCCGGCCAGATCGCGGCCATGCGCAAGGCGCTCGCGCGAGCCGGCCTGGCTCCCGAGCAGATCACCCACGTCAACGCCCACGCCACCGGAACCCAGGTCGGCGACGTCGCCGAGGCGCGCGCGATCGGGAAGGTCTTCGGCCGCGCCACCGTGACCGCCCCCAAGGCGGCGCTCGGCCATCTCTTCGGCGCGGCCGGCGCGATCGAGGCGCTCGTCGCCGTCCTCAGCGTGGAGCACGGCGTCGTCCCGCCGACCCGCAACCTCGCCGCGGCCGGCGTCGGTCCCGACATCGACCTCGACGTCGTCACGGAGCGACGGGACGTCCCCCAGGAGGCCGTGCTCAGCAACTCCTTCGGCTTCGGCGGGCAGAACGTCTCGCTCGTCGTCACCGGCGCGCGGCACCGCTCCTCCCGAACGGCGGCGACGACCCCGTGACGGGTACGGGGTCCCCGGCGCCCGGCCGTGATCCGCCGGACGCGCCCTACACCGGGGTCCCGGGGTCCCCGGTCAGCTCCTTGTGGAAGTGGACGTCCTCGGCGCCGCCCGGGATGCCGAGGGTGCGGCCGGTCTCCACGTAGCCGTGCCGGCGGTAGAAGTCCGGGGCCTGGAAGGTGAAGGAGGAGACGGTGGCCCGGTCGCAGCCGCGGCGGCGGGCCTCCGCCTCGGCGGCGCGCAGGAGCCTGCCGCCCCAGCCGTCGCGACGGTGCTCCTCGCGCACCCAGAGCATGTCGATGCCCAGCAGTCCGGCCCAGGTCCAGGCGGTGATGCCGCCGACGACCTCGCCGGTCGCCGGATCGACGGCCTTCACCGAGAACTCGCTCTGGTCCTTGAGGCTGGTGCCGGTGGCCGCGAAGTTGTACGCGTCGAGCCCCTGGTCGAGGAGCTTCGCCAGCTCGGGGTCGCGGTCCCCGACGGTCAGGCCGGTCATGTCGTGATCACGGTTCATGCGGCAGAAGTCTGGCACGGGGCGCCGGGTCCCCCGCCGCCGGCTCCAGGGGCCCGGCGGCCCCGGGATCCCGACGGCTCAGGAGCCGAGGACGTCCTCCAGCTCCTCCCGGAGGCGGCGCTTCGGGCGGGCGCCGACCAGGGACTTCACGGGTTCGCCGTTCCGGAGGAGCAGGAGGGTCGGGGTGGCGAGGACCCCGTACCGCGCCGTGGTCTCCGGGTTGCGGTCCACGTCGATCTCGACGATCCGGAGGCGCCCGGCCTCCTCCCGGGCGAGCGCGTCGAGCACCGGCCTCAGCTGCCGGCACGGTCCGCACCACTCGGCGGTGAACTTCACCAGGACCGGCGGCCCCGAGCCCAGCACCTCCGTGCCGAAGTCCGCGTCCGTCACCTCGGTCACGCCCGTCGTGCTCGGCGTGCTCGGCGTACTCGGCGTACTCGGCGTACTCGGCGTGCTCGTCGCGTCCGGCGTCATGTGCGTCACTCCTCCGTCTCCGTGGTCAGTCCGCACCGGGGCTCCGGGCCGTGCGGCAGTTCCGCCTCGGCCCGGAGGAGCTGGGCGCCCACCTGGGCACGTACCGTCCGGAGTTGTTCGATCAGGCCGTCCAGCTCGGCGAGCTTCCGCCGGTAGACGGCGATCGACGCGGGGCACGCGTCCCCCGCCGGGTGCCCCGCGCGCAGGCACTCCACGAACGGCCGCGTCTCCTCCAGCTCGAACCCGAAGTCCTGCAGGGTCCTGATCTGCTGGAGGAGCCGCAGGTCGTCCTCGTCGTACGTGCGGTGCCCCCGGTCCGTGCGCCGCGCGGTCAGGAGACCGCGCGACTCGTAGTACCGCAGCGTCCGCGTGGTGGTCCCGGCCCGCTCGGCCAGCTCTCCGATGCGCATGCCCCCGACCGTAGGCCTTGACGTCGACGTCAGGGCAAGGGCCGGTGTCAGGGGCGCTTCCGGTCCGGCGGCAGCAGCGGCTTCCCCTCCACCGGGGAGGAGAGGACGATCGAGGTCGTGGTGCGGCCGAGGGCCGAGGCCTGTTCCAGGACGTCTTCGAGGTGGACGGTGTCGGTGACGGCGACCTTGAGGATCCAGCAGTCCTCGCCCACCACGTGGTGGACCTCCAGGACCTCGGGGCGGGCGGTCAGTTCGACACCGCCGACTCCTACCACCCGCCGGACGGCGAGCCGGGCGAGGGCGAACTGCTCGTGGCCCGGGCCCTGGCCTCGTACGGGGGCCGTACGGACGGGGTGCCGGTGGCGACGAAGGGCAGGCGGGGACGGACGGCCGGCGGCTGGACCGTGGACGGCCGGCCCGCGCACCCGCGGCGGGCGGCGGAGGCCTCGGCCCGGCGGCTCGGGGGCGGTGCGATCGGCCTGTACCAGCCGCACAAGCCGGCCCCGGACGTGCCGTACGCCGAATCGCCTGGCGCGGTGCGGTAGTTGCCGGACGCGGGCACGGTCCGGCTCGCCGGGGTCTCGAACGTGGACGCGGAGCAGATCCTGCCGGCCCGGGAGGTCCCGGGCGACCGCCTCGTCTCCGTGCAGAACCGGTACTCGCCCGCCGTCCGGGACGGCGGGGCGGAGTTGCGGCTCCGCGCGGAGCCGGGTCTCGCCTTCCTGCCGTGCTGACGGAGGAGGAGTCGGCGGAGTTGGCGGGGGCTGGAGTACGGGGGTGAACGGGGCTACGGGATGAACGGGAGGTCCCCGGCCGCTCGTGGCGGCCGGGGACCTCCCGTACCCGGGGCCCGGATCCGGCTCAAGGCCCGGGACCCGGAGGTTCTTCGCGAGGGGGCCGGAGCCCGTCAGACCTTCGCGGGGGCCTTCTCGTCCTCCCCGTCCGCCCGCTGGTCCGGGACCGGGGTCGTCGGGGCGTGGTCGTCGACCAGGGTCTTCTCGTCGAAGGGGATCCGGCCGGCGAGGACCTCGGTCACCCGCGCCTTGTCGATCTCCTTCGTCCACGTGCCGACGAGGACGGTGGCGACCGCGTTGCCGGCGAAGTTGGTGAGGGCGCGGGCCTCGCTCATGAAGCGGTCGATGCCGACGATCAGGCCCACCCCGTCGACCAGTTCCGGCCGGTGCGACTGGAGGCCGCCCGCCAGGGTGGCGAGGCCCGCGCCGGTGACGCCCGCCGCGCCCTTCGAGGCGATGATCATGAAGACGAGGAGGGAGACCTGCTCGCCGACCGACAGCGGGTCGCCCATCGCCTCGGCGACGAAGAGCGAGGCCATCGTGAGGTAGATCGCGGTGCCGTCGAGGTTGAAGGAGTAACCGGTCGGCACGGTGATGCCGACGACCGGCTTGGAGACGCCCAGGTGCTCCATCTTCGCGATGAGGCGGGGCAGCGCCGACTCGGAGGAGGAGGTGGACAGGATCAGCAGGAACTCGCGGCCCAGGTACTTCAGGAGGGTCCAGATGTTGATCCCGGCGACCAGGCGCAGGATCGCGCCGAGCACGACGAAGACGAAGAGCCCGCAGGTCAGGTAGAAGCCGATCATGATGACGGCGAGGGACTTCAGGGCGTCCACGCCGGTCGCCCCGACGACCGCCGCGATGGCGCCGAACGCGCCGACGGGGGCCGCCCACATGATCATGGCGAGGATGCGGAAGACCAGCCGCTGGATGTGTCCGATCCCGCGCAGGACCGGCTCCCCGGCCGCGCCCATCGCCTGGAGCGCGAAGCCCGCGAGGAGGGCGACCAGGAGGGTCTGGAGGACCTCGCCCTCGGTGAAGGCGGAGACGAGGGTGGTCGGGATGATCCCGAGGAGGAAGTCGGCCGTGGACTCGCTCGCGCCCTCCGCCTGCTTGGCGCCGGCCTCGGCCAGTTCCTTGGTGAGGTGGAGGCCGGAGCCGGGCTCCAGGAGGTTGCCGACGAGCAGGCCGATCGCGAGCGCCACCGTCGACATGAGCAGGAAGTAGCCGAGGGCGAGGCCGCCGACGGCACCGACCTTCGCGGCCTTCCGGACGGAGCCGACACCGAGCACGATCGTGCAGAAGATGATCGGGGAGATCATCATCTTGATCAGGTTGACGAAGCCGGTGCCGAGCGGCTTGAGCTCGACGGCGAAGCCCGGCGCCAGGAAGCCGACCGCGATGCCGAGCAGTACGGCGCCGATGACGGCCAGATACAGATAGTGGGTACGGTCCCGGCGTGCGGCCACGGGGGTCCTCCTCGTACTGGTGGGTGTCCCCCGGGCGTCCGCGTCCCGGTGGACCTCCGCGACTATCCACCAGCCTGTGACCCCGGTCACGGTTGCGTACGTTTCGTTCACGGCCGAAACGACGCCGGTCACGGGAGGAGCGGGGCCGCGGCGCCGCCGCGCGGTCCCGGGCGTGCACACTTACCCGCATGCGTCTCCGCCTCCCCCGGCTCCCCCGTCCCCGCAGCCTGGCCGGCCAGCTCTTCGCGATGCAGGTCGTGCTCGTGGCCGTCGTCGTGGCGGGGTGCGCGGTCTTCGCGTACCTCACGGACCGGGCGCAGGCCGAGGAGACCGCGCGGCGCCAGTCCGCGGCCACCGCCGCGGCCGTCGCCGACTCGCCGTCCGTGGCCGCCGCCGCGCGCTCGGCCGACCCGTCGGCGGCGCTCCAGCCGTACGCGGAGGCGCTGCGCCGCCACGCGGACGTCGCCTTCGTGGTGATCATGGCCCCGGACGGCACCCGCTGGACGCATCCGGAGCCGGACCAGATCGGGCGCACGTACCTCGGCCACATCGAGCAGGCCCGGCGGGGGCGGACCCACTCCGAGACGCACCTCGGGGTGCTCGGTCCCTCCGTGCGGACGATCGCGCCCGTCTTCGGCGCGGACGGGCGGGTCGTCGCCCTGGTCAGCGCGGGCATCACGATCGAGCGGATCAGCGCGCAGGTACGGGAGCAGGTGACCGCCCTGCTCGGCATGGCGGGCGCGGCGCTCGCGCTCGGCGGGGCGGGGACGTACGTCGTGAACGCGCGCCTGCGGCGCCACACCCACGGCATGAACGCGACCGAGCTGAGCCGGATGCACGACTACCACGAAGCCGCGCTGCACGCCGTGCGGGAGGGGCTCGTGATGCTCGACGGACGGCGGCGGATCGCCCTGATCAACGACGGGGCGCGGGAACTGCTCGGCCTGGACGAGGGGGTCGTCGGGCGTCCGGCGGCGGAGCTCGGCCTGCCCGCGCCGCTGACGGGCGCGCTGCTCTCCTCGGAGCCGCGCGTGGACGAGACGCACCTGACGGACGACCGGGTCCTCGTCGTCAACACCCGCCCGGTGGTGGGCGGGGAGCGGCGCGGCACCGTGGTCACGCTGCGGGACCGCACGGAGCTCCAGGCCCTGTCGGGCGAGCTGGACTCCGAGCGGGGCTTCACGGAGGCGCTGCGCTCGCAGGCGCACGAGGCGGCGAACCGGCTGCACACGGTCGTCTCGCTCATCGAGCTGGGCCGGGTGGCGGAGGCGGTGGAGTTCGCGACGGCGGAACTGGAGCTGGCCCAGGCGCTCACCGACCGGGTCGTGGACGCGGTCGGCGAGCCCGTCCTCGCCGCGCTGCTGCTCGGCAAGGCGGCGCAGGCCAACGAGCGGGGCGTGGAGCTGGTCCTCACCGAGGACAGCCGCATCGACGACGGGCGGGTGCCTGCGGCCCTGCCGGCGCGGGACCTGGTGACGATCCTCGGCAACCTGATCGACAACGCGGTGGAGGCGGCGGGCGGGACCCCGCACGCGCGCGTGACGGTCGCGGTCGCGGCCCGCGCGGGAGACGGCGAGCTGCTGATCCGGGTCTCGGACAGCGGCCCCGGCGTCAGCCCGGCCGACCGGGACGCGGTCCTCGGCCGCGGCTGGTCCACCCGGGGCCCGGGCCGCGGCCTGGGCCTGGCCCTGGTCCGCCAGGCGGTCTCCCGCGCCTCGGGCACGCTGACCCTCGCGGACGGCGAGGAGGGCGGGGCGGAGTTCACGGTACGGCTGCCCTTGCGGGAGACGGACAGGGACGGCGCGCCGGACACGGACGGCTCTTCGGGCACGGACGGCGCGCCGGGCGCGGGAGAGCTCCCGGACACGACGGACGGGACCTCAGGCGCAGGCGAAGACCCCGGTGCAGGCAGCGCCCCGGGCACGGACGCGGCCCCGGACGCGGGCGGGTTCTCCGGCACCGGCGAAGGCCCCGGCGCAGGCGGGTCCCCGGTCCCCGGCGGGAGCTCCCGTACGGGCAGGGCCACCCCGGGCCCCGGCGGGGACTCCCGCACAGGCGGGTTCCCGGGCCCCGGCGGGAGCTCCCGTACGGGCAGGGCCACCCCGAGCCCCGGCGGGGACTCCCACGCAGGCCGGTCCCCGGTCCCCGGCGGGGACTCCCGCGCAAGCGGGTCCCCGGGCCCCGGCGGGGACTCCCGTACGGGCAGGGCCACCCCGAGCCCCGGTGGGGGCTCCCGTGCGGGTGCGGCCGCTCGGGTCGGCGGTGGCGGGGGCGCCGGGGGCGGGGCGGTGTCATGAGCGGCGCTCCTCTCCGGGTGCTCGTCGTCGAGGACGACCCCGTGGCCGCCGACGCGCACGCGCTCTACGCCGGACGGGTCGAGGGGTTCACCGTCGTCGGGATCGCGCACTCGCGGGCCGCCGCCGTGCGGGTGCTCGACCGGACGCCGGTCGACCTGATCCTGCTCGACCTGTACCTGCCCGACGGCCACGGCCTCCAGCTCCTGCGCGCGCTGCGCGCCGCCGGGCACACCGCAGACGTCGTCGCGGTGACCTCCGCCCGGGACCTGGCCGTCGTGCGCGAGGGCGTCTCCCTGGGGGTCGTCCAGTACGTGCTCAAACCCTTCGCCTTCGCGACCCTCAGGGACCGGCTCGTCCGGTACGCCGAGTTCCGGGCGGCCGCCGGGGAGGCCTCCGGGCAGGACGAGGTGGACCGGGCGCTCGCCGCCCTGCGGGCCCCGCACCCCGCCGCGCTCCCCAAGGGCCTGAGCGCCCCCACGCTGGAGGCGGTCACCCGCGCCCTCCGGGCCGCCCCGGACGGGCTCACCGCCGCCGAGGCGGGGACGGAGGTCGGGATCTCCCGGATCACCGCGCGCCGCTACCTGGAACACCTCGTCACCGAGGGCCGGGCCGTACGGGCGCCGCAGTACGGGCAGATCGGACGGCCCGAGCTCCAGTACCGCTGGCTGGGCGGCCCCGTACGCGGCCACTGAGCAGGGAAGACGGTGTTACCGACCGGTTCCCACGTTCCTACGAACCTCTGGCCTTGGGGGAACGCACCGTATCCACCCGTCACCCTCCGCACCTACGGTGGCCGCGTGCACCGACCCACCCCTCCCTTCGACGCCCAGGCCGCGCGCCGCCTGCGCGAAGGCCTCGGCATGGCCCACGGCCACGTCGCGTACGGCCTGCGGGCGCAGTACGGCGTCTTCGCCACCCCCGAGACCGTCCTCGCCTGGGAGCGCGGCGGGGCGGTCCCCACCGAGCAGGAGCTCACCGCCCTCGCGGGCGTCCTGTGGTGCTCCCCGGCCGAGCTGATCTCCGCCGCCTCCACCCTGCGCGAGCACCGGGTGGCGCGCGGGCTCGCCCCCGAGGAGCTGGCGCGGCGGGTGGGGCTCTCGGCCGCCGCGTACCAGCGGATGGAGGACGAGGGGCGCTGGCGCGGCACCGAGCGCCAGACGGCCGCCCTCGCGGAGGTCCTCGGCCTCGGCCCGCGCGCCCTGCTCACCGCGACCGGCGGCGACGAGCGCCTCGCCGAGCTGCTGCGCGACGCGGTCACCACCCGCTGGCAGGCGTACGTGAAGCCGGTGGCGCGGACGGTGCCGCTGCCCCGGCGGACCGTGGAGTCCGCGCTCCAGCGGCTGCACACGGAGTACCACGCCCGGATGGCGGCGGTCAGCAGCTGGGGCGCCTCGGGGACCACGGGCGAGGAGGGGCGCGCGTACCTGGACGGGATCGTCGGCCACTTCTGGGAGTCCGCCGGGGCGTGAGCCCGGGGAGCGCGCCTCGTACAGTGGCGCCGTGAGACGACACGTACCGTTCGAGCGACTCCACAACTTCCGTGATCTGGGCGGCTGTCGGACCGCCGGCGGCGGGATCGTGCGGTGGGGGACCCTCTACCGCTCCGACTCCCTCGGCAAGCTCGCGGACGCCGGTCCCGCGGACCTGGAACGCTTCCGGGAGCTGGGCGTGACCACGGTGATCGACCTGCGCCACCCGTGGGAGATCGCGGCCAAGGGCCGCCTGCCGGAGACCTGGGACGTCGCCTGGCACAACCTCTCCGTCGAGCACCGCCCGTACGACCAGGCGGAGATCGACCCCGACCTCGACCCGTGGCGGTACCTCGCCGACCGGTTCGCCGAGGTCGCGGAGGACGGGGCCGTGGAACTCCGTACGGCCCTGGAGGTCATCGCCGCCGCCGACGGACCGCTCGTCTTCCACTGCGCCTCGGGGAAGGACCGTACGGGACTGCTCGCGGCGGTCCTCCTGGCGCTCCTGGAGGTCCCCGACGAGGAGATCCTCGCGGACTTCGCCCTCACCGAGCGGGCCACGGAACGCCTGATCGCCGACTGGCGCGCGTCCCACCCGGGCCGCGCGCTCCGCTGGCCGGGCTACGGCCGCGCGCCCGCCGAGATCATCCGCCTGTTCCTCGCGGGCCTGCGGGCGCGGTACGGATCGGTGCACGCGTACGCCACCGGCCACGTCGGCCTGGACCCGGCGGTGGTGACGGCGCTGCGGACCCGCCTGGTGGAGCCGCCGGCCGCCTCCGGGCTCCGGCACCCGGACGGCGACACGGCGCCGTACGGCCTGGTCGAACCGTCGCTCCCGGACGACTCCGCACCCGCCGCCCTCCCCGTGGGCACCGCCGCCGGTCCGACCGGGCCCGCCGCCTGCCCGCTGCCCGTCGACGGGGCCGAGGGCTCCCCCGCCGACCTGTCCGACGACCACGACTCGTCGCCGGACCCGTCGTACTCCTCGTACTCGTCCTCCTCGTACTCGCCCTCCTCGGACACGTCTTCTTCCGACGAGGGCCACGGTTCTCCGTACGGCGACGAGCCCTGCTGACTCAGCTCCGGCGGTCGAAGTCGAAGAGCTGGCCGGCGGCGTCCGGTGCGCAGGGGGCCTGGGCGAGGCGGGACCAGGCGGCCGCGCGGTCCCCGACGACGGTGACGCAGTTGCCGGGGGTCGCGGAGCCGGCCGGGACGATCCGGTAGCCCTCGACCGGGGTGCCGTGCGGCTCCAGGGAGAACTCCTCGACCCGGGTGGGGTCGCCGCACTCGGAGTCCTCGTACGGCGCGTCGGGCACGCGCCCGCCGGAGGGGAGGCCGGAGCAGCCGGCGCCGTAGTCGGGGTGGTCGGAGGCGATCCGCCACCGGCCGCCGCCCGTCTCCGCCAGCGCGTACAGCGGGACGCCCGCGGCGGCGCACGGCACCTGGTACACCTGGCCGGTCCGGGAGCCGCGCCGCTCGGCGAGGCAGAAGTCGGTGCCGGCCACCCGGATGAGCACGTCGCCGGCGGCGGGCGCGGTGGGGGTGCGGGGCGGGTGACCGGCGTGGCCGTCCCGCAGGAAGGCGACGATGCTGACCGCGGCGAACACGAGGGCGGCGACCGCGATCGCCGGGACGAGCAGGCGGCGTATTCGGAACCGGTCCCCGGCACCGGGGGCCGGGGGCGCGTCGGCGGGGCCACCGGGCCAGACGGGCGGGACGCCGGGGACGACCTCGGGAACGGACGGCTCCTCGGGGACGGACGGCCCTCCGGGGACGGACGGCCCTCCGGGGACGGGCGGCTCCTCAGAGGCGGGCGGTTCCTCGCGCATCGGGCCGGTCCCTTCCGGGGGCTGGGCCGGGGCCTCCGGGGGCGTCCCCTCCGGGTCCGGGTGCCTTCCCTCCGGGTCCGGAGCCGGATCCGGGGCCTTCGGAGGCGCCCCCGCCGGGGCCGGATCCGGGTCCGGGGCCGGATCCGGGTCCGGGGCCGGGAGATCCGGGCCCGGCCCCAAGTCCCCCTCGTACCCCCGTCGCCCCTCCAGTTCCCTCCGTGCCGTCCGCCACCGCTCCAGCGCAGCCGGATCGGTCCCGCACGCGCGGACGAAGGCGGTCAGGAGTTCCTCGCGGGGCAGGGTGGTGCGGGAGAGCATGTTCGCCACCGTCGAGCGGGGCAGGACGTCCCCGCGCGCCTCCGCCCGCGCCGAGAGCTCGCGGTACGTCAGGCCCGACCAGTCCTTGAGCGCCCGGAGGCGCGCGAGGAACTCGTCGGGGCTCCGGGCGCCCCGCGGGTCAGGGGCGTGCTCCCCCGGCGTCATCCTCGCCTCCCCCTCCTCCCGGACGGGCGGACAGGGTTGGGACATGTCCGGGACAGGCCCCAAGCCTTGTTGATCTCGCGCTCCGGCTCAAGAGTGGAATCCGGCATTTCCGGAGGCGATGCCGGACGCGGAAGCGGCCCCGACCGTCCACGGGGGGACGGTCGGGGCCGCTTCCGGCGTACGAGGTCCGGGGCGGGGACCAGAGGCTGGAGGGAGGGGCTAGAAGACCGACTCCGCCTCGCGCATGCGGTCCGCCGGGACCCTCTTGAGCTGGGTCACGGCCTCCGCGAGCGGCACCATCTCGATGTCCGTGCCGCGCAGCGCCGTCATGCGGCCGAAGTCGCCGCGGTGCGCCGCCTCCACCGCGTGCCAGCCGAAGCGGGTCGCAAGGACGCGGTCGTACGCGGTCGGGGTGCCGCCGCGCTGGACGTGGCCGAGGATGACCGGGCGGGCCTCCTTGCCGAGGCGCCGCTCCAGTTCGACGGCGAGCTGGGTGCCGATGCCCTGGAAGCGCTCGTGGCCGAACTGGTCGATCTCGCCCTTGGCGTACTCCATGGAGCCCTCGGCCGGGTGCGCGCCCTCGGCGACGCAGATGACGGCGAACTTCTTGCCGCGCGCGAAGCGCTCCTCGACCATCTTGACGAGGTCGTCCACCTCGAAGGGGCGCTCGGGGAGGCAGATGCCGTGCGCGCCGCCGGCCATGCCGGACTCCAGGGCGATCCAGCCGGCGTGGCGGCCCATCACCTCGACGACCATCACGCGCTGGTGGGACTCGGCGGTGGTCTTGAGGCGGTCCATGGCCTCGGTGGCGACGCCGACGGCGGTGTCGAAGCCGAAGGTGCGGTCCGTGGAGGAGATGTCGTTGTCGATGGTCTTCGGGACGCCGACGACGGGCATGCCGGCGTCGGAGAGCATCCGGGCGGCGGTCAGGGTGCCCTCGCCGCCGATGGGGATGAGGACGTCGATGCCGTACTGACGGGCCAGCTCGGAGGCGGACTCGGCGGCCTCGCGCAGCCGGTTCCGCTCCAGGCGGGCCGAGCCGAGGATGGTGCCGCCGCGGGCCAGGATGCCGCTGACGGCGTTGAGGTCGAGGGGCCGGAAGTGCCCGTCGAGGAGGCCCTTGAAGCCGTCCTCGAAGCCGATGACCTCGTCTCCGTGGCCGGTCATCGCCCGGTGCACGACCGACCGGATCACTGCGTTCAGGCCGGGGCAGTCGCCGCCTGCGGTGAGAACTCCGATGCGCATCGTGCTGTGTCTCCTGCTCGGTCGCGGTCCGTGTGAGCCAGGGCAATTCTCACACGCCGGGCCTGAGGGGCGCGCTCGCCGCCGTTCCGCGCGTCCCGCCGGGAGGATCGCGGGCGGCTTCCCGGAGGGCGCCCGGGAGGCCCCCGGAAGGCCTTCGGGTGCCTTTTCCGGCGCCCTCCCCGAGGCCTTTCCGAGGCCGCCCGGACGGCCTCCCGCCGACCCCCGCCCGACCTTCCGCCCGGTCCACCGGGCGGCCTCCCGCCGACCCCCGCCCGACTTTCCGCCCGGTCCACCGGGCGGTCTTCCGGACGGCCTCCGCCCGGGCCCGCCCGGACCGCCTCCGCCCGGCCGCCCGGGGGCCTTCCGGCGGCTCCCCCGGGTCCTCCGGCCCGCGCTTCCGGGCCCTTCGTCCGGCGGGCGGCCTAACCACTGCCGGGGGTATTGTCAAGGGGGTAATGCCGCCCTATCGGGGCTTTCCGAGCCCTTTTGATTGACGTACGGGCCGGGAAGGCGGAGCTGGGGCACCGCCCGGGGCCCTTCCGCAGGACTGGACAGGAGACCACGGCGTGACGCGCAGCGTGTACGTGACCGGGATCGACCGCGGTGACGGCCGCCAGGTCGTCGAGCTGGGAGTCATGGAGCTCCTCACCCGCCAGGTGGACCGGGTGGGGGTGTTCCGGCCGCTGGTGCACGACGGGCCCGACCGCCTCTTCGACCTGCTGCGCGCCCGCTACCGGCTCTCGCAGGACGCCGCGACGGTCTACGGCATGGACTACCAGGAGGCGTCCGCGCTCCAGGCCGAGCGGGGCACCGACGAGCTGGTCTCCCGGCTGGTCGACCGCTTCCACGCCGTCGCCCGCGAGTACGAGGTCGTCCTCGTCCTGGGCACCGACTTCGCCGCCACCCAGCTCCCCGACGAGCTGGCGATCAACGCGCGGCTCGCCAACGAGTTCGGCGCCTCCGTCATCCCGGTGGTCGGCGGCAAGGGCCAGTCGGCGGAGTCCGTGCGGGCCGAGGCGCGCAACGCCTTCCGGGCGTACGACGGGCTCGGCTGCGACGTGCTCGCGATGGTGGTCAACCGGGTGGCGGCCGAGGACCGGGAGGCCATCGCGGAGCGGCTGGCGGCCCGGCTGCCGGTGCCCTGCTACGTCCTGCCGGACGAGCCGGCCCTGTCGGCGCCGACCGTCGCCCAGATCACCCACGCGCTCGGCGGCACCGTCGTCCTCGGGGACGACGCCGGGCTCGCCCGGGACGCCCTGGACTTCGTCTTCGGCGGCGCGATGCTGCCGAACTTCCTGAACGCCCTGACGCCCGGCTGCCTGGTCGTCACCCCCGGGGACCGGGCCGACCTGGTCGTCGGCGCGCTCGCCGCGCACTCGGCGGGCACCCCGCCGATCGCCGGGGTGCTGCTCACCCTGAACGAGCGGCCCAGCGAGGAGATCCTGACCCTGGCGGCCCGGCTCGCGCCCGGCACCCCGGTGGTCTCGGTCGCCGGGAACAGCTTCCCGACGGCCGCCGAACTCTTCGCCCTGGAGGGCAAGCTGAACGCGGCCACGCCGCGCAAGGCGGAGACAGCGCTCGGCCTGTTCGAGCGGCACGTGGACACCGCCGACCTGCTCAGGCGGGTCTCGGTGGCCCGCAGCGGCCGGGTCACCCCGATGATGTTCGAGCACGAGCTGCTCGAACAGGCACGGGCCGACCGGCGCCGGGTGGTGCTCCCGGAGGGCACGGAGGAGCGGGTGCTCCGCGCGGCCGACGTGCTGCTGCGCCGGGACGTGTGCGACCTGACGCTGCTCGGGGACGTGGAGAGCATCCGCAAGAAGGCCGCCGACCTGAGCGTGGACCTGCGCGACACGCAGCTGATCGACCCGCACACCTCGGAGCTGCGGGACGCGTTCGCGGAGAAGTACGCGGCGCTGCGGGCCCACAAGGGCGTGACCGTGGAGCTGGCGTACGACGTGGTGTCGGACGTGAACTACTTCGGCACCCTGATGGTGGAGGAGGGCCTGGCCGACGGGATGGTGTCCGGCGCGGTGCACTCCACGGCGGCGACGATCCGCCCGGCCTTCGAGATCATCAAGACGAAGCCGGACGCGTCGATCGTCTCGTCGGTCTTCTTCATGTGCCTGGCGGACAAGGTCCTGGTGTACGGCGACTGCGCGGTCAACCCGGACCCGGACGCCGAGCAGCTCGCGGACATCGCCGTCCAGTCGGCGGCCACCGCGGCCCGGTTCGGCGTGGAGCCGCGGATCGCGATGCTCTCGTACTCCACGGGCACCTCGGGCTCCGGCGCCGACGTCGACAAGGTGCGGGAGGCGACCAAGCTCGTCCGGGAGGCGCGCCCGGAGCTGCGGATCGAGGGGCCCATCCAGTACGACGCGGCCGTGGAGCCCTCGGTGGCGGCGACGAAGCTGCCGGACTCCGAGGTGGCGGGGCAGGCGTCGGTGCTGGTCTTCCCCGACCTGAACACCGGCAACAACACGTACAAGGCCGTGCAGCGCTCGGCCGGCGCCGTGGCCGTCGGCCCGGTGCTCCAGGGCCTGCGCAAGCCCGTGAACGACCTCTCGCGGGGTGCGCTCGTCAGCGACATCGTCAACACGGTCGCCATCACGGCGATCCAGTCCCAGGGTCAGGAGCTCCCCGCATGACCGCGCCCACGTCCACTCCGACGCGCGTACTCGTCCTCAACTCCGGTTCTTCGTCCCTGAAGTACCAGCTCATCGACATGCGCGACGGCAGCCGTCCGGCGCAGGGGATCGTGGAGCGGATCGGCGAGGAGACCTCGCGGCTCGCGCACACCCCGCTCCGGGAGGGGGGCGGGGGGAAGCGCGAGAGGAACGGTCCGATCTCCGACCACTCGGCCGCCCTGAAGGCGGTCGCCGAGGAGCTGGCGGCGGACGGCCTGGGCCTGGACTCCCCCGAGCTGGCGGCGATCGGGCACCGGGTGGTGCACGGCGGGCTGCGGTTCACCGAGCCGACCGTCGTGAACGGCGAGGTGCTGGCGGAGATCGAGCGGCTCGTGCCGGTGGCGCCGCTGCACAACCCGGCGAACCTGATCGGCATCCGCACGGCGATGGCGCTGCGGCCCGATCTGCCGCAGGTGGCGGTCTTCGACACCGCCTTCCACACGACGATGCCGGAGTCGGCGGCGCGGTACGCGATCGACGTGGAGACCGCCGACGCGCACCGGATCCGGCGGTACGGCTTCCACGGCACCTCGCACGCGTACGTCTCGCGGGAGACGGCGCGGCTGCTCGGGAAGGCGCCGGAGGAGGTGAACGTGATCGTGCTGCACCTGGGGAACGGGGCGTCCGCGTCGGCGGTGCGGGGCGGCCGGTGCGTGGACACCTCGATGGGCCTGACGCCGCTGGAGGGCCTGGTCATGGGGACCCGGTCGGGCGACATCGACCCGGCGGTCACCTTCCACCTGCGGCGGGTGGCGGGGATGTCGGCGGACGAGATCGACGTCCTGCTGAACAAGCGGTCCGGGCTGGTGGGACTCTGCGGCGACAACGACATGCGGGAGATCCGCCGCCGGATCGACGAGGGCGACGAGCGGGCGGCGCTCGCCTTCGACGTCTACGTCCACCGGCTGAAGAAGTACATCGGGGCGTACTACGCGGTGCTCGGCCGGGTGGACGCGGTGGCGTTCACGGCGGGGGTGGGCGAGAACGCGGCGCCGGTGCGGCAGGCGGCGATCGCGGGCCTGGAGGAGCTGGGGCTCGCGGTGGACGCGGAGCTGAACGCCGCGCGGTCGGACGGGGCGCGGATCATCTCGCCGGAGTACGCGCGGGTGGCGGTCGCCGTGGTGCCGACGGACGAGGAGCTGGAGATCGCGCGCCAGAGCTACGCGCTCGTACGGGGCACGGACGCACCGGACGGGACCGCTCGGGAGGCGCTCGTACGGGGTGCGGAGGGCTCGAACGAGTGATCGCCTGAGCGACCGCCCGCCCATTTGTACTTTCCGCCAGTCGGAATATTCCGCAGTGAAACAAACCGATAGGATCCGCCTCATGCGCCGTTCCAAAATCGTCTGCACGCTGGGCCCCGCCGTCGACTCGTATGAGCAGCTGAAGGCTCTCATCGAGGCCGGCATGAACGTGGCCCGATTCAACTTCAGCCACGGCTCCCAGGCAGAACACCAGGAGCGGTACGACCGCGTCCGGCAGGTCGCCGCGGACACCGGGCGGGCCGTCGGCGTCCTCGCCGACCTCCAGGGCCCGAAGATCCGCCTGGAGACCTTCGCCGAGGGACCGGTCGAGCTGGTGCGCGGTGACGAGTTCACCATCACCACCGAGGACGTCCCGGGCGACAAGTCGATCTGCGGCACCACGTACAAGGGGCTGCCCGGCGACGTCTCCAAGGGCGACCAGGTCCTCATCAACGACGGCAACGTCGAGCTGCGGGTGGTCGAGGTCGAGGGCCCCCGGGTCAGGACCATCGTCATCGAGGGCGGCGTCGTCTCGGACCACAAGGGCATCAACCTGCCCGGCGCGGCCGTCAACGTCCCGGCCCTGTCCGAGAAGGACGTCGACGACCTGCGCTTCGCCCTGCGGATGGGCTGCGACATGGTCGCCCTGTCGTTCGTGCGGGACGCCGACGACGTCAAGGACGTCCACAAGGTGATGGACGAGGAGGGCCGCCGGGTCCCCGTCATCGCCAAGGTGGAGAAGCCGCAGGCCGTCGAGAACATGGCCGACGTCGTCGCCGCGTTCGACGCGGTCATGGTGGCCCGCGGCGACCTCGCCGTGGAGTACCCCCTGGAGAAGGTCCCGATGGTGCAGAAGCGCCTGGTGGAGCTCTGCCGCCGGAACGCCAAGCCGGTCATCGTCGCCACCCAGATGATGGAGTCGATGATCACCAACTCGCGTCCGACCCGCGCCGAGGCGAGCGACGTCGCCAACGCGATCCTGGACGGCGCGGACGCGGTCATGCTGTCGGCCGAGTCCTCGGTCGGCGCGTACCCGATCGAGACCGTCAAGACGATGTCGAAGATCGTCACGGCGGCCGAGGAGGAGCTGCTCTCCAAGGGCCTCCAGCCCCTGGTCCAGGGCAAGAAGCCGCGCACCCAGGGCGGTTCGGTCGCCCGCGCGGCCTGCGAGATCGCGGACTTCCTGGGCGGCAAGGCGCTGGTCGCCTTCACCCAGTCCGGCGACACGGCCCGCCGCCTCTCGCGCTACCGCGTCCAGCAGCCGATCCTCGCCTTCACCACGGACGAGAACACCCGCAACCAGCTCACTCTGAGCTGGGGCGTCGAGTCCTTCGTCGTCCCGCACGTGGACAACACCGACGCGATGGTGGACCTCGTGGACGCCGAGCTCCTGAAGCTCCAGCGCTACAACGAGGGCGACACCATGGTCATCACGGCCGGCTCGCCCCCCGGCGTCCCCGGCACCACGAACATGGTCCGCGTCCACCACCTGGGCGGCGGCGAGCGCGACTGACGCGCCCGCGCCGGACGCACGTGACGGTGGGCCGCACCCCTGGCGAGGGGCGCGGCCCACCGTCGTCCGTCCGGATCAACCGTCCTCGTCGTCATCGTCGTCGTCGAGGACCGACGGCTCCAGCCTGGTCAGCAGGAACCGCAGGTCGTCACGTTCGTGGGCCATTTCCAGGACGCGCATCATGGCGGGCACCCCGGCGTCCCGGGTGATCACCAGATCGGGGCACTGGAACTGAATGCGCTCGTACTCCTCGCGCTCCCCCTCCATCCATCGCCGGATCGCCCCGAGCGTGAGGAAGGTGGCGCTGTACCGCGTCCCGTCCCGGAGCGTGACGATCACGTCGACGTTGTCCACGGTGGCCTCGTCGTCCTCGGCGCCCAGCATGAACACGGCGTCGAAGTGCGGCGTCCTCACCCGGTGCAGTGGATCACCCATGAAGCTCCTCCCCTCGCTCGATGGCCTCGCCCCCTTCCCGCTCGCCGGACCCGGAACACCGTGCGGTACCCACCGGCCGGCAGGGCGACGATCCTCCTCATCAGTTGCCCGGCAGCGGGAGGTGGAGCTTCTCGTTCATGAAGTCCGCCTCGGGGAAGCAGGAGGCGCGGATGCGGTGCGGCTCGATCCGGAAAAGAACCATGGGCCGCACTCCCACGAAGTGAGTGCGGCCCATGGCGTGGTGCGGCTCCCGGAGTGGTACGGGGGGGGTCAGCTCGGCTCGATCGTGTTGCGGAGGCCCGGGATCCTGAGGGTGCCGCCGAACTGGCCGGCCTGCTTCAGCTCCACGTCGCTGAACCAGACGTACGGGATGTCCACCGGGGGCGGGGATTCCGGGCTGAAGGTGATCCGGACGAAGGGGAGGCTGAAGATGTTGCCCTTCAGCTCCTCCGTGTACATCGTGACCGTGCCGCCGGTGATGGTGGAGTCCTCGCCCTTGGCCGAACGGACGTGGGCCGTGCGCCCCGCGGAGTGGTCCGTCATCTGGTGCAGGTCCTTGATGGTCACATCGGTCGCGGTGAACTTCAGGACCTTCTTGACCTTGCCGCCGTAGGTCTTCACCTCGACGATGCCGTGGTACTTCAGACCGCTCAGCGTGAGCTTCGTGCTCTCCAGACGCCACGGCTCGTCCGGGAGCAGCGGGATGCCCGGCTCCGGTTCGGCCGCCGCGAGCGCCGCGTCGTCGCGCTCGGGGCACGGGAAGCGGGGCTTGGCGCCCTCGGGTATGTCCTCGTCCTTCTTGGCGTCGAGGCCCTTCGCGCTCTCCGGCAGTTCCTCGGTCGTGGCCCCGGCCTTCTCGGCGGCCTCGCGGATCACGGCCTTCTTCTTCTCCGCGTCCGGGTCGACGGCCGGCTTCGGGGCCGTGGTGGCCTTCGGGTCGGCGGTCGGCCTCGGCACGGCGGTCGTGGCGCTCGGGGCCGGGGCCGTCGGCGCCGCCGTGGTGGACGTGGCCGTCGCGGTGGGCGTGGCCGTCGGCTTCGGGTCCGGGCCGTCGAAGAGGTCCTTCAACGCGTCGCCCAGGCCCAGCGGGTCCAGCGGGTTCTTCGACTTCGTCGGCGTGGGTGTGGCCGTCGGGGTCGGCGTGGCGGCGGGCTTCGGGGCCGTGGTGGTGGTCAGCTTCCGCTGCGTGGTCGCCTGTCCGGTCGCCGTCGCGGTCGGCGTCGGCGTCGCGGTGGCGGACGGGGTGCCGGAGGGGGTCGCCGTGGGGGACGCGGTCGCGGTCGCCGAGGGGGTGGCCGTCGGCTTCGCCTTCTCCTTCTCCGTCTCCGTGGCCTCCGGCGTCGGCTCGTCCGAGCGCGTCACGCAGGGGCCGGGGGCGAAGGGGACGTCCTTGTCGTCGGCGAGGGCGATCTTGGGCGTGAGGCCCATGCCCACGAACACCGCGGTCGGCATGGCGGCCAGCGCCATCGCCTTGCCCGCGGGGCCCTGGATCCTGTTCAGCAGCGACTTGCGTGGGGCCGCGTGCCGCGGTCCGCCCTTCGCGAGCGCCGGCTGGGTCTCGTCACCCCGCACTGTTCCTCCCGCCGTTGGCGTCGATCGTCTTGTCGGTCGCGTGGTGCTCCGGCCCGCGCTGCTCCGGCAGACCGGCCGTCAGTACGGCTCCGGCCTCCGCCGAGGTTTCCGCCGAGGCCTCCGGCTCGCCGCCGTCCTCCGTGTCCACGGCCTCCTCGACCGGGGGCGCGGGCGCCCAGGAAATGGACATGGCACCGCCGATCATGGAGAGCAGGAACCCGATGACGAGGCCACCGAAGTTCGACACCGGGAGGGAGACGAGCGCCAGGATGATCGCCGCGACACCCGCGAACACCCGGACGATGGGCTGGAACCACATCGTCAGACCGAGCGTGATGAGCAGGACGCCGATGATCAGCGCACCCGCGCCGGCGGTCGTCGCCATGGCGAGGGTCATGTTCCCGAGCCGCATGTCGCCGTACGGCAGATACGCGATCGGTACACCGCCCAACATGGTGAGCAGTCCCGCCCAGAAGGGCCGGGTCTGCCGCCAGGCCTTGAACCGGTTCTCCTTGGGGACTTCGCGGGAAGCGGTGGACTCGGCGCTCATGGAAACAGCTCCCTGGAAGCGGTCTTGCTGAGAAGAATTACTGAGAGAGATGGAGCCGCGGATACGCGGCCGTGCGGGCGGGGCCGCACGGGACGACCCCGCCCGCCGGACCGGCACTAGCCGACGAAGCACTCCTTGACGCCGCGGTGCAGCGAGAGCTTCAGGTCGGGGAGCTTGAAGGTGGCGGCGGTGGTCGCCCACGCCTTCTGCTCCACGTTCGACAGCACCGCGTGCTCGGCGCGCTGTCCGAATCCGGTCGGGTACACCTTCTTCTCGGTGCCGGGCTGGATGCCGGGCTTGCTCTTGTTCTCGGCATTGAGCGCGCCGGCCGCGACGCCGATGTCGATGTTGGTGAACGCGGCATCGGCCTTCAGGTCCGAGACATCCAGGTAGATGCCCTTGGCGTAGACCATGTCCTCCTTCTTGCCGCTCTTCTCGGCGTCGGTGCCCGCCGTCAGCTGGAGGGAGACCGGGCCGACGAACGGGACCTCGGGGGTCACGACGGACTGGCACATACCGGTGATGTACGCCTCGGAGAAGCCCGAGACGGCGACGGGGGCGGAGATGTTCTCGCCCTTGAGGTCCTTGCCGTTGACGTAACTGCCGTACTGGACGAAGTCCCAGCCCTCAAGCTGCTTCGCCTTGACCTTGAACTCCTGGCCGGAGATCGCGAACGACGCCGCGAGCGCGCCCTGCGCCAGGCCGACGCCGATCGCTGCCGTCGCCGCCAGGCTGGGCACCATGACGACGGCGAAACGCTTCCATCTGGTCCCGCCACGAACCTGGGACTTCATGAGAATCCTCCTTCTCGGACGTACATCTCCAGAAGGGGCGTGGGCCCGTTCTGCGATGGGAGAAGAGCTACGTCCTCGGGAAGGAGAGCGCCGAGGCGGCGAACGGCGCAGTACGCCTCCGCATCACCGGCGATCACCCCCGAGCGACAACCATGGGCCGCGCGGTGCGCGCGGCCTGATCGGACAGGCCCCGTTCGGTGCGAGCGGGAACCCCCCTGTCCGCGACCGGCGCCGGAGCGCCGGTCCGCCCGGTGGGGACCCTCCCCGCGGTCCCGGTTGGTTGCCGGGGTGTGCGGTTCGGACCGAGCGTGGCCGATCGTGGTCCATTCCGGGCGCCCGCACAAGGGGGTTCGTTACTGGCTAGTAACGGGTGGATAACCGCGTCATGGCGGGACGGGACCGAACGGGCACACAGGGTGCGTTCGAAGGGAGGGGAATGTCAGGAGATCGCCGGATGAATCCGGGCAGAACGCCGGGTTCGATTTACTGCAAGTAACAGCGGCCGCGATTACCAAGTTTTGGTAAAGCGCGGCCGCCGTTTGTCACCCCGCTGCCAAATCGCCGGGCGATTCGGCAGCGGGGAACGGGGGTGGAGGACGCCTAGAACAACACGCGCGCGAGGGCCTGCCGGGCCGCCGTCACCCGCGGGTCGTCGGCGCCGATCACCTCGAACAGCTCCAGGAGCCGCAGCCGCGCCGCGTCCCGGTCCTCACCGGCCGTGCGGCGCACGGTCTCCACCAGGCGCCCGAAGGCGTCCTGCACGTGGCCGCCCGCCAGATCGAGGTCGGCGGCGGCGAGCTGCGCGGTGACGTCGGCCGGGTTGTCGGCGGCGTTCCTGCGCACCGCGCCCGGGTCCAGGTCCTGCACGCGGGCGAGGAGTTCGGCCTGCGCGAGGCCCAGCTTGGCCTCCGGGTGGGCCGGGTCGTCGGCCAGCACGTTCTTGTACGCCTGGACGGCGCCCGCCAGGTCGCCCGCGTCGAGCGCGGTCATCGCCGCTTCGAGGAGGGAGTCGTACGGGCCGGCCGGGCGCGCGGCGGGGGCCGAGGGGTCGGCGTCCGCGTCCACGGCGATCCCGGTGAGGCCGAAGCGCTCCTCGCCGACCGCGATCAGCTGGTCGAGGGTCTCGCGGATCTGGGCCTCGGGCACCGCGCCCTGGAAGAGCGGCAGCGCCTGACCGGCGACCACCGCGAAAACGGCCGGAATTCCCTGGATGCCGAACTGCTGCATCAGCATCTGGTTGGCGTCGACGTCGATCTTCGCGAGCAGGAAGCGGCCGTTGTACTCGACGGCGAGCCGCTCCAGGAGGGGGCCGAGCTGCTTGCAGGGCTCGCACCACTCGGCCCAGAAGTCGAGGACGACCGGGACCTCGGCGGAACGCTGGAGCACATCGCGCTCGAAGCCCGCCTCGTCGACGTCGATCACCAGGGCGGACGGGGGCACGGCGGCGGATCCGCCCTGCCGGACGGCTTCGGCGCGCGCCTGCTCCGCCTTCGCCTTGGCCTCTCCGGCCGCCTTCACCGCGGCGAGGTCGACGACGCCGCTCATGGACATGTTTCGGGGCTGCATGGCTACATCCTCCCCCTTCCGCGCGCGTAACCGTTAAGCCGTGGCCGAACCGCGCCGTCCACCCGCCTCCCGCCGGTGTGCGAGACGCGTGGACGGCACGGCTGCCCGTCTTCTGCCGTCTGGTCCGCGCCGGGTCCCCACCCGGCGCCGTGGTTGTCGCTCAGGCCGCTCCATGCCTTTCGCTACGGGTCGTAGCGTAACTGCCGGGACGGAGGCGGCGGGAGGCCGCACGGGCGTTCCGCGCGGTGAACTGCCTCACATCGCGGCCCTCTGGCGCCGTACCTACCGGCGGGTATGGTCGACGTTCATGTGTAGCCGCACCAACCCCCGCAGCAGCCGTACCGGGCGCCCCCGCTCCACCGAGGCCGACGCGGCCATCCTGGAGGCGACCCGCGCGGCCCTGGTCGAGCTGGGCTGGTCCAAGCTCACGATGGGGGACGTCGCCGGCCGCGCCGGGGTTGCGAAGACGACCCTGTACCGCCGCTGGGGCAACAAGAGCGAGCTGGTGGTGGACGCGGTCGCCGTCCTCTTCGACGAACTCGAACTCCCCGACCTGGGCTCGCTCCGGGCCGACGTCGAGCACGTGGTGCTCCAGTTCGCGGCGCTCCTCGAACGCCCCGAGACCAAGACGGCCCTGATGGCGGTGGTCGCCGAGTCGACCCGGGACGAGCCGCTGCGCCGGCGCATCCGCGCCTCCATCGTCGACCGCCAGAAGCGGCTCGTCCTGGAGGGCCGGATGCGGGCGCAGCGGCGCGGCGAACTCCCGGCCGACCGCGACCTGCCGGCCGTCGGCGCCACCGACGACCTGATCTTCGACGTGATCGCGGGCGCGGTCGTGCACCGCGCCCTGGTCAGCGCCGAGCCGGTGGACGGGCCGTGGGTGGCGCGCCTGTCGGCCCTCCTGGTGGGAGGCCTGGGCGCGGCGGCGACGGCCGGGACCCCGAACGCGTGAGGGGCGGTACGGGAAGACCCGTACCGCCCCCGCCGTGCGCCGGGACGCCTCAGAAGCCCGGGGGCTCCGTGTAGACGCCCCACTCGTCGCGCAGGGCGTCGCAGATCTCGCCGAGGGTGGCCTCGGCGCGGACGGCCTCCAGCATCGGCGCGATCATGTTCGAGCCGTCGCGGGCGGCGGCCAGCATGGCGTCGAGCGCGGCGCGGACCTCGGCGTCGTCCCGGCGCGCCTTGCGCTCGCCGAGGATGCGGACCTGCTCGCGCTCGACCTCGTGGCTGACCCGCAGGATCTCCAGGTCGCCGGTGACCGAGCCGTGGTGCACGTTGACGCCGACGACCCGCTTGTCGCCCTTCTCCAGGGCGCGCTGGTACTGGAAGGCGGACTCGGCGATCTCGCCGGTGAACCAGCCGTCCTCGATGCCGCGCAGGATGCCGGAGGTGATCGGGCCGATGGGGTGCCGCCCGTCCGGATGGGCGCGGCGGCCGCGCTCCTTGATCTGGTCGAAGATCCGCTCGGCGTCGGCCTCGATGCGGTCGGTGAGCTGCTCGACGTACCAGGAACCGCCCAGCGGGTCCGCGACGTTGGCGACGCCGGTCTCCTCCATGAGCACCTGCTGGGTGCGCAGGGCGATCTCGGCGGCCTGCTCGCTGGGGAGCGCCAGGGTCTCGTCGAGGGCGTTGGTGTGGAGGGAGTTGGTGCCGCCGAGGACGGCGGAGAGGGCCTCGACCGCGGTGCGCACGACGTTGTTGTACGGCTGCTGGGCGGTGAGGGAGACGCCGGCGGTCTGGGTGTGGAAGCGGAGCCACTGCGCCTTGTCGGTCTTCGCGCCGTACACCTCCTTCATCCAGCGGGCCCAGATCCGGCGGGCCGCGCGGAACTTGGCGATCTCCTCGAAGAAGTCGAGGTGCGCGTCGAAGAAGAAGGAGAGGCCGGGGGCGAAGACGTCGACGTCGAGGCCGCGGGAGAGGCCGAGCTCCACGTAGCCGAAGCCGTCCGCGAGGGTGTACGCCAGCTCCTGCGCGGCCGTCGCCCCGGCCTCGCGGATGTGGTAGCCGGAGACGGAGAGCGGCTTGTACGCGGGGATCTTCGCCGCGCAGTGCTCCATCAGGTCTCCGATGAGGCGCAGATGGGGCTCGGGCTCGAAGAGCCACTCCTTCTGCGCGATGTACTCCTTGAAGATGTCGGTCTGGAGCGTGCCGTTGAGCACGGCCGGGTCGACGCCCTGGCGCTCGGCGGCGACGAGGTACATGCAGAAGGCCGGGACGGCGGGCCCGGAGATCGTCATGGACGTCGTGACGTCGCCGAGCGGGATGTCCTTGAAGAGGACCTCCATGTCGGCGGCGGAGTCGATGGCGACGCCGCAGTGGCCGACCTCGCCCAAGGAGCGGGGGTCGTCGGAGTCGCGGCCCATGAGGGTGGGCATGTCGAAGGCGACGGAGAGGCCGCCGCCGCCGGCGGCCAGGATCATCTTGTACCGCTCGTTGGTCTGCTCGGCGTTGCCGAAGCCGGCGAATTGGCGGATGGTCCAGGTCCGGCCGCGGTAGCCGGTCGGGTGGAGCCCCCGGGTGAAGGGGTACTCGCCGGGCCAGCCGATGCGCTCGAACCCCTCGTAGGTGTCCCCGGGCCGGGGCCCGTAGACGGGCTCGACGGCGTCGCCGGAGAGCGTGGTGAAGTCGGCGTCCCGCTTGCGGGCCTTGTCGTAACGGGCCTGCCAGCGACGGCGGCCTTCCTCGATGGCGTCAGCGTCCATGCTCCGAATTTACTAGGACGTCCTAGTAAATGTCGATGGCAGACCCCGCGCCGGTGTGGCGCGGGGTGGGGTTACGCCTTGACCGGGACCGGCTGCGCGCCGCTGACCAGCGGAAGCGTCTCGCGGTAGATCCTGCGCTCGACGAAGAAGGCGGCGAACGGGATGGTCCCGGAGACCAGCACCCACAGGAGCTTGCCGAAGGGCCAGCGCGCCTTGGAACCCAGGTCGAAGGCGAAGACCAGGTAGACGATGTAGAGGACGCCGTGGGTCTGGGAGACCGCGAAGGTGAGGTCCTCGCCCGTGTGGAAGCCGTACTTGGCGACCATGCACGCGCACAGGATGAGGAGCATGACCGCGGTCACGTACGCCATGACGCGGTAGCGGGTCAGCACGCTGGATTTCATGGCGTCGAGCGTAACCGTACGTTCCGGGCGATCTTCGGGCGGGTCAGGCCTCGTCGAAGTCGTTCGCCGCCACCCGGAGGGGGCGGAGCATCGCGAAGATCTCGGCGCACTCCTCGGCGTCGTACGCGCCGAGGCCGAAGTCCATCTCCATCAGGTCGCGGGTCGCCGCCTCGACCACCTCGCGTCCCTTGCCGGTGATGGTGGCGAGGGTGCCGCGGCCGTCGTTGGGGTTGGGGCGCTTGGCGACGAGACCGGACTTCACCAGCCGGTCGACCGTGTTCGTCACCGAGGTGGGGTGCACCATCAGCCGCTCGCCGATCTTGGACATCGGCAGCTCGCCCTCCTTGGAGAAGGTGAGCAGGACCAGGGCCTCGTACCGCGCGAAGGTCAGGCCGTACGGCTTGACGACGGCGTCGACCTCCGCGAGGAGGATCTGGTGGGCGCGCATGATCGAGGTGATGGCCGCCATCGAGGGGACCGGGCCCCAGCGCTTCTGCCAGAGTTCGTCGGCGCGGGCGATGGGGTCGAAGGGGAGACTGAGCGGCTTCGGCACGCGTCGACCTTACCCATGGGGAACATGGCGGTCAGCCCCGTCTCGTCCTTCGGTCGCCCGCAGCTCCGCGGCGGCGGCGAGGAGGCAGAGGGTCCCGACGACCCCGGCGCCCGCGACGACCGCGTGCACGGGGACGAACTCGGCCGCGAGCCCGGCGCCCGCCATGCCGACGCCCTGGACGGTCATCGTGCCCGCCGTCATCAGGGTCATGGCCCTCCCCCGCCGCTCCTCGGGGACGGCGGCGACGAACCGGGCGTCGAGGCCGAGGGTGTACGCGCCGGTGGCGCCGGCCAGGAAGAGCGCGGCGGCCGCGGGGGCGACGCCGGGCCGGACGGCGTACAGGAGGTAGGGCAGCACGCCGGTGACGGCGAGCGGCAGCACGAGCCGGGAGCGGGCGGCGGCGGAGAGGAACGAGCCGGCGAGCAGCTCGCCCGTGATGGTGCCGACGGGCAGCGCGCACATGAGGAGGCCGAGGGCGGCGGTGGAGACGCCGATCTCGTCGGCGTAGGGGGCGGCCAGTGCCTCCGGTACGACGGCGAAGAGCGGCGGCACCCAGAACATCACCATCAGGGCGCGCACGCGCCGGTCGCGGAGGACCGCCCAGGTGCCGGCGAGGCCGCTCTCCCCGTCCCCGCCGCCGCGGGCGGGGCGGCGGACGGTGCCGAGGCGGAGCAGCAGCGCCGAGGCGAGGAAGGTGGCGGCGGTGACGGCGAGGGCGCCGCGCGGCGGGACGACGGTGAGGAGGAGGCCGCCGGCGGCGAACCCGGCGAGCAGGGCGCTCTGGGAGACGATCCGCAGGAGGGAGCGGCCGAGGACGAAGAGGTCGCCCTCGCCGAGGATGTCGGCGAGGGTCGCCGTGCGGGTGCCGTGGAAGACGGGCGAGACGACGGCGATGGCGCAGCGCAGCGCGAGCAGGGCGGCGACGGGGGTGGCGGGGACGGTCATCAGGACGACGCAGGCGGCGCAGACGAGGTCGCAGACGACGAGGATCCGGCGGGGCGGGAAGCGGTCGGCGAGACCGGCGAGGAGGGTGCCGCCGACGAGGTAGGGGAGGAAGCCGAGGGCGAAGGTGAGGGAGGAGAGGAGCGGGGAGCGGGTGAGGTCGTAGACGAGCACGGTGAGCGCGAGCTCGCTGACGACGACCCCGAGCAGGGAGAACAGGTGCGCCACGAACACGAACCGGAACTCCCGCACCCGGAAGACGGCCCCGTACCCGGGGGCGGGCGGGACCGGCCCCGGGGCCGCGACGGGGGCCGGGCCGCCGGGGGCGGACGCGGGCGCGGCCGTCGGGCCGCCGACGGACACGGACGCGGGCGCCACGAGGCCCGGGGCCGCCGGCCCGACGGCGGACGCGGGGGCGGACGGCCCGGCGGCATCCGGCCGGCAGGCGGACGCGGGCGCGGGCGCCCCGGCCGGTATGGGGACGGGCTCCCCGACCGGTGCGGGAGCGGGCGTGCCTGCCGGTGCGAGCGGGGGCGCGCCCGCCGGTGCAAGAGCGGGCGTGGCCGCCGGTACGGGTGCGGGCTCCCCCGCCGGTCCGGCAGCAGGCGTGCCCGCCGGGACAGGAGCGGGCTCCCCCGCCGGTCCAGGCGCGGGCGTGGCCGTCGGTGCGGAGGTGTCCGGGGTGTCGGGTTTCGGCATGGGCGCAGACTGCCGTCGAGGGGGCGGGGAGGCCTAGACTTTCGGGTCCAGGCGAATCTTCCGGAGGGGCCGTGCCGTACCACCTGCGCTTCGGGGAGGCCGACACGCTGCGCATCCGGTTCGCCGTCTCGCCGCTGTGGGAGGCGCACTCCGCCGTGCGGGTCCTCGCCCGGCCCCGGCAGCAGGGGTACCACCTGCCCTGGATGCGCCGGATCGCGGGCGCCGCGCGGGGTCTCGACCTGGCGCCGCTGCACCTGCTGATGCCGGCGCGCGGGCACAGCCCGGACTTCCTGTACCCGCCGCCGCTGGGGCCCGCCGCCTCCTTCGAGGAGGAGATCGAGGCCGTGCGGAGGACCGATCCGGCGCTCGCCCTGCACGACTTCGAGCGGGCGCTCGCCGCGACCCCGGGGGCGGCGGAGACCGAGGAGGGGCGGCGGATGCTCGCGGACCCCGCCGGCGCGGTGGGACGGCTCGCCGAGCTGCTGCGGGCCGCCTGGGAGGCGCTGGTGGCGCCCGACTGGCCCCGGCTGCGGGCGCTCCTGGAGGCGGACGTGGCGTACCACTCGCGGCGGCTCGCGGAGGGCGGCCTCGAACGGCTCCTGGGCGAGCTGCACCCGTCCTTCGCCTGGGCGGCGGAGACGGCCACGCTCCGGGTGGACTACCACGGCGAGCACGTGCGGCCGCTGGACGGCCAGGGCCTCGTCCTGATGCCGTCCGTGTTCACCTGGCCCGACGTGGTGAGCGGGTTCGACCCGCCGTGGCAGCCGACGGTGGTGTATCCGGCGCGCGGGATCGGCGGGCTGTGGACGGACGCCCGGGACCGCACCCCGGAGGCCCTGGGGCGGCTCCTCGGCCCGGTGCGGGCGGACGTGCTGTGCGCCCTGACGGAGCCGATGGGGACCACGGCGCTCGCCCGTCTCCTCGGCCGGGCCCCCTCGACCGTCTCGGCGCACCTGGCGGTGCTGCGGGACGCGGGACTCCTCGCCTCCCGGCGCTACGGCCACCAGGTGCTGTACGAGCGGACCCCGCTGGGGCTCGCGGTGTCGCAGCCCGGAGGGGAATGACCGACCCCCGCCCCGGAGGACCCGGGCGGGGGCTTCGTACGGGGACGGGGGCGCTCGGCCCTCCGGGCGTCAGCCCTCCAGGTGCCGCTCGACGGTGGCGACCTTGCTGTGCAGGCCGTCCGTCACGCCGGGGCGGATGTCGGCCTTGAGGACGACGGAGACGCGGGGCGCGCGGGCCTCGACGGCGGCGACGGCGCGCCTGACGACGTCCATGACCTCGTCCCACTCGCCCTCGATCGAGGTGAACATCGCGTCGGTGCGGTTCGGCAGGCCGGACTCCCGGACGACGCGGACGGCGTCGGCGACGTACTCGCCGACCTCCTCGCCCACGCCGAGCGGGGTCACCGAGAAGGCGACGATCACGCGTTCACCGTGCCCTCGCGGCGGGCGCGGGACGCGATGACCGCGTCCTCGGCCTCGCGCTTCAGCTTCCGCTCGGCGTAGAAGCCGCCCAGGGGCAGGACCGAGAGGACGAAGTAGAGGGCGGCGGTGCCGAAGCTCCACTTGGTGCGGTTCCAGGCGTCCAGCCAGAAGAGCACGTACAGGACGAACAGGATGCCGTGGACGGCTCCCATGACCGGCACCGCGTTGAACTCCGTGGTCCGCTTGAGCACCGAGCAGACGAGGAGGAGCAGGAACGAGACGGCCTCCGGCGCGGAGACGAGCCGGAGCCGGTGGAGGGAGGAGGCGGTCTTGATGTCCACGGAGGGGGTCACCTTCGTTCGGTCTCGTGACGCGATCTTGTGAACGGATGCACAAGGGCCCGTCCATTGTGCACGGCGACTTTGCTGTTCCTTTAGGCGGGTCCCCAGTACCTTCGGGCCGTGGCAACGTTCCGACTCCAAGGCAGCAAGGTGCTCGCCGTCTCCCTGACCGGCGACGCCGTGAAGGCGAAGAACGGCTCGATGGTCGCCTACGACGGCCAGATGGCGTTCAAGAAGATGAGCGGGGGCGGTGAGGGCCTGCGCGGCATGGTGACCCGCCGGCTCACGGGTGAGCAGATGGAGGTGATGGAGGTGCGCGGGCAGGGGACCTGCTGGTTCGCCGACCGGGCGTCCGAGATCAACCTCGTCTCCCTGCACGGCGACAGGCTGTGGGTGGAGGCGAGCAATCTGCTCTGCACGGACGCGGGGCTGCGCACCGGCACGACCTTCACGGGCCTGCGCGGCGGGGCGACCGGCAACGGCCTCTTCACCACGACCGTGGAGGGGACGGGCCAGGCGGCGATCGTGTCGGACGGTCCGGCGGTGGTGCTGCGGGTGACCCCGCAGTACCCGCTCCAGGTGGACCCCGGCGCGTACATAGCCCACCAGGGCAACCTCCAGCCGCACTTCCAGTCGGGCGTGACCTTCCGCACCTTCATGGGCGAGGGCGGCGGCGAGGCCTTCCAGATCCGCTTCGAGGGGGACGGCCTGGTGTACGTCCAGCCGAGCGAGCGGAACACGATCGGGGGCGACCTGTGAGCGACGCACGCGCGGCCACCGGTCCGCAGGCGACGACGACGGCCGCACCTCCGCGCCGCGCGGGCGGAGAAGCGAACGAATGGGGTGCGGTCTGATGCCGTTCCGGGAGATCAACCCGAAGATGGTCGAGGCGACCCTCGTCCCGGGGCAGCGGCTGTTCAGCCAGCGCGGCGCGATGCTGGCGTACCGCGGGGACGTCACTTTCACGCCGAACATGGCGGGCGGCCAGGGCGGCCTGATGTCGATGATCGGCCGCCGGGTGGCCGGCGAGGCGACGCCGCTGATGACGGTGGAGGGCAGCGGCACGGTGATGTTCGGGCACGGCGGCCACCACATCCAGGTGATCGCGCTGACCGGCGACACCCTGTACGTGGAGGCCGACCGGCTGCTCGCCTTCGACGGGACCCTGGAGCAGGGCACGATGTTCATGGGCTCGCAGGGCGGGGTCATGGGCATGGTCCGCGGCCAGGTGACCGGCCAGGGCCTCTTCACCACCACCCTGAAGGGCCACGGCTCGGTGGCCGTGATGGCGCACGGCGGCGTGATCGAGCTGCCGGTCGTCCCGGGCCGTCCGGTGCACGTGGACCCGCAGGCGTACGTGGCCCACCACGGCGACGTGCGGAACAAGCTCTCCGCCGCGCTCGGCTGGCGGGACATGGTGGGGCGCGGCTCGGGCGAGGCGTTCCAGCTGGAGCTGAGCGGCAGCGGCGCGGTGTACGTCCAGGCCTCGGAGGAGAAGCTGTGAGCACCCCTGTCATCCACGATCCGCACACCCTGCCGTCGGACGACAACGTCAATCCGTACACCTTCTGCGTGGAGCTGAAGGGCTCCCAGTGGTTCCTGCAGAAGGGCAAGATGATCGCCTACTACGGGCGGATCGAGTTCAACGGCATCGGGCACGGGCGGCTCGACCGGCTGGTGCGGACGTCCTTCCACTCGCCGCTGCACGCGAGCGACTGGGTGGTGGCCGAGGGCAGCGGCAAGATGCTGCTCGCGGACCGGGCCTTCGACGTGAACTCCTTCGACCTGGACGAGGGCAACCTGACGATCCGGTCCGGGAACCTGCTGGCCTACCAGCCGACCCTGGCGCTGAAGCAGTCGATCGTGCCGGGGTTCGTGACACTGATCGGGACGGGCAAGTTCGTGGCCGCGTCGAACGGTCCGGTGGTCTTCATGGAGCCGCCGCTGCGGGTGGACCCGCAGGCGCTCGTGGGCTGGGCGGACTGCCCCTCGCCGTGCCACCACTACGACCACGGCTACATGACGGGCGTGATGGGCGGCGTACGGGCCCTGACGGGTCTGGGCGGCACCTCGGGCGAGGAGCACCAGTTCGAGTTCGTGGGGGCGGGCACGGTGCTGCTCCAGTCGACGGAGCTGCTGATGGCGGAGCGGGACGCCGGCGCCCCCCCGGCCCAGGCGGGCGTTCCCGGCGGGCACGGCGGGCACGGTTCGGGCCACGGGCAGCCGGGTGCGACACCGCGCCTTCCCGGCCAGCTGGGGGACCTCCAGCGTCGCTTCGGGCTGTGAGCGGTAGTCTGCGGACCGTGACGTACCCGAACGTCTGCGCCGACGGCGGGGGCGGGGCCGCGTCCGGGCCGGGCCCCGGGTGCCCGGCGTCACGCCTCCAGATTTCGTCAAGAATTCAACTTCTTAGGTAGAATCCACATATGGAGACCGATACGGCCACCCCGTGGCTCACCGACGGCGAGCAGTGTGCCTGGCGCACCTTCCTGGACGTCCAGAGGATGCTGACGTACCAGTTGGAGAAGGACCTCCAGCCCTTCGGCCTGACGATGAACGACTACGAGATCCTGGTGAACCTCTCGGAGTCGTCCGAGCGCCGGCTGCGCATGAGCGACCTCGCCGTGGCCACCCTCCAGTCGAAGAGCCGCCTCTCCCACCAGATCACCCGGATGGAGAACGCGGGCCTGGTCCGGCGCGAGAACTGCGAGTCCGACCGGCGCGGCCTGTACGCGGTCCTCACCGACCAGGGCATGGAGACCATGCGCAAGGTCGCCCCGCACCACGTCGAGTCGG
Organism: Streptomyces bikiniensis; assembly: GCF_000716625.1. Taxonomy (NCBI): domain Bacteria; kingdom Bacillati; phylum Actinomycetota; class Actinomycetes; order Kitasatosporales; family Streptomycetaceae; genus Streptomyces; species Streptomyces bikiniensis. The sequence continues at coordinate 26,746 of NZ_JNXJ01000030.1, read as the reverse complement.
TGCGCAGGCACTTCATCGACCAGCTCACCCCCGAGGCGCTCGGCGACCTCCACGAGTCCCTGAAGCCGGTCGCGGAGCAGCTGCGCGGACGGCGCGGCAAGCCGTAGCGCACGCCCGCGCCCGTACGAGGAAGGGCCTCCCCGGCGATCCGGGGAGGCCCTTCCTCGTGCGTGCCGCTCAGTTGCCCGTCAGCTCCGCCACCAGCTCGTCGGCGGCCGCGTACGGGTCGAGGTCGCCGGCCGTGATCCGCTCCGCGAGGGCGTCGAGCCGCCGGTCGCCGCGCAGGTCTCCGATCCGCTCGCGCAGGGCCGTGACCGCGATGGTCTCGACCTCGCGCGAGGCACGGGCCCGGCGGCGCTCCGCCAGGACGCCCCGCTCCTCCATCCAGGCGCGGTGCTTCTCCAGGGCCTCCACGACCTCGTCGACGCCCTCGCCGCGGGCCGCGACCGTCTTGACGATCGGCGGCCGCCAGTCGCCCGGCGCGCGCGCCTCGCCGAGGCCCAGCATGTGGTTGAGCTCGCGGGCGGTGGCGTCCGCGCCGTCCCGGTCGGCCTTGTTCACCACGTACACGTCGCCGATCTCCAGGATGCCCGCCTTCGCGGCCTGGATGCCGTCGCCCATGCCCGGCGCGAGCAGGACCACGGAGGTGTCGGCCTGGGAGGCGATCTCGACCTCCGACTGCCCGACGCCGACGGTCTCCACGAGGACCACCTCGCAGCCGGCCGCGTCCAGGACGCGGATGGCCTGCGGGGCGGACCAGGCGAGGCCGCCCAGGTGCCCCCGGGTCGCCATGGAGCGGATGTAGACGCCCGGGTCGGAGGCGTGGTCCGACATCCGGACCCGGTCGCCGAGCAGCGCGCCCCCGCTGAACGGGGAGGACGGGTCGACGGCCAGGACGCCGACCCGCTTGCCCGCCCGGCGGTAGGCGGAGACGAGCGCGGACGTCGAGGTGGACTTGCCGACGCCGGGAGAGCCCGTCAGGCCCACCACGTACGCGCCGCCGGTGAGCGGCGCGAGCGCCGCCATCACCTCGCGCAGCTGCGGGGACGCCCCCTCCACCAGCGAGATGAGCCGGGCCACGGCCCGGGGCCTGCCCTCGCGCGCCTGGGCGACGAGTGCGGGGACGTCCACCATGTGCAGAGCTCCTTGCCTGACCTTGCCCGGATGACTTACTTGCCGGAGACGCCGGGAACGCGGACGATCAGGGCGTCGCCCTGGCCGCCGCCGCCGCACAGGGCCGCCGCGCCGACGCCGCCGCCGCGCCGCTTGAGCTCCAGGGCGAGGTGGAGCACGACCCGGGCGCCGGACATGCCGATGGGGTGGCCGAGGGCGATGGCGCCGCCGTTGACGTTCACCTTGTCGGTGGTGACGCCGAGGTCCTTCATCGACTGGACGAGGACCGCGGCGAAGGCCTCGTTGATCTCGATGAGGTCGAGGTCGTCGACGGTCAGGCCCTCCTTCTTCAGGGCGTGCAGGATCGCGTTGGACGGCTGCGACTGGAGGGAGTTGTCCGGGCCGGCCACGTTGCCGTGGGCGCCGATCTCGGCGATCCACTCCAGGCCCAGCTCCTCGGCCTTGGCCTTGCTCATCACGACGACGGCGGCGGCGCCGTCGGAGATCTGCGAGGAGGTGCCCGCGGTGATCGTCCCGTCCTTGGCGAAGGCGGGGCGGAGCTTGCCGAGGGACTCGGCGGTGGTCTCGGCGCGGATGCCCTCGTCCTGGGCGAAGATCACCGGGTCGCCCTTGCGCTGCGGGATCTCGACCGGGGTGATCTCGGCCTCGAAGACGCCGTTCTTCTGGGCGGCGGCGGCGCGCTGGTGCGAGAGGGCGCCGATCTCGTCCTGGTCGGCCCGCTGGATGCCCAGGCGGGTGTTGTGCTTCTCGGTGGACTCGCCCATGGCGATGCCTTCGAGGGAGTCGGTGAGGCCGTCGTACGCCATGGAGTCGAGCAGCTCGATCGCGCCGTACTTGTAGCCCTCGCGGGACTTGGGGAGCAGGTGCGGGGCGTTGGTCATCGACTCCTGGCCGCCGGCGACGACGACGTCGAACTCGCCGGCGCGGATGAGCTGGTCGGCGAGGGCGATGGCGTCGAGCCCGGAGAGGCACACCTTGTTGACGGTGAGGGCCGGGACGTTCATCGGGATGCCGGCCTTGATGGCGGCCTGGCGGGCGGGGATCTGACCGGCGCCCGCCTGGAGCACCTGGCCCATGATCACGTACTGCACCTGGTCGCCGCCGATGCCGGCCCGGTCGAGGGCGGCCTTGATGGCGAAGCCGCCGAGGTCGGCGCCGGAGAAGGACTTGAGCGAACCGAGCAGGCGACCCATGGGCGTACGGGCACCCGCGACGATCACTGAGGTGGTACCGGTCGTTCCAGACATGAGGCACGGCCCCTAGGGATGAGAGGTGAACGAGGGTTTACCGCCAATGTACTGAGGGGCCCGGCGCCCGGTCATCGGCGCGGCGGTGTGACGGCGCGCACGTTGCGTAACCACCCCTCCGGGGTTGCACTGGACCCATGCTGACGCGAATCGACCACATCGGGATCGCCTGTTCCAACCTCGACGCGACCGTCGAGTTCTACCGCGCGACCTACGGCTTCGAGGTCTTCCACACCGAGGTCAACGAGGAGCAGGGCGTCCGCGAGGCCATGCTCAAGATCAACGGCACCTCGGACGGCGGGGCCTCCTACCTCCAGCTCCTGGAGCCGACCCGGGAGGACTCGGCGGTGGGCAAGTGGCTCGCCAAGAACGGCGAGGGCGTGCACCACATCGCCTTCGGCACCGCCGACGTCGACGGGGACGCCGAGGCCATCCGGGGCAAGGGCGTCCGGGTCCTCTACGACGAGCCGCGGATCGGCTCCATGGGCTCCCGGATCACCTTCCTGCACCCCAAGGACTGCCACGGCGTCCTCACGGAACTGGTCACTTCGGCGGAGCCGCCGGCTGACCACTCCTCAGCGGAGCACTGACCTCCGGATTCCCGGCCCGGTAGAGTGGGCGGCTCCGGGCCGGGGCCGGTCGGGGCCGCTCCGCGTGGCACCCAAGTCGGGATGTCGGGGTCGTCCGATCTGCCACGATTCCCCGGGGGCCCGTCCCCGGCCGAGGGGACGGCGCTCGTTGGAGTGTTGCGACCAGGGTTGGGGTCTCCCCTGCTCGAACGCGTTGAGAGCTCGGGGAAGGATGGGACCGCGCAGTGCGGGGCTACGAACGCCAGGAGAGCCACCGAGCTGAAGACGACCATCTCGCCCGGTTCGAAGCCGAGATGGACCGGCTGAAGACCGAGCGGGAGAAGGCCGTCCAGCACGCCGAGGACCTCGGCTACCAGGTCGAGGTCTTGCGCGCCAAGCTCCACGAGGCGCGCCGCACCATCGCGTCCCGGCCCGCGTACGACAGCGCCGACATCGGCTACCAGGCCGAGCAGATGCTGCGCAACGCCCAGGCGCAGGCCGAGCAGCTCCGCCAGGACGCCGAGCGCGAGCTGCGCGAGGCCCGCGCCCAGACCCAGCGCATCCTCCAGGAGCACGCCGAGCACCAGGCCCGGCTCCAGGCCGAGCTGCACAACGAGGCCGTCCAGCGCCGCCAGCAGCTCGACCAGGAGCTGAACGAGCGCCGCCAGACCGTCGAGGCGCACGTCAACGAGAACGTCGCCTGGGCCGAGCAGTTGCGCGCCCGTACGGAGTCCCAGGCCCGCCGGCTGATGGAGGAGTCCCGCGCGGAGGCCGAGCAGGCGCTCGCCACCGCCCGCGCCGAGGCCACCCGCCTCGCCGAGGAGACCAGCCGCCGCGTCGGCGCCGAGGCGGAGGCCGCCCGCGCCGAGGCCGAAGCGATTCTGCTGCGCGCCCGCAAGGACGCCGAGCGGCTCCTCGCCAACGCCGCGGGACAGGCCCAGGAGGCCACCAGCCACGCCGAGCAGCTGCGCTCCTCCACCGCGGCCGAGACCGACCAGGCCCGCCGCCAGGCCACCGAGCTGTCCCGCGCCGCCGAGCAGCGGATGCAGGAGGCCGAGGAGAAGCTGCGGACCGCCCGCGCCGAGGCCGAGAAGGCCCTCACGGAGGCCAAGGAGGCCGCGGCCCGGCAGCTGTCCTCCGCCGAGTCGGTCAACGAGCAGCGCACCCGTACGGCCAAGGCGGAGATCGCCCGGCTCGTCGGCGAGGCCACCAAGGAGGCCGAGTCCCTCAAAGCCGAGGCCGAGGAGAAGCTGCGCGAGGCGACCGCCCAGGCGGAGAAGCTGGTCGCGGAGGCCTCCGAGAAGGCCCGTACGGCCGCCGCCGAGGACTCCGCCGCCGCGCTCGCCAAGGCCGCCCGCAGCGCCGAGGAGATCCTCACCAAGGCGTCCGAGGACGCCCGGGAGACCACCCGCAAGGCCGCCGAGGAGGCCGAGCGGGTCCGCCGCGAGGCCGAGGCCGAGGCGGACCGGCTGCGCGCCCAGGCCGAGGAGCAGGCGGACGAACTGCTCGGCTCGGCGAAGGACGACACCAAGGAGTACCGCGCCAAGACCGTCGAGCTCCAGGAGGAGGCGCGGCGGCTGCGCGGCGAGGCCGAGCAACTGCGCGGCGAGGCCATCGACGAGGGCGAGCGGATCCGCGGCGAGGCGCGCCGCGAGGCCCTGCAGCAGATCGAGGAGGCGGCGAAGACCGCCGAGGAGCTGCTGTCCAAGGCCCGTACGGACGCCGAGGAGCTGCGGACCAAGGCCGGCGCGGAGAGCGAGAAGGTCAAGTCCGAGGCGATGGAGCGCGCCCAGACGCTCCGGGCCCAGGCCGAGGAGACCCTGGAGCGCACCCGCGCCGAGGCCGAGCGGCTGCGCGCCGAGGCCGAGGAGCAGGCCGAGTCGGTGCGGACCGCGGCCGAGGCGGCGGCGGCGGCGCTGCGCGCGGACGCCGAGCGGGCCGCCGAGGCCCGGCGCGCGGAGGCCGCCGAGGAGCTGAACCGGCTGCACGCCGAGGCCGGGGCGAAGGTGGCGGCCGCCGGGGAGGAGCTGACCGACGCGCGCGCCGAGGGCGAGCGGATCCGGCGCGAGGCCGCCGAGGAGACGGAGCGGCTGCGGACCGAGGCCGCCGAGCGCATCCGCGTCCTGCGGGAGCAGGCGGAGCAGGAGGCCGAGCGGCTGCGCACGGAGGCGGCGGCGGACGCGGGCGCCGCGCGCGCCGAGGCCGAGACCGCGGCCGTACGGCTGCGCACGGAGGCGTCCGAGGAGGCCGAGCGGCTGCGGTCGGAGGCCCAGGAGACCGCCGACCGGGTGCGGGCGGAGGCCGCGGCCGCGGCCGAGCGGGTGGCCGCGGAGGCCGCCGAGGCGCTGGCCGCCGCGCAGGAGGAGGCCGTACGGCGCCGCCGGGAGGCCGAGGAGACGCTGGAGTCGGCGCGTTCCGAGGCCGGCCGGGAGCGCGAGCTGGCCCGGGAGCAGTCCGAGGAGCTGCTCGCCGCCGCCCGCAAGCGGGTCGAGGACGCCCAGACCGAGGCGCAGCGCCTGGTCGAGGAGGCGGACGCGCGGGCGACCGAGATGGTCGCGGCGGCCGAGCAGACCGCCCAGGAGGTGCGGGACTCGGTGGCCGGTCTGCGCGAGCAGGCCGAGGAGGAGATCGCCGGACTGCGGTCGGCGGCCGAGCACGCCGCCGAGCGGACGCGTTCCGAGGCGCAGGAGGAGGCGGACCGGGTCCGCGCCGACGCGTACGAGGAGCGGGAGCGGGCGACCGAGGACGCGGCCCGCACGCGGACGCGCGCCCAGGAGGAGGCCGAGGCCGCGAAGGCGCTGGCCGAGCGGACGGTCACGGACGCGCTCGCGGAGTCGGAGAAGCTGCGGGCGGACACCGCCGAGTACGCGCAGCGGGTGCGGACCGAGGTGACGGACTCGCTCGCCGCGGCCGAGCAGGACGCGGCCCGTACGCGGGCGGACGCCCGGGACGACGCGAACCGGATCCGTTCGGAGGCCGCGGAGCGGGCCGAGACGGTGGTCGGCGAGGCGCGGGCCGAGGCGGACCGGCTCACCGCCGAGGCGGTCGAGCTGATGGAGACCACCGAGCAGGACGCCCTGCGCATCCGTACCGAGGCCGAGCAGGTCAGGGCGGACGGCGAGGCGCACGCGGAGGCGCTGCGGGCGGCCGCGCTCGCGGACGGCGAGCAGGTCCTCGACGAGGCCCGCAAGGCCGCCGACAAGCGCCGCGCCGACGCCGCCGAGCAGGCCGACGCCCTCATCGCGGAGGCGACGAGCGAGGCCGAGCGCCTGACCCGCGAGGCCGGCGAGCTGGCCGAGCGGGTCACGTCCGAGGCGACGGCCGGGGCCGAGCGGCTCACCGCCGAGGCGGTCGAGCTGATGGAGACCACCGAGCAGGACGCCCTGCGCATCCGCGCCGAGGCCGAGCAGGTCAGGGCGGACGGCGAGGCGCACGCCCAGGCCCTGCGGGCGGCCGCGCTCGCGGACGGCGAGCAGGTCCTCGACGAGGCCCGCAAGGCGGCCGACAAGCGCCGCAGCGACGCCGCCGAGCAGGCCGACGCCCTCATCGCGGAGGCGACGAGCGAGGCCGAGCGCCTGACCCGCGAGGCGGCCGAGCTGGCCGAGTCGGTCGTGGCGGAGGCGCGCGCCGAGGCGGAGGCGACGGTCGGTTCCGCGCGGCGGGACGCCGAGGAGGTCCGCGCCGGTTCGGAGCGCCTGAAGGCGGACGCCGAGGCGGCGGCCGAGCGGATGCGCGCGGAGGCCCGCGCGGAGGCGGACCGGGTCCTGGACGAGGCGCGGGAGGCCGGGGCCAAGAAGCGTTCGGACGCGGCCGAGCAGGCGGACCAGCTCGTCGCCAAGGCCCAGGAGGAGGCGCTGCGCGCCACCACGGAGGCCGAGGCGCAGGCGGACCTGATGGTCGGTGCGGCCCGCAAGGAGGCCGAGCGGATCGTCGCCGAGGCGACCGTCGAGGGCAATTCCCTGGTCGAGAAGGCCCGTACGGACGCGGACGAGCTCCTGGTCGGGGCGCGCAGCGACGCGACGGCCATAAGGGAGCGGGCCGAGGAGCTGCGGGGCCGGATCGAGGGCGAGATCGAGGAGCTGCACGAGCGGGCGCGGCGCGAGACGGCCGAGCAGATGAAGACGGCCGGCGAGCGGGTCGACAAGCTGGTGAAGGCGGCGACGGAGCAGCGCGCCGAGGCCGAGGAGAAGGCGAAGGAGCTGGTCTCCGAGGCGAGTTCGGAGGCGAGCAAGGTCCGGATCGCGGCGGTGCGGAAGGCCGACGCGCTCCTCAAGGAGGCCGAGCAGAAGAAGGCGTCGCTGGTCGCGGAGGCCGAGGACATCAAGGCGGAGGCCCGGCGGATCAGGGCCGAGGCGGAGGCGGAGGCCGCGGAGACGATCGCGGAGGGCAAGCGCGAGCTGGAGGTGCTGGTGCGCCGGCGCAAGGACATCAACGCCGAGATCTCCCGTGTCCAGGACGTGCTGGAGGCGTTGGAGTCTTTCGAGGCGCCGGGCGGTGCGAAGTCCGCCGGGGGCGCGGGCGCCAGGGCGGGGGCCTCGGCGGGTTCCACCCGTACGGGTGGCAAGTCCCAGGACGGCTAGCCACTCAAAAGGTTGGACATTCTCCAGACCAAACAGGCATACGCTCGATGACACGCCGCTTCGGCCCCTAGGATTCCCTCTAACACCTCACCGGTCTCATTCGACAGGAACCCCATGAGCGACACTTCCTCCCCCTTCGGCTTCGAGCTCGTGCGGCGCGGTTACGACCGCGGTCAGGTGGACGACCGCATTACCAAGCTCGTGGCCGACCGCGACAGTGCTCTTTCGCGCATCACCTCTCTGGAGAAGCGCATCGAGGAGCTCCACCTCGAAACGCAGAACGCCCAGGCGCAGGTCACCGACGCCGAGCCGTCGTACGCGGGGCTCGGCGCCCGGGTCGAGAAGATCCTCCGGCTCGCCGAGGAGGAGGCGAAGGACCTGCGCGAGGAGGCCCGTCGCGCCGCCGAGCAGCACCGCGAGCTGGCCGAGTCGGCCGCCCAGCAGGTGCGCAACGACGCGGAGTCGTTCGCGGCGGACCGCAAGGCCAAGGCCGAGGACGAGGGTGTCCGGATCGTCGAGAAGGCGCAGGGCGAGGCGAACTCGCTGCGCGCCGAGGCGCAGAAGGACGCGCAGTCGAAGCGCGAGGAGGCGGACGCCCTCTTCGAGGAGACCCGCGCCAAGGCCGCCCAGGCCGCCGCGGACTTCGAGACCAACCTGGCGAAGCGCCGCGAGCAGTCGGAGCGGGACCTGGCCTCGCGCCAGGCGAAGGCCGAGAAGCGCCTGGCGGAGATCGAGCACCGGGCCGAGCAGCTGCGCCTGGAGGCCGAGAAGCTGCGTACGGACGCGGAGCGCCGGGCCCGCCAGACGGTGGAGACCGCGCAGCGCCAGGCCGAGGACATCGTGGCCGACGCGAACGCCAAGGCCGACCGCATCCGCAGCGAATCGGAGCGCGAGCTGGCGGCCCTGACGAACCGCCGGGACTCCATCAACGCGCAGCTGACCAACGTCCGCGAGATGCTGGCGACGCTGACCGGTGCCGCGGTGGCGGCGGCCGGCTCCCCGATCGACGACGAGCGCCAGGCCGGTGTCCCGGCCCAGCAGACGCGGTAACGGCCCGTCGGACAACGACTCGGCAACGTCCTCGCGAACCCTCCGTCATTCCGGTGGCGGAGGGTTTTGCGCGCCCGTAGGTTGGTCGCATGATCGAGCTTGAGGGCCTGACCAAGCGTTACGGGACGAAGACCGCGGTCGACCATCTCTCCTTCCAGGTGCGGCCCGGTGTGGTGACCGGCTTCCTCGGGCCGAACGGGGCGGGGAAGTCGACCACGATGCGGATGATGCTGGACCTGGACAACCCGACGAGCGGGACGGTCCGGATCGACGGGAAGCACTACCGGGAGCTGCACGAGCCCCTGAAGCACATCGGGGCGCTGCTCGACGCCAAGGCGATGCACGGCGGCCGTTCGGCGTACAACAACCTGCTGTGCCTCGCGCAGTCGAACCGCATCCCGCGGAGCCGGGTGGACGAGGTCCTCGGCCTGGTGGGCCTGACGGCGGTCGCGGGGAAGAAGTCGAAGGGTTTCTCCCTCGGCATGGGGCAGCGGCTCGGCATCGCCTCGGCGCTCCTCGGTGATCCCGAGATCCTGATGTTCGACGAACCCGTCAATGGTCTGGACCCCGAGGGAATTCACTGGATCCGCAATCTGATGAAGGCGTTGGCGGCCGAAGGCCGGACGATCTTCGTTTCCAGTCATCTGATGAGTGAAATGGCGCTGACGGCCGATCACCTGATCGTGATCGGACAGGGAAAGCTGCTGGCCGACACGTCGATGGCGGATTTCATCCAGCAGAATTCCCGAAGTTATGTGCGACTGCGTTCGCCGCAGCAGGAGCGGTTGCGGGACGTGCTGCACGCCAACGGTTTCACGGTGGTCGAGGCGGGCGGCGGCGTCCTGGAGGTGGACGGGGCGACGACCGAGAAGCTGGGCGAGCTGGCCGCCGAGAACGGGCTCGTCCTGCACGAGCTGAGCGCCCAGCGCGCCTCCCTCGAAGAGGCGTTCATGCAGATGACGGCGGGCGCGGTGGAGTACCACGCGCACGGCACCGACGTGCACGGCGGCGCGGCGGCGCCCGGCCCCCAGTGGGGCGCGACCACCGGCACGACCACCGGCACGACCTCCGAGGGAGCCTGAACGATGGCAACGGCAACCGCGGTCCTCCAGTCCGAGTGGACCAAGATCCGGACGGTGTCCTCGACCGTCTGGACGCTGGCGAGCGCCCTGCTCGTCACGGTGGCGATGGGGGCGGCCCTGTCCGCGCTCCTGTCGTCCGAGTTCGACAACCTGAGCGAGGCCGAGCGGCTCACCTTCGACCCGACCCTGGTCAGCTTCTCCGGGACGGTCCTGGGCCAGCTGGCGATGGTGGTCTTCGGCGTCCTGGTGGTGGGGACCGAGTACTCCTCGGGCATGATCCGCACCTCGCTGGCGGCCGTGCCGCAGCGGGCCACGTTCCTCTTCTCGAAGATCGCGGTGGCGGGCGTGCTCGCGCTCCTGGTGGGTCTGCTGACCAGCTTCCTCTCCTTCTTCCTGGGACAGGCGCTGCTCGGCGACCACGGGACCACGATCGGCGCGGAGAACGTGCTGCGGGCGGTGGTCGGCGGCGGGCTCTACATGGGCCTGATCGCGGTCTTCTCCATGGGGGTGACGGCGATGCTGCGCTCCTCGATGCTCTCGCTCGGCATCCTGGTGCCGTTCTTCTTCCTGGTGTCGCAGATCCTCGCGGCGGTGCCCAAGGCCAAGGAGGTCGCCCGCTACTTCCCGGACCAGGCCGGGTCGAAGATCATGCAGGTCGTGCCGGGCGCCCTGGACTCGGAGAAGGTCCCGTACGGCCCGTGGGGCGGGCTCGGGATCATGCTGCTGTGGGTGGCGGCGGCGCTGCTCGGCGGCTACCTGGTGCTGAGGAAGCGGGACGCCTGATCCCCGGAACCGGGACGCCCGACGCTTTCTGTTTGGCCGGAACCGTCAACCCCTGGATAAGCTCCTAGCTCATACGGGGGGCTCCGGCCGACTGACGCCGCGCCCCGGCACGGATGCGACCGACCTGTCGATGGGGCTGCAGAATGATCGAGGCAGTCGGCCTGACGAAGCGCTACGGCGCCAAGACGGCCGTGTACGACCTTTCCTTCCGGGTGAGGCCCGGTGTCGTCACCGGCTTCCTGGGGCCCAACGGCTCCGGCAAGTCCACGACGATGCGGATGATCCTCGGGCTCGACCAGCCCTCCGCGGGCCACGTGACGATCGGCGGCCACCCGTTCCGGCAGCTGCCGAACGCGCCGCGGCAGGTGGGCGCGCTCCTGGACGCCAAGGCCGTGCACGGCGGCCGGAGCGCGCGCAGCCATCTGCTCTCGCTCGCCCAGCTCGCCGGCATCCCGGCGCAGCGGGTGGACGAGGTCCTGGGCGTGGTCGGCCTCCAGGACGTGGCCAAGCGGCGCTCGAAGGGCTTCTCGCTCGGCATGGGCCAGCGGCTCGGCATCGCGGCGGCGCTCCTCGGCGACCCGCAGGTGCTGCTCTTCGACGAGCCCGTCAACGGCCTGGACCCCGAGGGCATCCTCTGGGTGCGGAACCTGATGAAGAAGCTGGCCGCGGAGGGCCGGACGGTCTTCGTCTCCAGCCACCTCATGAGCGAGATGGCGCTGACGGCGGACCACCTGATCGTGATCGGCCGGGGGCAGCTGCTCGCGGACATGAGCGTCAAGGACTTCATCTCGGCGAACTCCGCCGACTTCGCCCGGGTGCGGACGCCGGGGACCGAGCCGGCGCAGCGGGAGAAGCTGACGACGGTCCTGACGGAGGCCGGCGGCCAGGTCCTCTCCGAGCCGGACGGGGCGCTGCGGGTGACCGGCCTGCCCCTGCCGAGGATCAGCGACCTGGCGCACGACGCGGACGTACGGCTCTGGGAGCTGTCCCCGCACCAGGCGTCCCTGGAGGAGGCGTACATGCGCCTGACGCAGGGCGCCGTGGACTACCGGTCCACCGACGACCGGCTCGCCCACCTCCAGCCGCCGCTCCAGCCCGGGCAGCCGGGGTACGGGGTGCCGCAGCAGCCGTCGGTCCAGGACGTGCCGCAGCAGGGCTGGTACGCCCCGCCGCCGCCCGGACAGAACCCGTACGCCACGGCGCCGCAGGCCCCCGGCCACGCGCCCGCTCCCGCTCCCGCGCCCGGTCCGTACGCCCCTCAGGCCGCCCCCCGGCCGAGCGACACTCCCAAGGACGCCCGATGACCGCCCCCGCCCACCCGCAGCACGCCCCGGCGCCGCACGCCTACGTCTCCCCCATCCCGGTCCGCCGGGCGCACCTCGGGGACGCCCTCGCCTCCGAGTGGACGAAGATCCGCTCGGTGCGGTCGACGATGTGGACGCTCGGCGTCATGATCCTGCTGATGGTGGTCATCGGCCTGGGCGTGGCGGCCATCGCCGCGTCCTCCGAGGTCTCGATGGACGAGGAGACGGCGCTCGGGTTCGGCTTCTTCGGGATGCTGCCGGCGTCGATCTGCGTGATCACGCTCGGGGTGCTCACGATCGCCTCGGAGTACGGCACGGGCATGATCCGCACGACGCTGACGGCCTGCCCGAGCCGGGCCCGGGTCCTCACGGCGAAGGCGATCGTCTTCTTCCTGCTGGTCTTCACGGTCACCACGGTGGTCGCGACGCTGGTCGCGCTCGCGCAGGTCGCCCTGGTGGACGCGGCGGAGCCGTCGGCGGACGAGTGGCTGCGCGCGACGGTCGGCACGGGTGCCTACCTGGCCGCGCTCGGGCTGCTGTCGCTGGCGATCGGCACGATCATCCGGCACTCGGCGGGTGCGATCACGGTGATGATCGGCCTGCTGCTCCTGCCGCTCGTGGCGGCCCTGTTCATGTTCTCCGTGGCGCTGAAGTCGGTGCAGGAGTGGCTGTTCACGTACGCCATCCCCTCGCAGATGATCGCGCTCTACAGCGCGCAGCCGCCGTTCGGCGAGGACGGTCCGGCGGGCTGGGAGCCGCTGCTGATCATGGGGGGCACGGCGGCGGTGGTGCTCGCCGGCGCCTACGCCCTGCTGAACAGCCGGGACGTGTAGCCGCTCCGGCTCCTCAGTACCTCGGCGCGTTGCGGGACCGCTGCACCCGGCTGGTGCGGCGGTCCTTCGCGTTCCAGCAGGCCTTGTGCCAGTGGCGCCGGTCGTCCACTCCCCCGTACTCCGGCCAGGCGACCACGTGCGGGGCGCCGGACGGGATCTCCTGGTCGCAGCCGGGGCAGCGGTAGCGCTTGCCGGGCGCGCTGGCCCCGGCGACTAGGCGCACGTACCACTCCTCGCCCTGCCAGCTCTCGGTGCGCTGCGCCCCGCCGTACCGGTCGCCGTGGTCGTCCTGGGGCGCGGACCTCTCGCGGCCTCGGGCGCGGTTGTGACGCGGGGACACGGGCACACCTCACGGGATCGGGGAACACGGACGGTTCCCTCCAGCCTACGGGCCGCGATGCGGTGCCCCGGGCCCGGTGGGCCGGGGCCCGACCGAAAATCGCAAGAACTTCATGAACGGCCGTTGCCTTTGGCACGTGTCAGGCGTTGTTGCCGGTACGAGGGGGAGATACGCGTCGGCCGCAAGGAGGCACAAGGCGATGCGCGTGGGTACGTTCGTTCTGGCCGCCCAGTTCCCGGGCCAGGGACAGGGAGAGGCGCTGCACCGGGCGGTGCGGACCGCCGAGGTCGCCGAGGAGGCGGGGCTCGACTCCGTCTGGCTGGCCGAGCACCACTTCGTGCCGTACGGGGTGTGTCCCTCGGCGGTGACGCTGGCGGCGCTGCTCCTCGGCCGCACCCGGCGGCTGCGGGTCGGCACGGCGGTGAGCGTGCTGCCGACCGTCCATCCGGTGGCCCTGGGCGAGCAGGCGGCGCTGCTGCACCTCACCTCGGGCGGCAGGTTCACCCTCGGGGTGGGCCGGGGCGGGCCGTGGATCGACCTGGAGGTGTTCGGCGCGGGTCTCGACGCGTACGAGACGGGGTTCCCCGAATCGCTCGACCTGCTCCTCCGCTGGCTGACCGAGCCGCGCGTCGGCGCCGGGGGCGAACGGTTCTCCTTCCGGGAGGTGCCGGTGGTGCCCCGGCCGGACGAGCTGATCGGCGGGGAGGCGGCCCCGGAGGTGGTGGTGGCGTGCACCTCGCCGAAGAGCGTGCGGCTTGCCGCCGAGCGCGGTCTGCCGATGCTGCTCGGGATGCACTGCGGCGACGAGGACAAGGCGGAGATGGTCGCGGCCTGGACCCGCTGGTCCCGGGAGGCCGGGCGGGACCCGGAGGAGACGGCGCGGATCGGCTCCCACCACGTGTCGGCGGGCGTGGCCCAGCTGGCGGACCGGGACGAGGACGCGGCCGAGGCGCTGGTGAAGGCGATGCCCGGCTGGCTGCGGCAGGGGCTCGACGCGCACGTGACGGTGGACGGCCGGCACCGGTCGATGCGGGACCCCGTGGCGTACACGGAGCTGCTGTGCGGACTGCACCCGGTGGGCACGCCCCGGCTCGCGGCGGACCGGCTGGCGGCGACGGCGGAGCGCACGGGCATCACGCGCTTCGCCCTGCTCGCGGAGGGTTCGGGCGACCTCGCGGCGACCGAGGAGAACGTCCGGCGCCTCGGCGCGGAGGTCCTGCCGCTCCTGGTGTGAGGCGGCGGGCGCCCGGGGCGGGGCGGCGCGGTGCCGTTCGTCCGGTGACCGTGCTGCCGCTCCGGCATCCCTTCGCGCCGGTGCGCGTCGACGCGCACCGGCCCCCTTCTCCCGCGACGGGGAGCGGCAGCACCGTGTCTCAGCAGTCGCGCAGTTCCGGGGACTGGTTCAGAAGCTGCCCCCTTATGGAGGTGAAGCGGGCGAGCCGGTCGTCCACCGCCGGGTCCAGCGGGAAGACCGCCACCCGGTGGCAGTTCTGGAAGGCGAGACGCACCCCGAAGTGCCGCTGCAGGGCGCCACGGATGGCGTCGCTCGCGAGTGCGCGCAGCAGCTGACCGCGTGCCTGCTCATTCGGCGGCGGCGTCTGGTTGTCGGCGAACTCTCCGCCGTCGACCTTCAGCTGGGCCACCAGAGAGCTGATCATCTCCCATGCGTAGGGCAGGGAGGTCCGGACGCAGTCGACGAAGTCGGCTTCGTCGACCTCGCCTCGCTCGGCCTGTTCCAACAGGGCCGGTGAGACGTCGAGCGACATGGGTTCTCCTCTCGCGACCCCGCGGACGGGGTCTTGCGGGCAGGGCGGAGGCCGGGCCGTCCGCCACGCAGCGTGCCCGGACGACGACCTCCAGCTTCCACGGTAAGCGCGCAGTCCTGGCCGCACCAGAAGATGGGACACACAACCGGCCGATAACCGACGGGTGTTCGGCTCATGAAGATCCCCCTCCGGGTTCCGGGCGATGCCCGAATCGCGCGGAAGAGCGCCCGTCTTGTAGCGTTGCCGACCATGCGTCTCGTCATCGCCCGCTGTTCCGTCGACTACGCGGGCCGGCTCACCGCCCACCTGCCCTCCGCGCCCCGTCTGATCCTGGTCAAGGCAGACGGCAGCGTCTCCATCCACGCGGACGACCGGGCGTACAAACCGCTCAACTGGATGTCCCCGCCGTGCACTCTGAAGGAGGGCACCGGCGACGACGCGGGCGTCTGGACCGTGATCAACAAAGCGGGCGAGAAACTGATCATCACGATGGAGGAGGTCCTCCACGACTCCTCGCACGAGCTGGGCGTGGACCCGGGCCTCATCAAGGACGGGGTGGAGGCGCACCTCCAGGAGCTGCTCGCCGACCGCATCGAGACCCTCGGCGCGGGCTACTCCCTGATCCGCCGCGAGTACCCGACCGCGATCGGCCCCGTGGACATCCTGTGCCGGGACTCGGACGGCGCGACGGTCGCGGTGGAGATCAAGCGGCGCGGTGAGATCGACGGCGTCGAGCAGCTGACCCGCTACCTGGAACTGCTCAACCGCGATCCGCACCTGGCGCCGGTGAAGGGCGTCTTCGCGGCCCAGGAGATCAAGCCGCAGGCGCGGGTCCTCGCGACGGACCGCGGGATCGGCTGCGTGGTCCTCGACTACGACGCCCTGCGCGGCATCGAGGACGACAAGCTGCGGCTGTTCTAGGGCGGTACGGACGGTACGGGGACGGCCCCGGGTGCGTGGACACGCGCCCCGGGGCCGTTCCCGTTCTTCCGTATGGCGGTACGGGTCAGGCGGGGGTCTCCGTGGGCGTGGAGCCGCCGGGGGCGGGGGCGCTGTCGAGGGAGGCGGAGGCGGAGTTGCTGGGGCTGCCCTCCTCGGACGCGGAGGGGGTGGGCTCCGGGTCCGTCGGCTCCGGTTCGGTGGGCGGTGTCGTCGGAGGGGTCGTCGGCGTCGACGGCGACGGAGGACTCGGCTTCGGGGACGTCGTCGTCGGCTTCGGGCCGCCCGTCGTGGTCGGCCTCGACGTCGGGGACGTGGGCCCCGTCGTCTCCGTCGGGGACGTCGTCGCCGACGGGTCGTCCGAGGGCGAGGAGGACGGCGAGCCGCCGGTGGCGCCGGGGCTCGTGGAGGAGGACGGCGAGGCGCTGCCGGAGCCGGAGGGGCTCGGGGTGGCGGAGCCGGTGGGGGTGTTCGTCTCCCCCGGTTCGGCGTCCTCGGGCGTCTCCTCGGTGTCGGTCCCGTCGTCGGGGGCGCCCTGGGTCGCGGTGCTGTCGGAGGTGACGCGCTGCGGGGCCGGGTCCTCGCCGTTGCCGGAGGTGGCGCCGAGGGTCACGACGGTGCCGAGGGCGGCGACGAGGAGCGCGCCCGCGCCGACGGCGACGAGGTTGCGGCGGGCGCCGGCGAGGATGCCGCCGGCGAGGCCGGAGCGGCCGTCCTTCGCCGGCTCGGGGGGCGCGGCGGGCGCGGGGGTATTCTCGGCGAAGCCGGAGAAGGTGTCGGCGAAGCCGGGGAAGGCGGGGGCCGGGGTCCGCGCGGGTCCGCCGGGCAGCGGGGCCGTGACCGGCTCCGGGCCGGGGAGGGCCGGGCGGGCGGCCGGGGTGCCGCGCGGCGGGGAGACGGGCCCCTCGGCGCGGAGGGCGGCCGGGACGGCGTGTTCCCCGGAGAGGTCGGCGACGAGGGCGAGCGCCCGGCGGCCGGCGACGGTGCCGCGCTTGTCGGCGAGGACCCCGCGCATGCCGATGGAGGCCTCCAGCTCGGCGCGGGCCCGCTCCAGGTTGCCCGCGCAGATCGCGAGGACGCCGAGCTCGTGGTGGAAGTAGGCCTCCTCCGCGACGTCCCCGGTCAGCCGGGCGGCCTCCTGGCCGGCGCGCAGGGCCCGTTCCCAGGCGCCCCAGTGCAGTCCGGCGGCGAAGGCGGGGGCGGCGGCGCGGGCGAGGAGGACGGCGGTGGCCCGGTGCTCGGCGGCGGCTTCGGCGTCGGCGGCGCTGCCCGGGAGGAGGGCGGTGAGGGCGGCGAGCAGGGCGTCGGCCTCGGCGGCGGCCCGCTCGGGGGTGACGGAGGGGTGGGCGGCCCACCAGGCGTAGTGCTGGGCGGCGGTGTGGGCGCGGTCGGCGGCCCCGGGCTCGTACCCCTGGGCGAGGAGCTGGGTGAGGACCCCGGCGGCGAGC
Source organism: Streptomyces bikiniensis (assembly GCF_000716625.1). Classification (NCBI taxonomy): domain Bacteria; kingdom Bacillati; phylum Actinomycetota; class Actinomycetes; order Kitasatosporales; family Streptomycetaceae; genus Streptomyces; species Streptomyces bikiniensis. Next base: position 9,671 of record NZ_JNXJ01000030.1, on the reverse strand, counting down.
CGGTAGCGGGGGCCGGCCGGGGAGAGCAGGCCGCAGGCCACGAGCTCGCCGAGGGCGGCGTCGGCGTGGGTGTCGCCGACCAGGGCGGGCAGGTGGGCCTGGTGCGGGACCTCGCCGCCGAGGGCGACGGCGAAGCGCAGGGCGGTCTGGGCGGAGCGGCTGAGCCGGGAGGCGAGGAGGGCGGCGGGGGCGGCGCCCTCGCCGAGGCTGGGCAGGGGTATCTCGCGCAGTTCGACGTCGGGGTCGCCGGCGCCGTCGAAGGCGGCGGCCGCGGCCTTCGCCGCCGCGTCGGGGTCGGTGGGTCCGAAGGCCTCTTCGAGGGCGCCGAAGGCGTCGAACTCGGCGGGGGTGACGCGCAGCCGGTCGCGCTGGCGGAGCAGGGCGCCGGCCTGGACGAAGCGGAGGGGCAGGCCCTCGGACTCGAACCACAGGTCGCCGGCCCAGTTGGCCTCCTCGTCGGTGAGGGTGCGGCCGACGGCGCTCTCCAGGAGTGCGAGGGCGGCGCCGCGGCCGAGACCGGCGAGGAGGACCTCCTCCAGCTGGGTGCCGGCCGAGGGGGCGGGGGTGTCGGGGGCCGCGGCGAGGAGGAAGGCGCACTCGGGGGCGGCGGTGAGGAGTTCGTCGAGGGCGGCGCCGCCGAACTCCAGGTCGTCGACGACGACCACGGCGCCGACGTCGCGGAGCCGGTCGAGGAGGGCGGCCCGGTCGGGGCGCTGCCCGGGGGCGTGCCGGACGGCGGCGAAGAGCTCGTGGAGGAGTTCGCCGGCGGTGCGGTGGTGGCCGGAGAGGCGGACGACGCCGTCGGGGGCGAGGCCTGCGCAGTCGGCGGCGACCGCGTCGAGGAGGGCGGTGCGGCCGGATCCGGGGACGCCGAGGAGCCGCACGGAGCGGCCGCGGCCGAGGATCGCGGTGAGGCGTTCGCGCTCCTCCTGGCGTTCGAGGAGGGGCAGGGCGGGGGCCGCCGGGCCGGGCGGTACGGGCGGGGCGGCGGCGCGGGCGGCCTCGGCGCGCTCCTCGGGGGTGCGGGGGCGCGGGGCCTCCGGCTCCTGTCCGGGCGGGCAGGGTTCGATCTCGCTGCCGTCGACGGGGTTGACGGTGAGGAGGAGCTCGCCGGAGACGAGCCGGACGACGCGGGCGCGCGCGGGCGTGGCCGCGGGTGCGGGCACGCCGCGGCCCTGGCGGGCCTCCTCGCCCTCGGTGTCGTGACCGTACTCCTCCGGCCCCGGGTTGATCGGGTCCATGGTCCTAGCCCCCAAGAAGCGGTGTGCGGGCCCGCCGGGTGGGTCGCGTCCTCGTGCGGACGGCCGAATGTGCGGACGGCCGAAACCCTAGACCGTGGCCGGACCTCCGGGAACAGTCGGGGTGCTCCCGAGACCAAGACGTCACGGTCTTGTGAGGATTGAGCGTGACGCCTGGTTCGCGCCGTCGGTCCGCTCCGGCCTCCTCTCGGGGGCGGTTCTCAGACCCGGGGCAGCGACTCCAGGGCGAGGCCGCCCTCGATGGCGAGGATGCGGTGCAGCCGGGTGGCGACGAGGAGGCGCTGCATCTGGGGCGGCACCCCGCGCAGGACCAGGCGCCGGCCGCAGCGGCCGGCCCGCCGGTGGGCGCCCATGATGACGCCGAGCCCGGTGGCGTCCCAGGAGTCGAGCCCTGTCAGGTCGAGCACCAGGTCGCCGACTCCGTCGTCGACGGCCGAGTGCAGGACCGTACGGGCGTCCGCCGCGCTGCGGACGTCGAGGCGGCCCCCGACGACCAGCTCGACATGGTCGCCCCTGATGTGCATATGCGCTCCCCGAGAGTGCTCCGTCTTGCAACAACTGACTGCCGCACCGGCAGAAGCGTTGCGCCTTGTCAGCGATCCAGTACCGAAATTCACCCCGTGGAGTGAGGGCGGGGTGGGCGGGCCGGGGCCGGTACTCGTTCCGTGGGCCCGTGTGTCCGTACGGGCGGGGCCCCGACAGCCCCGGTCCGCTCAGTACGTGTAGTAGCCCTGCCCGCTCTTGCGCCCGATGTCACCCGCGTCCACCATCCGGCGCATCACCTCCGGCGGCGCGAACTTCTCGTCCTGGGACTCGGTGTAGATGTTGTTCGCCGCGTTCACCAGGATGTCGATGCCGGTCAGGTCGGCGGTGGCGAGCGGGCCCATGGCGTGGCCGAAGCCGAGCCTGCAGGCGGTGTCGATGTCCTCGGCGGTGGCGACGCCCGACTCCTGGAGCTTGGCGGCCTCGACGACGAGGGCGGCGATGAGCCGGGTGGTGACGAAGCCGGCGACGTCGCGGTTGACGACGATGCAGGTCTTGCCGACGGACTCGGCGAAGGCGCGGGCGGCGGCGAGGGTGGCGTCGCTGGTCTTGTAGCCGCGGACGAGCTCGCAGAGCTGCATCATCGGGACCGGGGAGAAGAAGTGGGTGCCGACGACGGCCTCGGGGCGCCCGGTCACCGCGGCGATCTTGGTGATCGGGATCGCGGAGGTGTTGGAGGCGAGGACGGCGCCGTCCTTGGCGACCTTGTCGAGCGAGCGGAAGATCTCGTGCTTGACGTCGAGGTTCTCGAAGACGGCCTCGACGATCACGTCGGCGTCCGCGACGGCTTCGAGGTCGGTGGTGGCGGTGATCCGGCCGAGGGCGGCGTCCGCGTCGGCGGCGTCCAGCTTCCCCTTGGCGACGAAGCGGTCGTACGACGCCTTGATGCCGTCGGTGCCGCGGGTCAGGGCGGCGTCGGTGACGTCACGCAGGACGACGTCCCAGCCCGCCTGTGCCGAGACCTGTGCGATGCCGGATCCCATGAGTCCGGCCCCGATGACGGCGAGCTTCCTGGCCACGATGTTCCACCCCTCCACGCCTGTTCACTTCTGGCTCTCCGGCGGAGATTAGCGGTCCGGGGCCGCCATGTGACCGCTAAGTAATGCGCGTCACGCCCTCTTTGACGGACGTCACACTCGCGACAGGCGGCGGGCGGGCGCGTTCAGGTTCGTACGGCGTACGTCAGGACCTTGTCGCTCAGCAGCTCCTCGATCTCGTCGAGGAGGACGAGGGCCTCGCGGGAGACGGCGGTCGCCCGGCGGCCCGCGGTCATCTCACCGGTGATGTAGGCGACGACCGTGTTCTCGATCCAGGCGAGCTGGCCGCCGACGAGGAGCGGCAGCGGGTCGTCGTCGGCGGCGCCGGTCTCCTCGCGGAGGGTGGTGACGACGGCGTCGCGGACCTGTTCCTGGAGGTGGAAGAGGCGGGCCTTGAGGGTGGGGGCGTGCTCGATGACGTTCATGAAGGCGTCGAAGCCGTCCATGAGTCCGTACGCGGGCGACACGGCCCCGATGTCCTGGCGCAGCTCCCGCAGGACGGCGTGGGCGGCGGACTCGCCCCGGTCGCGGCCGCGGATCATGCGGGCGAGGCGCAGGGTGACGCCGTCCATGCGGTCGAGGAAGAGGTCCTCCTTGGCGGGGAAGTAGTTGTAGACGGTGTTGACGGAGACGTCGGCCGCCTCGGCGACGTCCGCGACCGTCACGCCCGTGAAGCCGCGCTCCAGGAAGAGCCCGGTGGCGACGTCGGAGATCCGCTGCTTCGTCTCGCGCTTCTTGCGCTCCCTGAGTCCCTCGGCCATGCCCTCATCCTAGACACCCTGAAAACTTGCGCTCCCATGAATTTTGGAGAGATTGCAATTTTGGGGTGGCTCTGTTTTTCTGGGCACATGTCCCTCATCAGCACGTCCGGGCTCTTCCGGACCTTCATGACCGAGAGCGGTCCCGTGGAGGCCGTCCGCGGGATCGACCTGACCGTCCGGTCCGGCGAGGTCGTCGGTCTCCTCGGACCCAACGGAGCCGGCAAGACGACCACCCTCCGGATGCTCACCACGCTCCTGCCGCCCACCGGCGGCACCGCCACCGTCGCCGGCCACGACCTCGTGCGGAACCCCGCCGCCGTCCGCCGACGGATCGGGTACGTCGCCCAGTCCGGCGGGCTCGACCCCCAGGAGACCGTCCGCGCCGAACTCGTCCTCCAGGCCCGCCTCCACGGCATGGACCGGGCGGGCGCGGCGGCCCGTGCCGGGGAGCTGGCGGCCGACCTCGGCCTCACCGGCCTTCTCGACCGCAGGACCCCGGCGCTCTCCGGCGGCCAGCGCCGCCGGCTCGACCTCGCCCTGGGCCTCGTCCACCGACCGGAACTGCTCTTCCTCGACGAGCCGACGACCGGCCTCGACCCCGGCAGCCGCGCCGACCTGTGGGCGCTCGTGCGCCGCCTGCGCGACGAGCACGGCACCACCGTCGTCCTCACCACCCACTACCTGGACGAGGCCGACGCCCTCGCCGACCGGCTCGTGATCGTGGACGGGGGGACGATCGTCGCCGAGGACAGCCCCGCCGGGCTCAAGGCCGCGCACGGCGCCACCACCCTCCAGGAGGCCTTCCTCGCCGTCACCGGACGCGGCCCCGCCCCCGCCGACCCCTCCCCCGCAGCCGTCTAGGAGTCCCGCGATGTCCCTGTTCCACGACACGGCGCTGGTCTTCGGCCGGTACGCCCGCCAGACCCTGCGCTCCCCGTTCCAGATCCTCTTCGGCGTCCTGATGCCGCTGCTCCACCTGCTCTTCTTCGGGCCGCTGCTCACCGGCCTCCCGCTGGGCCGCGAGGGCGACTCCTGGCAGGTCCTCGTCCCCGGCCTGCTGCTCCAGCTCGGCCTCTTCGGCGCCTCGTTCGCCGGTTTCTCGATCATCATGGAGAAGAACTGGGGCGTGCTCGACCGGATGCGGGCCACCCCGGTGAGCCGGCTGGCGCTGCTGCTCGGCCGGGTGCTGCGGGACGCCTCGCTCTTCGTCTTCCAGGCCGTGCTGCTCGTCCTGGCGGCGCTGCCGATGGGGCTGCGGGCGCCGCTCCCCGGGGTCCTGATCGGCTTCGGCTTCGTGGCGCTGCTCTCGGTGGCACTGGCCTCCCTCTCGTACGCGCTCGCCCTGAAGCTGCCGAGCCCGCAGGCGTTCGGCCCCGCCGTCAACACGCTCGCCCTGCCGATGATGCTGCTGTCGGGCCTGATGCTGCCGATGGCCCTCGCCCCCGGCTGGCTCGACCTGCTCTCGCGCCTGGTCCCGTTCCGCTACCTGGTGGACGCGGTCCGGGAGGCGTACATCGGCCACTACACGACCCCGGCCGTGCTGTACGGGGTGCTCGTCGCCCTCGCCCTGGCGGCGCTCGCGGTGACGATCGGCACACGGACGTTCCGGAGCGCGGGCGCCTGACTACGCTGGCGCCATGGTCAATCTGACGCGCATCTACACCCGTACCGGCGACAAGGGCACCACGGCGCTCGGCGACATGAGCCGCACCGCCAAGACGGACCTGCGGATCTCGGCCTACGCCGACGCCAACGAGGCGAACGCCGTGATCGGTACGGCGATCGCCCTCGGCCGGCTCGACGAGGAGGTCGTGAAGGTCCTCGTCCGCGTCCAGAACGACCTCTTCGACGTCGGCGCGGACCTCTCCACCCCCGTCGTGGAGAACCCGCAGTACCCCCCGCTGCGGGTGGAGCAGTCCTACGTCGACAAGCTGGAGGCCGACTGCGACCGCTTCCTGGAGGAGCTGGAGAAGCTGCGCTCCTTCATCCTGCCGGGCGGCACGCCCGGGGCGGCGCTGCTGCACCAGGCGTGCACGGTGGTCCGGCGGGCGGAGCGCTCCACCTGGGCGGCCCTGGAGGTGCACGGCGAGACGATGAACCCGCTGACCGCCACGTACCTCAACCGCCTATCGGACCTGCTCTTCATCCTCGCGCGCACGGCCAACAAGGCGGTCGGGGACGTGCTCTGGGTCCCGGGCGGGGACCGCTGAGGCCTCCCCGGGAGCCTTGTCCGGGGCTTTCTCCGGGGCCTTCCCGGAGTCGTGCCCCGGCGCCTTCTTCGGCCAGATCGCGTAGCTGAGCGCGATCAGGCCGTGGATGCCGGCCGCCCGCCAGGCGATGAAGATCCAGCTGTGCAGGCTCTCGGTGTTCCCGTCGTCACCGACGTACCAGGCGGCCAGGAGCAGCAGGCCCGAGGCGACGGCGGCGGCGGTCGCCGAGCCGAGCCAGACCGCGCCCTCGTGGCGGGCGCGGGCCATGCCGTACCGCGGCGGCTTGACCGGCGGCGGGGCGCCGCCGAAGCGGTGGGCGGCGTGGCCGTCGAGCCACTTCACCGTGCGGTGGCCGTGGCCGACGGTGTAGCCGATGTAGAGCGCGGCGAGACCGTGCTTCCAGCTGGGATCGGCGCCGTTCTTGAGGTCGATCGCGGTGACGACGAGGAGCAGGACCTCCAGGAGCGGTTCGCACAGGAGCAGGGCCAGGCCCGCCCGGGGCATCTTCAGCAGGTAGCGGGTGGCGAGGCCGGCGGCCAGCAGGACCCAGAAGCCGACCTCGCAGACGACGATCAGCGTGACGATCACGAGGGTTCCCCTTTCGGTTCCCCTTCAGCGTCCCGTGGCTCCGGGCGCGGTTCGTCGTCGCCGGTGACGAATCCCCTCTACATCGTTCGGCGGAGGGGCGGATCGGCCCGGACGAGGAGGCCGGGGCGGGGACGGGCGTGTTGGATGGGTACGTGACGCTCCCCCGCCCGGCGGCGCTCCCCCGTCCGCACCGCTTCGACCTGCTCATGGGCTCCCTGGGGCTCGCCTGCGGGCTGCTCCTGTGGTCCTTCGGCCTGTACACGACGGGCGGCCGCCTCTTCCACCAGCAGTGGGCGCCCCTGGTCCCGCTCGCGGCGACGGCCGGGGCGGAGGTGGTGCGCCGGACGCTGCCGCGGACGGCGCTGACCGTCGCCACGGCCGCGGTCGTCGCCGACCAGTTCACCAACGGGAACCTGGTCACGATCCTGATGTTCACGGACGTGGTCTACGCGGCCGTCGTGTACGGGAACCCCGCCTCCGCGCGCCGGATCCCGTACTCGACCGGGCTGGTCACGGTCGTGGTGACGGTCGGCTTCCTCGTCTGGTGGCAGAACGCGGCCGCCCTGGTCGTCGGGGTGCTCACGGGCATGGTCTCCTTCATGCCCGCCCTGACGGGCGCCGCCGTGCGCAACCACCGGGAGGCGGCGGAGGCGGCCCGGCTGCGGGCGGAGCAGACGGCGCTGCTCGCCGAGATGGACCGGACGCAGGCGGTGGTGGCGGAGCGGGCCCGGATGGCGCGGGAGCTGCACGACATGGTCGCCAACCACCTGTCCGCGATCGCGATCCACTCCACGGCCGCGCTCTCGCTCGACGACCCGGGCACGACCCGGCAGGCGCTGACGGTCATCCGGGAGAACAGCGTGGCGGGGCTCGCCGAGATGCGCCGGCTCATCGGGCTCCTGCGGGAGAGCGGCGAGGACGCGGAACCGGCGGCCGCGCCGACGCTCGCCGCCCTGGACGCGCTGATCGCCCAGGCCGGGACGAACGGCGGGCCGAGCGGGCTGTCCTTCGTCCTCGACGACGCCCGGGAGAAGGGGGCGGGGCTGCCCGCGCCGGTGGAGCTGGCGGCGTACCGGATCGTGCAGGAGTCGCTGACGAACGCGCTCAAGCACGCGGCGCCCGGCGAGGTCCGGGTGCTGCTCGCCCGGGAGCCGGGCGCCCTCGCGGTCGAGGTGACCAGTCCGTACGGGGAGCGTCCCGGGCCGACCGCGCCCGGCTCGGGGGCGGGCCTGGTGGGGATGCGGGAGCGGACGGCCCTGCTCGGCGGGGCCTTCCGGGCGGGTGAGGTGACGGACGGCGGGGGGCGGAGACTGTGGCGGGTGCGGGCGGAGCTGCCCGTGGACGCGAGCGACGAGGAGCGGACATGACGGTGCGGGCGGCATTCGCCGGGGAGCGGGCATGACGGTGCGGGTGGTGGTCGCCGAGGACCAGAGCGCGGTACGGGCGGGTCTGGTCCTCATCCTGGGCAACGCGCCGGACGTCGAGGTGGTCGGGGAGGCGGCCGACGGGGAGCGGGCGGTGGAGCTGGCCCGCGAGCTGCGGCCGGACCTGGTCCTGATGGACGTGCAGATGCCCCGGATGGACGGGGTGACGGCGACCGGGATCGTGGTCGCGGAGGGCCTCGCGGACGTGCTCGTGCTGACCACCTTCGACCTGGACGCGTACGTCTTCGGAGCGCTGCGGGCGGGGGCGGCGGGCTTCCTCCTGAAGAACGCGGAGGCCGGGGAGCTGATCGAGGCGGTGCGGACGGTGGCGCGCGGCGAGGGGCTGATCGCCCCGGCGGTGACGCGGCGGCTCATCGCGGAGTTCGCCGCGTCCGGCCGGCCGTCCGCGGCGGAGCGGGGAACGGACCCCGCCGTCCTGGACGCGCTGACGCCCCGGGAGCGGGAGGTCCTCTCGGCGCTCGGCCGGGGGCTGTCGAACGCGGAGATCGCGGTACGGCTCGACATGGCGGAGGCGACGGTGAAGACGCACGTCAGCAAGGTGCTGGGCAAGCTCGGCCTGCGGAGCCGGGTCCAAGCGGCGGTTCTGGCGCAGGAGTTGGGGGCGTAGGAGGACGCGCTTACGTTGGTCTGGACCTCTTGACGATTGGTCCAGACCTTCCTACGCTCGCGGGGCGCGCGCATCTTCACGGACCACCCCCACCCCGTCCGCAACTTGAGGAGCACCGTTGAGCACTCAAGCACCGACGCGCAGAGCCGGGTTCAGACACCGGGCCGCTGCCGGTCTGACCGCCCTCGTCGTGCCACTGGCCGCCATGGTCGGTCTCGCCACCCCCGCCGAAGCGGCCACCTCGGCCACGGCCACCTACACCAAGACCCAGGACTGGGGCTCCGGCTTCGGCGGCAGCTGGACCGTCAAGAACACCGGAACCACCACCCTGACCTCCTGGACCGTCGAGTGGGACTACCCCACCGGGACCGCGGTCACCTCCGCCTGGGACGCCACCGTCACCAGCTCCGGCACCCACTGGACCGCCAAGAACGTCGGCTGGAACGGCACCCTCGCCCCCGGCGCCTCCGTCTCCTTCGGCTACAACGGCACCGGCTCCGGCGCGCCCACCGGCTGCAAGATCAACGGCGCTCCGTGCGACGGCTCCACCCAGCCGGGCGACAACCCGCCCTCCGCCCCCGGCACCCCGGTCGCCTCGAACGTCACCAACACCTCGGTCAAGCTCACCTGGACCGCGGCCACCGACGACAAGGGCGTCAAGAACTACGACGTGCTGCGCGACGGCACGAAGGTCGCCACCACCACGGGCCTCACCCACACCGACACGGGCCTGACCGCCGGCACCGACTACAGCTACACGGTCGTCGCCCGCGACACCATCGACCAGACCGGCCCCGCCGCCGGCCCGGTCCCGGTCCGCACCACCGGCGGCCCGGACGTCCCGCCGCCGCCGAACGCGGTCAAGCTGGGCTACTTCACCAACTGGGGCGTCTACGGGCGCAATTACCACGTGAAGAACATCGTGACCTCGGGCTCCGCGTCCAAGATCACCCACATCAACTACGCCTTCGGCAACGTCCAGGGTGGCAAGTGCACCATCGGCGACTCCTACGCCGACTACGACAAGGCGTACACCGCCGACCAGTCGGTCGACGGCGTCGCCGACACCTGGGACCAGCCGCTGCGCGGCAACTTCAACCAGCTCCGCAAGCTGAAGAAGGCGTACCCGCACATCAAGGTCCTGTGGTCCTTCGGCGGCTGGACCTGGTCCGGCGGCTTCGGCCAGGCCGTGCAGAACCCGGCCGCCTTCGCCCAGTCCTG